>CALLVW010000056.1:0-32671 GCA_938015835.1 uncultured Atopobium sp. | reverse complement strand
TGTTTGTATCAGTTACGTTTTGCATTATTGCCATGTCAATCCAATCATCTACGTATGTGAGTATACCGTTCATGGCGCAAAACTAACCAGTCAATGACATTTTCTTCTCGCCTGCCGAATTAACTATTGACAGCTGAAATGTCGTACACCAGCAAAGGTATATAGTTAACTATAGATGAATCAGTATGCCTAACTTGGGAGGTGTATGATGACTCGTCAGGAAAATAATCCAGAAGCTAAGCAACCTGGAAGAAACAGGCTTGGAAAACTCTATCCGTCTCTCGTCAATACAGACGTTCTGCCTGATGAGTCTCTAGACGCTGCTCAAAATAATCAACATGTTGGTTCTATTGATCAAACTGGTTGGCATACTAAGCTCAATATTGAAGCTCTTTCTCTTACGCTTACAGAGTCCACTACCCCTCTTGAAGTGCTCAAACATTTTGTAACTACAGCATTTTTGCGTGAAAAAGATTCTCACCGAAAAGGTGGGTCTGTTGCTATTCCGCCAAGTGATTTTGAACTGCATTTAGCTCAGAGACTAAAAGATGCCGGCGTCCTTGGCGTGCAAGATAGTACTATCCCCTGCCGGGTGGTACGTCTGCGTACCAATGGCCTCTTTTATCTGCGCGCTAATCAAAAAGCACTTTCTTATGAGCAGAAGATTCAGCTTCTTACTATTGAAAGCGCACTAAACACTGCCCTCTTTGCAGAGCGATACTTTCTTGATGCAAATATGGCATCTGAGCTTGACCTACTTGCTTTTGAACAAAAGATTGTTTCTACCATGATGAAGCAATCTCGCTCCCGTTGCGCCACTACTCAAAGTACCCAAGAAGATGGCGAATGGGTTGTCCGCAAAGCCATCTCTCTACACATTGAAAGCCTGCGTCTATCTCAGCGTCTTGTCACTGAGTTTAGGACCAACGTACACAAGGGAATTGCCGCCTTTAGGGTGCACCTAGCCCTTCCAGAGCAGTTTCCAAGAAGCTTTCTTGGCGCAGATGGAAATATCAAAGAAGCAACCTTTGATGACCTCAACCGTGCGGCAACCGCTTACAACTTACACCTTGGTATGCTCATCACCGCAAGTGCTTTTAGAAGCTCGAAGAGGATTAACGAGGTATGGCTCTCTGGCATATGCAATACAAACAAGCTGCATACCTGTCTTTTCTCGTTCCACATTACTCGCAAGCAATTTGAAGATACAAACATTACAGAAGAGACTAATCCGCTTTCTGTCTATCAGCTCTGGAACGCGCAAATCGACGAGGCAGATGGCATTCTTCATGCGGTTCATCCACTCTTTACCTTAGATGATGAGATTTTCTGTCCACCCAGTAGATACGATTTTGTTGAATCGTCTCAAAAACGCCTTGATAGCGTCGCAGCTCACGCGCTGGGCACCGATGAGGTTTCAGGACTTTCTATTGATGAAGGTCAGGCGCGAGAAGAAATTATCACCAAAATTTTGCGCAACCTCTCTTCTTCTACAGAAGAAAACGTCCGCACTATCTTGTCGTATACCGCAAACTCCACCGATCCTACGGTGCGAGCAGCGGGAGAACGCGTGGTTTCTCGCTTTATTAAGGGCACGCTTGCAGAAGATGACTTTGAGGCTATTTCAGAAGAGTTTGTTGACGGAGGCGTTCTTTCCTTGGCGGTTACCAAGGCCCAGCGTCTTATTGGCGAGAAAAACTATCAAGATGCAGAACTGCTCCTACGTGAAGCGCTGGACTCCGTTGATGGAAATAACACCTACACAGATACAACCACCACTCAGTGGCGCGTATTTATGAACTACGTCGATCGAGTGCTCTACAACAGAATTCTCTCTAATCCCGAGAAAAACACTCGTCTAGCTCCTATGTCTTACTTTGAGGCTCACCTTTTGGTATCTATTGCTCAGACGCTCCAGGGGCAAACTCAAGGTGCTCTTCAGCACGCGAGAAGGGCTGTTGAGATTGCTCCTCTTAGCATGAGTGCAAGGCTACACCTCTCCCACTGTCTTGAAGAGTCGCTGGACATTACTGCAGCGGCAGATGAGCTCAAGAAGCTCCTGCTGCTTGCCCATGACCCCGAGAGTATTGGGTTTGGCTATTATCGCATGGCATTCTTCCAGTGGCGTTTGAGACATCTTAAAGCTGCTCAAGCTTGCTATCAGTTTGCTCTTAAGTTCTTACCTGGTGCTACGTTTATTATTGGTACCGAGACGGCAATTCTCGCGCAAAGTGAGCCTGAGTTTAGCTGCGAAGAACTGAGCGATGATGAGATTTACGCCACGCTCATAGAAAATCAAATTCCTGTTGCTCCGACAGATGAAGTCTCTACTATTTTCTTAGATGGTACCCGCGCCTCACTTGATGCAGAGCTCTTTAGTGTGGCCAAGAACTTCATGATGAACCTAGGAATTATGACTAAAGATGACGTCTACTTTGACATGCTCAACTCCATTGAAGGGGAACCTGACAGATAAGACAACTCAACTCAAACTCACAAAGAATTGGCATAAAAAAGGAGTTCCGATTTCTCGGAACTCCTTTTGCATAATACGCTGTGGTTTTTACAGCTCATTCATTACGCGAACAAGCTTTACCGCATAGTTCTTACCCGTTGCCCACGTTCCAGCAAGCTTGCGGATAATGTTTGCCTTCCTAGAAAGAATCCAAGCACTGTAGCGAGGGTCAACTTTTTGAGCCTCGCTTGGATCAACGGTCAGTGGCTCATAACCTGCGTATGCACGAAGGTGCAAAGCCTGTGCACGAAGTCCCTTAAGAACGGTATCAAATGAGAGTCCGTGCGCTCCGTTTCCAGTTGCACCCATACCACCAAAGTTGCACTGCTCAGGAAGGACATCGCCACCAAAGCGGAGGTTACCTGTCTCAATCATGACCTGCGCATAGAGGAGCTCTGGACGAACTCCCTCGTCAATTGCAGCCTGCCATAGCTGGTTTACAAAATCAGTTCCTGTTGCAGCGCCCTTCTCGGCATAAACAGATGGATAAGCAGAACCTACGCGCTTGTTGAAATCTCTTTGGAGGTCCTCTTTAGAGACAAGAGGAGCTCCAAGAACGCTGGTGCGATCAGAGAAATTGCCGCGAGTTGGCTCAATTGGAGAATCATTGTCAGCCGGTGTGTTGTTGTTAGCGTCTCTATTATCTCCAGCGTTATTGCCGTTGTTGTTATCTGCAGGCTTGATGTTAAGAACGCCATTTGCATCTGCGTAAGCAACACGACCATCAGGAAGAGTGACATTTTGAGAGCGCAACAATCCATTACTCTGGTCAAAGTAATAGTATGAGCCGTTAATTACCTGAAGACCAAAGAGAGCACCGTGCTCTTTTGTATTTGGATCAAAGTACCATGTCTTGCCATTTGGTGTATTAAACCAACCAGAAACAAAAGCACCATTAGATTGAGCCCAAGCCCAGACATTATTAGGCATCTCTACCCAGTCATTAGCCTTCATGCCGCTATTGACATCAACGTAGTATGAGCCGCTAGCTGTGATAACAAGTCCAGTCTTCATCAGTGGATACTCAGCATTCTCATCAAAGTAGAACCACTTGCCGTTAGACATGTACTTCCAGCCAGAGTAAAGAGTACCGTCGTCATTAAGCCAGATCCAATCGCCATTAGCAAGATTGACCCAGCCGCCGTAAATCAGACCACGATTCTGATCAATGTAGTACTTCTTGTTTCCGTCAGTCATAAGACCAAAGGTAGCGTGATAGCTGTTGTTAGCATCAAAGTAGAACCACTTGCCATTTGGCATGTACTTCCAACCTGCGTGCAAAGAGCCATCTCCTGTCGCCCAAGACCAAGAATCATCAGCCTGGTGGACCCAGGAATTCTTTGCCATTCCATTAGTCTCATCAAAGTAATAAGACTTACCTGAAATGGTCCTCTGGCCAAGAGCGGCAGCGTTATGAGGTGCAGCTGCGTCAAAGTACCAAACCTTACCATTTGGCGTAGTAAACCAGCCAGAAACAGCAATTCCCCTAGCATCAAAATAATGCCATCCATCACTGTCTTGCAACCAACAGCTGACATAAGGAGTTCCCTGAGTATCAGCATACTTCCAGCCATCAGCTACTTTACGCCAGCCAGGCTGCTCTTTTACTGTAGCATCAAATTGCATCTGACGAGTAATTTCTTGTCCATCAGAAGATTTTGTAGTGATATACAAGGTATATCGACCACTTGTTGGAAGAGAAAATGTTGCTGACGTATCAGATGTATTAGATGCAACAGTCACCTTTGATCCATCTGGACCAACATAACTATAGGTAAACGTCGCACCCGTAACTACACCAGTAAGAACTGGTTTAAGAATTACATCATTACCCTGTTGGACAGCGGAAACACTACTCATGCTCCACCAGGTATCAGAGCTGTACATTTCCCAAATTGCCCATGCATCTGCCCAGCCAATGTAGTCAACCTTGGAATTATCGCCAAGGTCTTTAAACTCAGCGGCATGTGCTGGATTAGAGATGAATTGATGCTCAATAATTACGCCAAGAATTCCCTTTTGACGAGCATAGCGGACAATACCGTAATAATCGGACTCATCGCCATTCTCGTAATAGTCTGTTCCGTATTGGTCGTTGTAGCCACGCTCAGTAGCGCCATCACCGCGGGTGACAATGCCTGCTTTGTTTCTGAGGTAATAGTTAACCTTACCGGCAAAAATTTGACCGGAGAAATAAAGATCGTAGTTGTAGCTTACCTTATGAGGAACAAGTACCTCTGAGCCCGTTGCAGATGCAGGGCCGGCATTGTAGTGAAGCGAGATGATGGCGCAAGCGTTTGCGTCAACAGCACGCTGTACGCGCGTCTTGATCGATGGATCCTCGTGTTCTCCACGAACAACAACAACCTGTACACCCCATTTTTCCAGATACTTCTTGGCGTACATGGCAGTTGCCCAAGCCAGATCTCCCTCTTTGAGCCCAAAGTAGGTAGCACCTGGATCTCTGCCTTCAAGGCCATCACTGTGACCTGGGTCAAGTGCAATAGGTCTGCCAGTTGCACGAGCAAGTGCTACGGCATCTTTTAGTGATTCACTCTGGATAATGTTTCCTTGAGCATCCATTGTGGTGTAGGTAGTTGCATATGCGCTTTGGACTGTTGTTGCAAACAATGCTGCGACAACAAAGAACAAAACAGCAAGCAATTTACCGCGAGTATTAAATAAGCTGCGTTTCATGCGGTCCTCCGAAAAGTATTGGTTTACTCCTCTTCATACTTGCTAAAAGTTTACACTAGACTGGCATATCAACAATAAAAAACACAAGCTCACCGCAACTTGATTGGAACTCTGTGATTTTCTCGACACTTGAAGATATTCTTGCAACCGATTTTAAAGCAGCAATCTTTGATTTTGATGGCACTATTGCTCATACACACCATATTTGGAAGCTTGTTGACCAGGAGTTTTTTGAGTCGCGAGGAATCCCTTACACTCCAGAAATTAGCAAGATTCTCTCCCCTCTTGGATTTGAAAGGGGAGCCGAATGGGCAATTGCCACCTATGGGCTAAAGGAAGATTCAGAAGAAATTGTTGCCGAGTGGAAAGAACTCAGCAAGAGTTTCTTTGTAAACTCCGTGCAGCTTAGACCTGGTGTTGTTGATTTTATTGGCAAGCTACAAGAAAGAGACATCCCTACTGCATTGGCAACTGTCAACGAGCCGGAGCTTCTTGCTCTTCTTGAGCCTCGTTTACATCTATCCACTCTGTTTGATACTCAGGTATTTGCAGCAGATGTTGGATCTGCAAAAGATGAGCCTCATCTGTATCTTGAGGTGCTTAAACGCCTTGATGCTCCAGCCGAGAAAACAATACTGTTTGAAGACATCCCGCTAGCTCTTCAAACAGGAAATTCTGTTGGCCTTATCACCTGTGCTGTTAATTGTGATGATGAGCATCAAGATATCGAGAAACTCTCTGAACTTGCCGACCTTACCATCAAGCACTGGTATTAAAGCTCTTGGTTACTGTAACTGTAAAAATAGCGATGTAACAAAAAAGGAGACCCGAAGGTCTCCTTTTGATGGTAGTGTTCGCAAGTACTAGATCTTGTGGACGCTAGAAGCCTGGAGCTTACCGTTCTGGCCGGTGGTAATCTCAAACTCGACAGGCTGACCCTCATCGAGAGTCTTGAAACCGTCCATCTGAATCTCGGAGAAGTGTACGAACAGATCGTCGCCATCCTCACGAGAGATGAAGCCGTAACCCTTGTCTGGATTAAACCACTTTACAGTACCCTGAGCCATTTCGTGCCTTTCTTTCTTAGCCCCGCAGGGCAAAACTGCGCCTGTGGAGCGCGATACCGTGACGTTTCGCCACGTGGAATATAATAACCTTAATCAACAACTTATGTGGCGAGAAACCACTCATGGAGATTTTCACACCATCTACCGGTAGAGCCACAGGTAATCAAGCTGTTTTCCAGCATTTATTTATGGATATATCTGCTATTAAACGATTTTCATCTCATTAGTTGAGCATTTTTTCATAGAAGATAGAGAATTTGTATAGGATTAATTTACGGGAACAATAACAGACATATCAAACTATTATTTATATGGAAAGTTATCCCTTCAAAAAAGGATATGCCCATGAAAAAGAAGACATGTTTGTCCAGCAGGCCTTCAATGCAAAAGCTTATTGCAGTTGCTTCGTTGAGTGCAGCTCTACTTTGCGGACTCCACGCTGCTCCCGCTCTTGCAGAGACTACTGATACTTCCACAGTAAGTGCTCCTGAATCAACTTCTAACTCTTATTCAAGTTGGAAAAAAGTTGGTGGAAAGTTTTATTTTTATACTAAAGATGGAACTATTCTAAAAAGTCAGTGGATCACTAATGGCAGTCATCAATATTATGTAGATGAAACAGGTGCAGCAGTATCTGGTTTCTATACCACGCCTGATGGCAAAACCTGGTATTTTCAGCCAGGGTCAGGGTTACCGTATGCTAGATACGGCTTAATGATTTTTCTCGAAAATAATAATACTCCTAGTTATCACTACACTTTCTACTACGTAGATAAAGATAACGGCTTGATAAAAAACAATTGGGTTAAAACAGATCATGGTTGGAGCTGGGCCGGAGCTGATGGTCGTTTTATTGAAGGATGGTTTACTGCTCCTAATGGTAAAACCTGGTATTTAACTGTTAAAACTGAAGGGGGTGCTCCGGTTATTACTGACGATGCCTCAGTCAATGGAAAACTGTACTTCTTTGATACTTCGACAGGACTTTTACGAAATTCTTGGGTAAATATGGGCCAGGGTGTAGAAGCTTGGTATTGGGCTGGTCCAGATGGCGCTGCTGTCTCTGGCTGGTTTAAAACTCCAGATGGCAAAACTTGGTATGCCGACCCAGAAGATTACAATGAAGTGGTAATGGGCGGAATAGATATTGATGGTAAATATTATTTCTTTGATTACAGTAATGGCCTTGTTACCCATGGTTGGATTGAGGATGATGGTGAATGGGCTTGGATTGAAACAGTAGGCTCTGTTTATTCTGGCTGGAAACACATGCCAAATGGTAAGTGGTTCTACTTTGATCCAAAAGACCCTTATCACCGTATGCTTGTAGGTGTCATTCAAATTCCTAGCGGAACTTACTACATTGACGAATCCGCTGGTATGACCGCTAACAGTTGGGTACAGCTCCCTAATGGCGGTTGGGCTTGGGCACAGTCGAGTGGTGCATTTGTCTCTGGTTGGTACACCACGCCAAATGGCAAAACTTGGTATTTTGATCCATCAGATCCGCAGCATCCTGCACTTATTGGAGACGCTGAAATTAACGGTCAATCATATTATTTTGATTCAGGTTATGGTCTTCTGAAAAATGGATGGATTCATAGAACTGATGGTTCTTGGTCCTGGGCTAACTCTGATGGCTCTTTATATTCAGGTTGGAAGCATATGCCTAATGGCAAGTGGTTCTACTTTGATACCAAAGATTCCAAGCACCGTATGCTTGTTGGTGTCATCCAAACTTTTAGTGGAACTTATTATATTGATGAGTCTGCTGGAATGACCGCTAATAATTGGGTACAGCTCCCAGAAGGCGGTTGGGCTTGGGCACAGTCAAGTGGCGCATTTGCTTCTGGTTGGTTCACCACACCAAATGGAAAAACTTGGTATTTTGACCCAGCAAAACCAAGCCATCCTGCTTATACTGGAGAACACACCATTGACGGTAAAGACTATTACTTTGATGAAAGTTATGGCCTTGCTCGCAATCAATGGATTACCCGTTCCGATGGCGTAAGACGCTGGGCTGGACCAGACGGTGTACTTACTGAATACAAGCGCTAAATGAGTTTGAACTGCTCTTTATTACCTGGATTTATTGGAGTTAAAACAATGGAGAAGAAGATGCGTTTTCCCTACAGACCTTCTACACAAAAGCTTATTGCAGTTGCTTCGCTAAGCGCAGCTCTGCTTTGTGGCTTTCATGCTGCTCCCGCTTTTGCGGAGACAACTGATACGTCTACAGTAAATACTCCAGTTGTAACAACTGAAACTACCGCAACAGCTGAAAATACTTCTCCTGCAGCACCTGAAAACTCTCAGCCTGCTTCACCTGCTTCACCTGTAGCACCAACGACAACTGCTCCAACAACAAGCCAGACACCTGCTGCCCCAACAGAGAATACAACGCCAACTCCTCAATCTTCTGGATGGAGACAAGAAAACGGTCAATTCCGCTATTACAAAGAAGATGGAACGCTTGTTACAAGTCAGTGGATCAAAGACGATTCTGGCTGGCACTATGTAGACGCTGCAGGTAATGCAGTCAAGGGTTTGTACACAACACCTAATGGAAAAACTTGGTATTTTGATCCAACTGACCCGCTGCATAAGGCAATCTTCGGTGAAACTGAAATTAATGGTAAGTTTTACTACTTTGATTCAACAGACGGACTTGTAACAAATGGATGGGTATATCGTTCAGCAAGTTCTTGGTCATGGGCAACTGAAGATGGTACTTACTATTCTGGATGGAAGCATATGCCTAACGGCAAGTGGTTCTATTTTGATCCAGAAGAACCTCGTCATCGTATGTTAATTGGAACAATTCAGGTTTCTGGTACCTCATATTACATTGATGAATATGCAGGTATGATTTCTAACAGTTGGATTCAACTACCTACTCGTAAGTGGGCTTGGGCTCAAAAAAATGGCGCTCTTGCCTCTGGTTGGTTTAACACACCAAATGGTAAAACTTGGTACTTTGATCCATCTGTTCCACAGCATCCAGCGCTTATTGGCAATGTCGAAATTGACGGCACATATTATCATTTCGATGAAAACTATGGAATCCTTAGAAATAGTTGGACTCACAATGATGATGGTTCATGGTCTTGGGTAGATACGTATGGCTCATTCTATTCAGGTTGGAAACATTTCCCAAATGGTAAATGGTTTTACTTTGATCCAGAAGACTCAATCAATCGCATGAAAACTGGACTTTTCCAACTTCCTAGCGGTTCATATTACGTTGATGAAAATGCTGGTATGACTTCAAGTAATTGGGTGTCCCTACCAGACGGAAATTTGTCCTGGGCTCAATCTAGCGGCGCGCTTGTCTCTGGATGGTTTACTACTCCTGGCAATAAAACATGGTACTTTAATCCATCTTCAATTGACCATGCCGCATACGTTGGAGAGCATTCAATTGATGGAAAGAATTACTACTTTGATAAAAGCTATGGTCTAGCAAAAAATGAATGGGTTACTCTTTCAAATGGTGTAAAACGTTGGGCAGGTCCAGACGGAGTACTGACTGGATTCATTTCTCCCGAAGGAGTCTTCTCTACAGATGACGGTTCACAGCCAACAGGAGCGGTACATCTTCCTGGCTTGACTGTAAACGTTGGCTCTGACCATAAAATTAAGACAGGTTGGATAAAAGAAAATAGTAAAGATTTTTATTATCTTTCTAATGGTGCACCAGCAGATGGATGGCTTAATATTCATGGAACCTGGTACTACTTTAGCTCCAATGGAGAAAAACAAACTGGTTGGATTAATTCAAAGGGTAGTTGGTACTTCCTTGATTCTGACGGCAAGATGAAAACCGGATGGATTAAAGATAATGGCAAGGACTACTACCTCAATACTAATGGTTCCATGCAAACTGGTTATGTAACCTGGGGTGGAAAACTCTATTGGTCAGCTGCTGATGGCGCCATGGAGGAGCAGCCTTGTTACTACCCCGATATGTATCGTTATGCTCAAAACTACTATAGCGCTACCAACTGGCTCATTCAGATTGATACTACCGGCAATCGTTTTGCTGTATACAGGGGATCACACGGTAACTGGGTTGTCTGGTACGAATGGCAGTGCACCACAGGAGCGCCAGGCATGTGGACTCCTCATGGTCAATTTACCGTAGGTAACAAGGGTCTCTACTTTGGTTCTGGTTATAGATGCTGGTACTACACAACCATCTCTGGTGAGTATCTCATCCACTCCATCCTCTATCATGCAGACGGCTACACCGTTCGTGACGGCAGACTAGGATATAACGGCTCTCATGGTTGCGTCCGTCTTGCAACAGAAAATGCTAAGTGGGTATATGACAACATTCCCTATGGAACCAAGATTGTTATTTGGTAATCCAAATAAACATGAAGCTCAATAGCAATAAACCCCAACTCATATTGAGCTGGGGTTTATTTGTTAGCTTATAAAATGTGGTTACGCAAAATACTTTGCTTCAAAATCCTTAAATTGCTCTGGAGTAGCGTTTTGATCTACCGAGAAGGACTGTGCAACCGCTACTGCCTGCTGCCTTCTGAGTCCAGCCTTATCCTCATCTCCTAGTTGCTCATACACATGAGAGAGTCTATCAAGCGCATACACCACGTATTCTGCAACAGAATCAGCTACACCTGAAAGCAGCATCATGGTTACAAGAGAGTCTGGAGAAAGCGCAAGGGCAGTCTCTGGGCTCAAATCAATGAGCTCTGCAACAGCTGCCTCTACCCCATCGAGTGACTCTTCAGTTTGAGTCTCTAAAGCATTTCCCAAACCTGCTGTGACCGTTGAAGTAAAGTCATCGATTACTTCCAAAATGTAATCTCGTTGAAGCATTTTGTTCCAATCTACTAGTTAGTAGGAACAGGAATACGTAAGTGATCAAATGCAGCATGCGTTGCCTGTCTACCTTGAGGGGTTCTAATAATAAGCCCTTGCTGCAAAAGATATGGCTCATAAACATCTTCAAGTGTAGACGGATCCTCTGAGACTGCACTTGCAATGGTTGTGAGACCAACCGGACGACCTCTGAACGTCTCACAAAGCGCACGTAAAACACGCACGTCCATTACATCTAGACCAAGCTCATCAATCTCAAAGAATGAAAGCGCTTCTGAGGCTACCTGCCAGGTAATAGTACCTTCAGCTTTAACTTGTGCGTAATCTCGTACGCGTTTTAACAGACGGTTTGCTAAACGCGGTGTACCTCTTGATCGAGAAGCAATTTCTGCAGCACCCTGCTCATCAACTTCTACATCAAGAATGTTTGCCGAGCGCATGACAATAGTCTGAAGCTCAGGAACAGTGTAGTAGTCAAGGCGATAAGAAATACCAAAACGATCACGCAAAGGGCCGGTTAGAAGTCCTGTTCTTGTTGTTGCAGCCACAAGGGTAAAGCGTGGAATATCAAGCCTGATTGACCTTGCCGCAGGACCTTTGCCAATAACAATATCTAAGAAGAAGTCTTCCATTGCTGGATACAGAATTTCTTCAACCTGGTGATTAAGCCTGTGAATCTCATCCACAAAGAGGATATCTCCCTCTTCAAGATTGGTGAGAATTGCTGCTAAATCTCCTGCTCGCTCAATTGCGGGACCAGAGGTTGTATGAAGCTTTGAGCCCATTTCTCCTGCTAAAACACCAGCAAGTGTTGTTTTACCAAGGCCTGGAGGCCCAGAAAATATAACGTGATCAAGCGGCTCATTACGACTTTTTGCAGCCTCAATAAGAACACGGAGATTTGATTTAACACGTTCCTGACCAAGATACTCATCAAGAGTTTTTGGTCGCAAGTTTCTATCTTGCTCCAGATCTTCTGCCTGAAGTCCACTAGAAACTACACGTTGAGAAGTGTATCCTGGAAATGGAGCTGGAGTAGACGACGACTCAAATAAGTTATCTGCATCTGCTTCCCACATTAATTACCACTTCCCAAACGCCTTAGTGCATATCCAATAGCAGCTTCAATTGTAATAGCACCAGCCTCTTCATACCCCTCAAGAGCAAGCGTTGCTTCCTGAGAAGTAAAGCCCATTCCAAGAAGAGCCTCAATAGCCTCTGATTCTACAGAGGTTACAGCAGGTTTTGGAATAGCAGCAAAGTCTGCAGGAGACGTAAGACCAACAAGCTGCTTAAGCTCTGCATCTTTTGCGAACACATCAGAAAGTTCAATTACTAAGCGCTCTGCCTTCTTTTTACCAAGGCCAGAAACGCTCTTAAGACGATTTCCGTCATTGGTAGCCACAATTACTGCAAGTTGCTGTGGCGTAAACGTAGAAAGCACAGAAAGAGCCAGTTTAGGACCTACTCCAGAAATTGCACGCAAGCGATCAAAGAGCGCACGTTCTTCTCGCGAAGCAAATCCAAAGAGTTCCATTGAATCTTCTCTGACCACCATACGAGTTAAAACGGTGACGCCTGCTTCACCCGCTTGTGGAAGCGCAGCAGCTGTTGAAGCTGATATACCTAGCTCATACCCAACGCCATTAACGTCGAGAACAGCAATTGAAGGAGTAACGGATACAAGTGTGCCCGTAAGCTGGACAATCATAGTTGTATTCTTCCCTTTCCAAGCGAGGTGGTTCTTACAAGATTAGCGTGACAAACTGCAGCAGCTAAAGCGTCAGCCGCGTGATCTGGATGAGGCTGATGGTCCAAGCACAATATGTTTTGAACCATATACATAACCTGCTGTTTATCAGCAGCTCCTGTACCAACAACAGCCTGCTTTATCTGCATTGGAGTATATTCTCCAACCGTAAGACCTGCTTTAGAACAAGCGACAATAGCAGCACCGCGAGCATGTGCAGTAGGAATAGCAGATTTAACGTTTTGTCCAAAGTAAATGCTCTCAATAGAAAGAGCTTCTGGTGAAAACTTATCTATAACCTCAACAATCTGGTTATAGATTCTTCCCAAGCGCATATCTATTGGTTCATCTGCGGTTGTAGTTATGCATCCATAGGCGCGTGCACGGCATTCAGAACCCCTTGTCTCTACAATTCCCCATCCAGTGTGAGCAAGACCAGGGTCTATTCCAAGAATTACCATTGCACCTCCTAATATAGAACGTTCGTTCTATATTATCACAGAGTATGCGAAAACGATGCAACTAATTTTCTGAGAAAGGGCCTCTCCACATTTTGGGGTCAACCATGCCAATTTGTGCATCAGATTCTTGTGCCAGCTCTTTTAAAAGCTCCAGCATATCCTTAAAGCCCTCCTGAGCCTCCGCTGGATCAACTGACAACTCAGGCAGATGCATAGAAGCTCCTTGAATTTCTCGCAAAGAATTTCGTAAGGACTCTACCAGGTCAGATTCGGAAGCCTTTGTATCTCTAATTCTGTCTTGCCAGACTGATGCGTGTGAAATTTGAGCGTTTGTGAGACTCTTTGAAGACATTTCCAGAACCTCAGTGGTATTTCTGCGGTCTTTTTGGCGAGCGTGGAGCATAGAAATAATTGCTTTGACCTCGTCAACCTTTCCCATCTCTTCCACAATGGCAGAAATACTCTTATTCCACTCAAGATAGCTGGTAAGCACGTAGTCAACAAACTCGATGCGCTCTTGAGGCGTTGGTGCAACATTTTCCAGGCCATCAGTTACAACCTCAGAGATATTCTCGAGGACTGCATGGTCAATAGCTGGCGAGAAGGTATTTCTTACCCTTGCAAGGTCAACAATGTCTGCATGATACATATCTCCCAGAGGCCACAGAGAATGTGCGCTAGAAATTTCTGTTCCCTTGAGCGCAAGAATGGTTTTATCGGCAGTCTCAAGCGTCAAATAATTGTGCTGGTCAGCGTATGCATAGCCGTATGCACTCACCAATTTTGTATCGGTAAATGTCGAGAAAACCGTGCTATCCACAGTAACTTTATTAACCCGAAGTCTTGCGGTAAGCAACTCCGCAGCGTTTGTTGCTCGAGAATCTTTGTTTGGAAGCAACAGTACGTGGACGCGCATAGGACCTAAAGCATCTGAAGCAAGTGCAACGGTAACAAGAGAATTGAGCGAGCCATCAACCGCAATAAACACGCCGTCAAAGCCAGACTTTACCGTGTAGTCTCGCACTCCTGTAGCCAATACGCCCCAGGTAGTAAGCGCGCTGTTATAGACACCCGCAGTATCTTCTCTATCAAAGTTTTCGATAGTATCTTGGTCAACCTCGCAGACAACCATATCTTCTGAGAATGAGGCTGCTTGTTTGACTAAATCTCCTGAAGGAGACAAGAAAAAGCTTGAACCACAAAACACCTGGTTACCATAGGCGCCAACAGCATTTGCAGCGATAAGCCAGCTATCAAACTCCTCAACATCTCCCAGATAGCGGCTTTCTGCCACCGCCATGCCCATGGCGGACGACGAATCATCAACAGCAAAGCCAAAATACGGCAGGGAAATGACAGCATCTAACGAGTCGTCGACATCTTGCCACGCGTCAAGATCGTCGTAGGTAAAAGCAACGCCAAACGTAAGGCCAGCTGCTTCAAATTTTGCGAGCTCAAAGGTATTCTCGCCAGATGTTTGTGCAGAGCTAGCAGAACGAGCAAGAGCGCTCATGTGCGCTATCTGGGCAGTCAATTTCAGCGGAGTTACGGCTCCGTTTCTAACGAGAAGAGCCTCGCTCGCTGCACTTCCATCAAACTCTGTTACAACAGGAATAAGAGCCGCAATTGGAAGCTTTTCTGAAAGCGAATTGATAATCTCCGAGAGGTCTGCAAAAAGCCCTTCTATGTCAGCCTCTGGCACGCTTAGCAGCCCTGTAAGAGTTGGCGCAGGATAAATGACTAGCTCAGCACCTTGCTGTTGAGCTCTCTGAGCATATTCCAGCATGGTCTGAGCGGTAAACTCGAAGTCTCCGGCCTGAGTATTCATTTGTGCAACTGCTATGCGCATACCATTCCTATCATAAAGTGCTTAATTTGTTTTTACCCAAAAACGAACAGGTGTAGTAAGAAAAAACGGAGCTGCAGGTAGCAGCTCCGTTCAGATTCACAGATAAGCTTAGCTTGTTGAATACACAACCAGTCTTAGAGGGAAACCTTCCAAAGACCGTGAAGGTTGCAGTACTCATAAGCCTCTGCCTCAACACCCTCCTCAAGAGTGAAGGTAGCAACTGGCTCCTGGCCAGGCTTAAGCTGTGCAAACTGAGCGCCGTTCTCAGAAACAAGAGCGATGAACTCAATGTAGTGCTCTTCGAGCATTGGATGAGCAACCTCACCAACACGGACGGTAACGGTGTTGCCCTCACGAGTAACAAATGGAACGTGCTTCTCAGCTGCACCGTCAGTAACGCCAGCCTGGAGAAGCTCAAGGTCTGCTGCCTCTACGTTGCCTGCGACACCGTAAACAACAGCACCTGTCTCCTTGTTACGATAAAACTTTGCGTCGATCATTTTTTCTCCTCTCACGACATCCGAAGATGTCAGAATTTCTTAGCAAGTGCTACTTAAATAGTAACAGTTATTACTTAAGAGTAACCTGCGAATTTAGAATCGACAAAATCTAAACAATCTGTGCGTATCCGCTTTGACCAATAAAATCTTTAAGCTCGGTCAAAAGAACCATGCTACGGCCATCAATCCTGGTAGGAATTTCCATGCGCATAACATCGCCCATGTCTGTTTCTACCCTAATCTCAATACAGTCCATGCCGGGATAGCGCGAGAAGATCTGTCCAAGTGTCTCGATAGCCTGTCTTTGAAGTTGAGAAGCAGGCATATGAATAACGAGCGTCTTTGGTGTGTTGTTAGCACTGTTAAGCTCAATGGGATTAACTTCTTGAGCAATAACTTGGTCTCCTCTATCAGAGCGCTCAAGCTTTCCAAGAACAGAAATGAAGATGTCGCTCTGGCTCTCACCAGTCTCTGGGTCAACATCTCCAGCAAGAAGTCTTGCAGCCTTCTTGTAGAGCTTAGGGAACATGACAATAGTGACGCTACCCTCCATGTCTTCAAGCGTAACAATTGCCATTGGATCGCCGTTTTTAGTAGTACGCTTCATAACATTAGTAACCATGCCCGCAAAGCGAATAGGTTTACCTTCTGGGACTTTAAACTGCTGAGACATGGCACCGTTAGGAAGCTGAACCTCTACGTTCTCTTCAATCTCCGCAAGAGCATAGTCTCTACTTTTAGCAAGGGCGTACTCATACGGACGAAGAGGATGGTCAGAGACATAGATGCCTAGGACTTCGTACTCTTTGGTAAGCTTGAATCGCCTATCCCACTCAACGCCATCTGGCTCTGGGACAATATCGCTAAAGCCAGAACCTTCTACCTCAGCGAACATATCAAACATTGAGAACTGACCAACAGCCTTATCTTTTTGACGCTTAGTAGCAGCATCAATGATGTTTTGTGGGTTGTTCTTATCCACAAAACTCATCATCTGCATACGGGTATAGCCTGTTGAGTCAAAAGCTCCTGCTTTGATAAGAGCCTCAACAACGTTGCGCTTTGCCTGACTTGCATCAACACGATCGACAAAATCGTGGATATTGGCAAAAGGACCGCCTTTTTGGCGCTCAAGCATAATGGCTTCACCAACACCGGCTCCTACGCCACGGATTCCTGCAAAGCCAAAACGAATACCCTCTTTAGTAGCCGTAAAGTCTTTACCGGACTCGTTGATATCTGGCGGAAGAATCTTGATGCCCTCATGACGGCAAGCGCTTACGTAGTGAACAATCTTATCTGTCTTGCCCATGTACGAGGTAAGAACTGCTGCCATAAACTCATGTGGATAGTGCGCCTTAATCCATGCAGTCTGCATAACGAGAATGGCGTATCCAGCAGAGTGGGACTTATTGAATGCATAAGATGCAAACTCAAGAACATCGTCCCAAATGCTTTCTGCAACCGAACGATCAAATCCATTACGAACTGCGCCGTTTTTCCAGTGAGCTTCCATGGTCTCATCAGTACCGTCATCCCAGTGCTGGACAACCTCCTGCATGAGTTTGATCTTCTTTTTTGCTACTGCTTTTCTTACCTTGTCAGACTCGCCCGCGGTAAAACCAGACATCTTCATAGAAATCTGCATAACCTGCTCTTGGTAGACCATGGTTCCGTAGGTTTCTTCCAAGATATCGTGAAGACGTGGATCGTAATCTTTGACTTCTTCTCTACCGTTCATACGGTTGATATAGCTGGTAACCATACCCGCGTTAAGAGGACCAGGACGATAAAGAGCGATAAGTGCGACGATGTGCTTATACTCTGTTGGCCTCATGCCCTTAATGGTTGCAGTCATACCTGCAGACTCAACCTGGAAAACACCAGCAGTTCGACCTTCTCTCAGAAGTCTATAAATCTCTGGGTCTGTAAACGGAATGTTATCTACATCAATATCAATTCCGTAGTTATCCTTCACGTTTTTGATTGCACGAGAAATAACCGTTAGAGTTCTTAGTCCCAAGAAGTCCATCTTAAGAAGGCCCATGTCTGCGACAGAGTGACCCTCATACTGCGTAATCTCTACGCCGCCCTTGGTATCTACCTTGGTAGGAACGTGGTCATTTACAGGCGTAGGAGCAATCAAAACTGCACAAGCATGCACGCCCTCACCACGGTGCAAGCCTTCAATAGATAGAGCAGCATCAATGATTCTTCTAGCATCAGGGTCATTCTCGTACGCATCTTCAAAATCAGCAGAATACTGATCAGCGCCTTTTTGACCTTCTTGAGCCTTATGAAGAACAAACTTAAGGTGAGCGTTAGGATCACCTGGAATCATCTTAGACAGACGCTGTCCCATATAAACGGGATAACCTAGAACACGACACGCGTCATTTATTGCCTGTTTAGCCTTGATGGTTGAATACGTAATAACGTGAGAAACACGCTCAGATCCATAAATCTGACGAACATGCTCAACAACCTCAAGACGACGCTCATCGTCGAAGTCCATATCAATATCTGGCATCTCTGAACGTTGAGGAGACAAGAATCTCTCAAACATGAGGCCATTCTCAAGAGGGTCAAACGAGGTAATATCCATAGCGTATGCAACAATAGCACCTGCTGCAGAACCACGACCAGGGCCTACGCCAATACCATTCTCTTTTGCCCAGCGGACATACTCCTGAACAATCAAGAAGTAATCTGCAAAGCCCTTTTTGCAGATGATGTCATATTCATACTCAAAACGGTCTTTAACGTTAATCTCATTGATGACAACGTTTTGCCAATCATCTCCATAACGTCTTGCAAGACCAAGCTCACACTCTTTTCTAAAGCGCTCCTCTGAGGTCTCCCCCTCTGCCAAGTCTGGGAATTTTGGCAGGTACATATGGGTCCAATCCAGCTCATAGTTGCACTTATTTGCAACCTCAATGGTGTTCTCGATAGCTTCTGGACACCACGAGAAGATCTGGCGCATTTCTTGCTCATTCTTAAGGTAGAACTCGCTGCCTGTCATGCGCTTGCGGTTCTCATCATCAACGCGAGCGCCCGAACCAATGCAGGAAGCAATATCTTGAACGCTTGCATCCTCTTTAGTGAGATAGTGGTTATCGTTGGTAGCAACTACCTTAATACCAAGGTCATGACCCATCTTTACAATGCGTTCAGCAAGAGTTCTATCGGTATAGCCTCCCCAGCTTGGATCAGACAAACCGTGATCTTGAATCTCTAGGTAGAAATCATCCCCAAAGATATCTTGATAGATTTTTGCCCAACGCTCTGCTTCTTCTGGACGACCTTCAAACAACATACGAGGAATGATGCCAGAAACACAAGCTGAAGTGCAGATAATGCCCTCGTGATAACGCTTGAGCATCTCAAGCGTAGTGCGTGGCTTGTAATAGAACATATCTTTTGAGCCCGCCTCTGACATCATCTTCATCAGATTGACATAGCCGGTCTCATTTTTAGCAAGCAGGATAAGGTGATAACGTACCTGCTTAGTGCCCTTCTCAATACAATCATCAAGAATGAAATAAGCTTCACAGCCAAAAATTGGCTTAATAAGTGGAGAAGGTTTATTGGCTTTTACGGCCTCAATGTCATGTGTTTGATTCCAAATTTGAACGTCAGAAGCCCACTGAGCATGAACCTTATCATGCTCACCAGCATTGGGATCATCTGCAGGAGGCTCTTCTAGATCCCAACCCTTTTCAAAACATTCCACATCATGGCACCACTGGTCAAAGTCTTTAAGCGCCTCATTGTACTTACGGCATGCAAGGTCAAAATCTGGAATTCCAAAGAGATACCCATGATCAGTAAGAGCAAGTGCTGGCATACCAAACTCTACAGCTTTACTAACCATGTCTGGGACACGGCTAGCTCCATCAAGAATGGAAAAATCTGAGTGGTTGTGGAGGTGAACAAATGCCATCTTTTTCTACGCTCTTCTCTTTGTGCTTCAAAATTTGTTCTTTTACCAAGGGCTCTTAATTTCTTTGTATAGTGTAGCCGATTCGCCGGACAATAACTACTAATACAAACATATGTTCTATGTGCTAATACTTCTGTTGCCGCTGGTAAATTGGATGAAAATATTTTCTCGCCAATTTCATAACGTCACAAAATCTCTCTTAGTTGGCGTAGACCATCTGTTCAAAATTTTCTCAAAATAAAAGTTTCAAACTGGTAACTCTTAGACTAGGGACACCTTAATTGGGAATATAGTTTTTGTATTACCTATTCCAGTTAAGGAGATCACATGGATCAGATGAAAAGCATTTCCTTTGACGACATTGCAGCGGCTCAGAAGAACTTTGAGTCCGACCGCGCTCACACAGTAGCTAAGAATGCTGCTACCAGCGCTGGTGTTAGAAAAGCAGCTCGTGTACCAGAAGGTGTTGCCCTTAATCCTCTTACCTTTGATGTTGAGGTAAAGCAGGGCGACCGTACCAACCAGAAGCGCTCTGGTCGTTGCTGGATGTTTGCATCACTCAATACGTTTAGATATCGCATCATCAAGAAATACAACCTCTCCACTTTTGAGCTTTCTCAGGCATATCCACTGTTCTGGGACAAGATGGAGAAGTCCAACTGGTTCCTTGAGAACATTCTGGATACCCTTGATGAGCCTCTGAATGGTCGTCTTGTATCCTTCCTGCTTACCGACCCAATTGGTGATGGTGGCCAGTGGGATATGTTCAAGAGCCTTGTTAAGAAGTATGGCGTTGTGCCAAAGAGCGCTATGCCAGAGACTGCTAACTCTTGCAACACCCACGAGATGGACGCGTACCTCACCCGCTATCTTCGTAGTGCTGCAAAGCGTCTTCGTGAGACCGCAACAGCTGGTGAGCCCCTTGAGTCTCTGCGTGAGATGAAGAAAGAGATGATGGAGGACGTCTATACCCTGCTGGTAACTTGCCTGGGTCAGCCTCCTGTATCTTTTGAGGCACGCCTACGCGATAAGGACGATAACCTTGTTCTTTCTGGCACCTTTACTCCTCAGGAGTTCTTTGCTGAGACTGTTGATATGAACCTTGATGATTACATCTCAATCATCTCTGCTCCAACCGCTGATAAGCCTTTCAACCACACCTACACCGTTTCCCGCTTGGGCAACGTTGTTGAGGGTGGCGGCGTTCGTTACCTCAACCTTGAGATCCCTGAACTCAAGCGCCTTGCTGTGGCTCAGCTTAAGGACAACCTGCCTGTCTGGTTTGGTTGCGATGTTGCTCAGTCCTACCTTCGTGAAGAGGGCATCATGGACACCCGTGCGCTTGACGTTGACGGCCTCTTTGGCTTCCCTGTTGAGGGCGCACTTGACCGTGCTGAGCGCCTTGACTACGGTGAGTCTCTGATGACTCACGCAATGGTTCTTGAGGGTGTTAACTTTGACGCAGAGGACAACACTACTCTTTGGAAGGTTGAGAACAGCTGGGGTAAAGACCACGGTCGCGATGGCTTTGACACCATCTCTGACCCTTGGTTTGACGAGTACGTCTACCAGATTGTTGTTGACAAGAAGTACCTCACTCCTGAGCAGCTCAAGACCTTTGAGACCGAGGAAGCAACCGTCCTCGAGCCATGGGACCCAATGGGCTCTCTTGCAACGCTTCGCTAAGGCGCAAACCGTCTGGCGAGAAGATCGGTCTTCTCGCCAGGTTTTTTCTAAACGCTACAAACAAAAGGAGCCGCAATGGCTGATCAGACCGTAAATCCACAGTGGGCAAACGAGGAAACCGCTGCATTTAGTGCAGACCGTGCTAACCGCGTTGCTCGCAACTCCGTAACCTCTATGGGCGTTTCCGCAGCTGCTCGCGACATCACCACCATGCGTACCTATGCTGATACCTATGGTGTTGCTGTTGCAAAGACGGGCGACGTCACCAACCAGCGTCAGAGCGGTCGCTGCTGGATGTTCTCTTCTTTCAACGTACTTCGCCAGGAGGCAATCAAGAAGCTTGACGTTGATACCTTTGAGTTCAGCCAGGCATATGGCATGTTCTATGACAAGCTTGAGAAGGCAAACTCAGCACTTGAGTACATCATTCAGACCGCTGATCAGCCAACCGATTCTCGTGTTGTCAACACGCTTCTGACCGAGGGCATTGGCGATGGCGGCTACTACTCATTTGCCATGAGCTTGGTTGAGAAGTACGGCCTGGTTCCTAAGGATGCTATGCCAGAGACTGCTTGCTCCAAGAACTCTACACAGATGGATGAGCGCATTGACCGCCTGTTCAGGAAGAGCGCTGGCGAGCTCCGTGCAGCATACGCAGCTGGTAAGTCTCAAGACGAGCTTCGTGCGCTTAAGCAGGAGCAGCTCAAGGGCTTCCACCAGATCCTTTCCGTCTGCCTTGGCGAGCCACCTCTGACCTTTGACTTTGAGTGCAAGGTTGGCAAAAACGCACAGGTAGATAAGGCAAAGCTCTCCCCTGTTGAGCCAAGTAAGGCTTCTGACAACAAGGACAAGAAGAACGGCGAGAAGGACGAGGAGAGCACCCAGATTCTTCGCGACTTTGGCATTACTCCTCTTGAGTTTGCTGAGCGCTATTGTGGCGTTGATCCTCGTGGCTATGTCCAGCTCATCTCTGTTCCAAGCAAGAAGTATCCTTACGGCAAGGTGTATCACCCAACCTTCATCGATACCGTTTTGGGCGGCATTAAGACTCGCTTCTTAAACGTTGAGCCAGAGGTTCTTGAGGCAGCTACCATTGCTTCTTTGAAGGACGGCAACCCTGTCTGCATGGCCTGCGACGTTATGCAGGAGTTCCCTCGCCACAATGAGGACTTCAACTACGTCCTCTCAACCGACACCATGGATTACAACGGCCTCTTTGGCGTTGATTTTGACATGGATCGCGCCTCAATGATTGAGAACTATGAGACTTCCCTTACCCACGCAATGACCTTCCAGGGCGTTGAGCTTGATAAGGACGGCAAGGCTAAGCAGTGGCGCATTGAGAACAGCTGGGGTAAGGACTCCGGTAAGGACGGCTACCTCATCATGAGCGCAGACTGGTTCCGCCTCTACGGCGGCGAGGCTGATGTTCGTCGTCAGTACGTTCCAGAGGACCTGCTCAAGGTTTGGGACGAGGGCGAGGATGTCCAGATTGATTTCTGGGAGAACCTTGGCTATTCCCTTGGTGGCCGTAACCGCAAGTAAGGTACACGCAACCACAGCCTACTAAGCACGCACATAAAAGCACCTATGGCCGGTACAGAATTTTCTGTGCCGGCCTTGTTAGTGTATACTGAAATAAGAAAAACCTTATTTTATTTTAGGAGGTTTTAATGAAATATTTTTCAAAGGAACATATAATTTTACGGTTTATTGTTATATTTCTTTTCCTCTTGATCTGGTATTGCGATTCCAGAGGCATGCTTCCAGAAAATGGCTACGCAATCCTTACTATTCTTTTATTCGGTATTTTTTGGTTTATTGAAGCTAGATTTATTAAACCAACTAAAACAGATCAAAACGCGCCACGGAGACCTCGGCTGTAATCTTTCCAGCGCTGAGCTCTGTCAACGCAGCTGTGAACGCCGCTTCTTCTCCACACCTAAAGTCTATGGCGAGAAAAACGTCCGCTCCAAACTCTGCCGTTATAACTTTGCCGCCGTTATCTGAGACCAAGCGCTGAATCTGCTCATACAGGTTATACGGGGCCGACAACTCCACCCTCACAACCTGCAGCATTTCCTGGACAGCAGACGCTTCCTCAGCAGCAGCCAAAGCCTCTTGAGTTGCTGCCGTATACGCACGAACAAGTCCGCCAGGCCCCAAAAGCGTTCCGCCAAAGTAGCGTGTGACAACGCAGCAGACGTTCTTAAGCCCCGCTCCGCGCAATACCTCCAGCACCGGCATTCCCGCCGTTCTGGAAGGCTCTCCGTCGTCGGAAGCACGCTCCGTGCCGTCCTCCAAGATCCATGCGGGAACGTTGTGGCGAGCATTGTAGTGCTTTGCTCTTACCGTGGCGAGAAACTCTTGCGCTTCTGACTCTGTTTCTACATGACAAAGCTGGGCTATGAAGCGGCTCTTTCTGTCTTCAAAGAGACCTTCCGCAACAAAGTCCAGCTTGATTGTCTTGTAAGATGTGTCTGACATGGAACAGCTATAAAGTCGCAGTTATGCGAGTACACAGACCTTCTCGCCAGCAGAAACTGGCTGGTCTGCAGCAGCAAGAACCTCTACGTTGCTATACTCGCTAGAATTGGTGATAGCAAGAATGACTACTTCAGGATGACCCGCATCCTTGACCTTATCCAGGTCAAACGTCATGAGTGGCTGACCAACCTCAACGCGCTGATCCTGCTCGACAAGAGCAGTGAAGCCGTCACCCTTCATCTCAACGGTATCAACGCCCACGTGAATCAAGACCTCTTCTCCAGAATCGGCCGTGATGCCAAATGCGTGAACAGTTGGAGTAGTTGCGGTAATAGTGCCCGAGACTGGCGCGTACACAACGCCCTCAGAGGGCCAGATACCCAGACCCTGACCAAGCATGCCACCTGCAAAAACAGGATCAGGAACGTTCTCTAGCGCAACAACTTTTCCGCTTGCTGGTGCATAAATTGTTTTAGCAGTGTAATCAGAAACAACAAGAGCCTCTGGCGCAGCTGCCTCGGAAGATTTCTTGAAAAGATCAAAGAGTCCCATGGTAGTCCTTTCGTGTTTAAGCCTCTTTATCATAGCAGCATTCAAAGTGGCCGCCGTTGCTTTTCATGAACACAGCGTGCCAAATTGGGTCCTTCTCCGCCTTGCCTTGCTGAACATATGGCGAGAAACCCGCACCCTCGCAACATCTCATTTACTTGGAGATTGTTTGACTTCGGGACTACTGGTCTTATGAACGTGATACAATCGCCCATGCAAAGTGGACCAGACAACCGCGGAGTGCCCGTCCAGCTAATTGGAAGAGTGCTATGAGGAAAGTCCGGGCTCCACAGGGCAGGATGCTGGCTAACGGCCAGGCGGGGTGACCCGACGGAAAGTGCCGCAGAAAAGAAGACTCTCACCTGCGCATTCGCGTAAAGAGAAAAGCTGAAACGGTAGTGTAAGAGACTACCAGCATGCTGGCAACAGCGTGGCTTGGTAAACCCCATCCGGAGCAAACGCAAATAGGAGCGCTATGGTGTGGCCCGCACTGCGCTCGGGTTGCGCGCTAGAGACCAGTAGCAATGCTGGTAGTAGATAAATGGTTGTCCGCGACAGAACCCGGCTTATACGTCCACTTTGCCTACTGAATGCAGATTCCCCGCGCACTTTCTGCGCGGGGGATTTTGATTCTGCAGCGTGTTAGCGTTGGCTTTTAGGCCTGGCCCACAAAATAGCGCAGCTTTGGTAGGTTCTGCCGAAGAATCGACATGTTCTTAATCAAGATAGCCAGGCAGCTAGGCGCTCACACTGCCTGATATACATCTTTATGCATAAACTTCATCTAATATGCTTGAACATGAATAGAGAAATATAAGAAATTTAACTATCGATAAATTCTGTATCTCCGGAACACACCAAAGTCGGATAATCTGCTCAGATGAAGGTATTTTACACATTTAATGACGATAATCTGCATGCTTTAGCTATTTTCAGCGTCATGTATACGTCTTTTTGACAGATTATCCGACTTAGGTGTGTTTTGAACTGCCTCCTATTTCTCGTGTCTAAGAAATGGGAGGCAGTTCAATTTCTGTGCGGGGGGGGGATTATCTTGTACGAGATCATTTTTAGCAAGATATTGTCTGGACAGTTATACACGTTGCAAAATCACATAGCGATTAAGATTATTATCTTTACCATCCGCACTAAATTGTGCACAAACATGCACGTCAGGGCCAAGGCTTGCAAGAAGCTCATCAAGTTCCTCTTGCGAGAAATGATGACAATAGCGCCAAGTATTGGCCTTATCTTGCCAGCCAATCAGATAGTCATGCTCCTCAAGTTCTGATGCATCTATACCCAGCGCACGCAGCCCTTGAGCAGTGGTTTCTTGAGCTTTAGCAGCAAGTTTTTGGCTGTTCATAAACTGCCAGAAAGAAACACACACAAAGCCACCAGGTTTAGTCTTATCTAACAGAGTGTGCAGAAGCTGGATTCTCTTTTGTGCACCTGGCACATGATGCAAAAAGCCAAACGCAACCACTAAATCGCAGGCCGGAACAATCAGACGCGAAGAAAGTGTGTTATCAAGCAGACTCTTTATCACATCTAATTCAATAAATGCCAGTTCAGAGACATGAGTGTCTGCCTCACCACTCTCTACCAGTGGCTTGCAATTATCTACAGCAAAATACTTTGCGGGAACAATCCCCGCCTCATCGCGTAAAAAGCGAGCAAAGCGCAGGTTGCCGCAACCTACATCAAGTACAGAGGGTTTCTCGCCAACTAAAAGCTGAGGCATGGCATCTAGGCACTGCTGCCACCCCTGCCAAGGCATCTGTCGTGTGGCCGAGAAACTCTGTGTCTGCTGAGCGTAAAATTCAGAAGTTACGTAGCTCAGCCGCTCAGCGGTAGATGCGCTCATAGATTGAGTATGTGTTATGTGAGAAGAAACATCCATACAGAGATTTTACGTCACTGTCTTACTCCCAAAGGCCAGAAGCTCACCTTATTGCCTATACTGTTTGTATGGATGAACTCATTTTGGACATATTGAAGCAGCTCAGAGATAGCTCACAAGGTGCTCTTGATACGCATCAGCTTGAGATGCTCATCAACTCGCATAACAGCGGAATTGACTCTAGCGCCCACAGTACAGAGCGCGAGAAACTCATTCCTAAACGAGCAATTCTCCCCTATTTTTTGCAGGTCAAGCAGAACAATGATGAGCTGTGGCAATCGTGGAATGTGACCTCTGAGCTGGAAGAAAGGTTTATCCGCTCTGTACGTATGAAGCCTCGTCGTACCGCTTCTGGCGTGGCAACCATTACCGTGATTACCAGACCGCATACCTGCTCAAGTAATTGCATTTATTGCCCGTGCGATCTACGTATGCCTAAGAGCTACCTTGCTAACGAACCTGCCTGCCAGCGCGCTGAACTCACGTTTTTTGATCCATACGTGCAGGTTGCAGCCCGCCTTCAGGCACTCCATCAAATGGGACACTCAACCGACAAAGTAGAGCTCATAGTGCTCGGTGGCACCTGGAGCGATTATCCAGAGGGCTATCAGTATTGGTTTATCAAAGAGCTCTTCCGCGCACTCAACGAGTGGCCCAACTCTCCTAGTCACATCCAGGAGCGCCTGAATTGGTACACCTCGTTTGGCTTGCAGAACTCTGAAGAAGCACTTTCTTCTTTTGTTGCTGAACAGCAGGCGGCGGTCTTTGATGATACTGCCACGTATAACCAGGCTTTTCATAAGCTCTACGACATCAGCCAGCCTCACCAAAGCGCATGGTCTCAGATGCAAAGTACCTATGATGAGCTGGTGGAGCAACAGCACGTTAATGAAACAGCTGCTGCCCGTGTGGTTGGTCTTGTAATAGAAACCAGACCTGACACTATTACGTCGGATAACCTTCGCATGTTTAGGCAGCTTGGGTGCACCAAAATTCAAATTGGCATTCAGAGCACACGCCAAGAAATCCTTGATGCAAACCAGCGTCAGATGAGCGTTGCCCAGATTAAACGAGCGTTCTCGCTGATTCGCTTGTACGGATTTAAAATCCACTCTCACCTGATGGTTAACCTTTTAGGTGCAACCCCTGAAGCAGACAAACAGGACTTTAAAACATTTGTCACAGATCCAGGATTTCTCCCTGACGAGATTAAACTCTACCCCTGTGCACTGGTATCTGGAACGCAATTGGTCCAGAAATACCGTGAGGGTGCATGGCAACCATACGCTAAAGATGAACTGGTAGACGTACTTGTTCAAGACGTGCTTGCAACGCCTCCATACGTGCGTATTTCTCGCATGATTAGAGACATTAGCGCCACCGATATTCTGGTGGGAAACAAACATACCAACCTTCGTCAGATGGTTGAGCAAGAGCTTGCTGCTAAAGATGTTGCAAGCCGCGTGCAGGAGATTCGCTTTAGAGAGATTAACCAGCAGCAGGTAAGTGCTGCAGAACTTACCCTTCAAGACTTTACCTACACTACCGCAGTCAGTGACGAGCACTTCCTGCAGTGGGTAACTGCTGACAATAAAATCGCAGGTTTCTGTAGGCTTTCACTTCCCCACTGGGACAAACTGACCGCTGGCGCATGTGATGTTACCGCCAATGAGCTGCTGGTACAGCCAGGTCAGGCCATGATCAGAGAGCTCCACGTGTACGGACAGGCGCTCTCGCTGGGCTCGGAAGGAATGTCTGCTCAGCATCAGGGCTTGGGCCAAAAGCTTCTTGCCAAAGCATCATCTATCGCGGCTGAGGCAGGCTATACCAGTCTTAACGTCATCAGCTCAATTGGAACGCGAGCCTACTATCGCGCTCAAGGCTTTACTGATGCAGGCCTCTACCAGCAAAAAGCTCTGTAAAGGTAACGTGGCCTTGCGCCTCTAAACAAGCTTCATGCGCTTACTTCATACATCGCAAAAAAATGCCGAGAAGACCGTTGATCTTCTCGGCATATTCATTAGCGTCTCCCTCTCCTTGACGCGAATGGATCTTAAGGAATCAGCGACAGAATCTGAGAGAGGTTCTTCTTGCCAAAGTCGACCTTCTGACCGTCGTTGATAACCAAGCAAGGAACACTCATGACGTCGTAAGTGTCTTTGAGCTCCTTGAAGTGGTTGATGTCGTAGACATCGCAGGTGACCTGAGGATTGTCTGCAGCAATGCGCTGAGCAGCCACAACAACATCTGGGCACATGGTGCAAGAGAGTCCCACCAAGACCTGAAGATGCGTCTTTGACTCAATAGAGGCAATAGATGCCTTATCCTCGTCACTAATAGGCTGGCCAGGACCTGCAGCGTTGTAGAGTCCCAGCACAAATGAAGTAAACTCATGGCCACCAGGAACACCATGGAACGCAAGACCTGTTAAAGTGCCATCCTGTGCGCACACACGAACAACAGGAAGGTTCTTCTCGCCCGTGCCTGAAACCGTCTGAACGCTCAGCTTGTCGGTCATGGAAGAAAGTTCTTCCATGTAAGCTACAAGCTCCTCAGAGACAGGTCTCTGATCTAGCTCCAACTGAAGCACAAGCGGACGAGCCATGCGCTCAAAGACAGCGTTGAGCTGTGCCTTCATGTCATCGGTGAAGATCTCTCCGGAGTCAGAGGCACTCTTAGCCGCTGGAGCCTCAGGAGCCTCCTTCTTGGACGAGATGCGCGTGACGTTCATCTGCGGAACAAGGCTGGTCTTTTCCTGGGCACGCTTGATGTAGCGTTCCATCTCGGTGGCGGTAGTTGCCGCCTGACCAATAGCCGTTGCAACCTGACGTAGTGGCTTCTGACATACGTCGCCTGCACCAAAGAGGCCCTCACAGGTTGTTTCCTGATGCTCGTTGGTAATCAGATAGCCGTGGTCATCAGTCTGAGCCAGTTCTTTTACCAGGTCGGTCTCAGGCGCATAGCCCGCAAAGACAAAGACGCCAATGGAATCGCCATCTTCTGGAGCAAACGTGGTCTTCTCGCCCGTCTTAAGATTCTTGTACGTAATAGACCTAAGTGCGGCATCTCCGGCAACGGATTCAACCTGCGTGTTGTACAGAACCGTAATGTTTGGATTTGTGCGAGCAGCCTCGGACGACGCAGGGGCGCAGGTAAATGCTTCCTCGCGCACAAGAACCGTGACGTGCTTTGCATACTTAGTTAGAAATACGCTTTCTTCTGCGGCTGCAAAGCCTCCACCAATGACAAAAACTTCCTTGCCGGTAAAGAACTCGCCGTCGCAGGTGGCGCAGTAAGCAACTCCGTGGCCCTGATAGTCCTCTTCTCCCACAAAGCCGATATGACGTGGGTGTGCTCCTGTGGCGAGAAGAACGGAGAGGCAGGGACGCTCACCTTTGGTGGTGTGAACTACCTTGACATCTCCGGACATGTCCAGGTCAGTAACTTCTGCCAGCAAAAACTCTGCGCCAAAGGCCTCAGCCTGCTTACGCATGGTTTCTGAAAGCTCAGAGCCACTAGTAGAGAAAACTCCCGGGTAATTTACGACCTCATTGGTAATAGTGATCTGTCCGCCAAAATGGTCCTTCTCGACAACTAGAACACGGTAGCGAGCGCGGGCCAGATAGAGGGCGGCGGTGAGCCCAGCTGGCCCACCGCCGATAATCACCGCGTCGTAGAGGTCTTTGACGTCGGTCATTGTAAGCTCCTAAATCTTAGAGCTGACCAACAAGGTCAAGGCTTGGCTTCAGGGTCTCAGCGCCTGGCTGCCACTTAGCTGGGCAGACCTGATCGCCGTGCTCTGCGACAAACTGTGCAGCCTGGAGAAGGCGGAGAAGCTCCTCAGCGTTACGGCCAATGCCACCAGCGGTGACAAGCTCAACCTGGATGACACCCTCAGGGTCAACGATGAAGGCGCCACGCTCAGCAAGGCCAGCATCCTCAATAAGGACCTCAAAGTTCCTTGCAAGAACGTGAGCTGGGTCAGCGAGCATTGGGTAGGTTACCTTAGAGATACGCTCGGACTCCTCGTGCCATGCCTTGTGGACAAACTCAGTGTCGCAAGAGACAGAGTAGACCTCTGCGCCAGCAGCCTGGAATTTGTCATAGTTGTTAGCAAGATCCTCAAGCTCAGTTGGGCAGACAAAGGTAAAGTCAGCTGGATAGAAGAAGAACAGGCTCCACTTGCCCAGTGTAGACTCCTTGCTTACCTCGGTGATGTCACCGTTGTGGAATGCGTTTACCTTAAAATCACCAATTTGCTTACCAATAAGAGACATAGTCAGTTCCTTTCTGTAAGTAAAACAACTTGTAAAACGTACTATTTAGAAGTTTACTATCTTTAACTCTTTTGTCAATAACAATAATGATTACTATTTATTCCTACAAAAAGAAACAGGCCAGATTACTCTGACCTGTGAACAGTTGGTGGGCGTTATAAGATTTGAACTTATGACCTCTTCCGTGTCAGGGAAGCGCTCGTCCCCCTGAGCTAAACGCCCGAATATGTTTGCTGCTGGGGATGCAGCAAGGGATATATTACGAGAAACCCGCCCCTCTTGCAACCGTCAAACTCAACTTTTTTAGAAATTTGCAAAAGATCGTCTCGTCAATGCATTGACGGCTATTTAAATACCGCGGGCTATCAAATGAATGACCGCCTTTTAAACCTGTATGTCTTCTTCATTTCAATTATTAAAAAATAGGCAACTGGATTGTAAAAGCATACGGTCAGAAGTATTATGGCAAGTCGTTCGATTGAGGGAGAAACTTATGAACTTTCTGGAATATAACAAAAACGAGAAGCTATGCTTTAATTATAAGAAATCATGCGGTCTCTGGTTAATTGTTGTAGCTCTCATCATTTTTGCAGCTACCGTAATAGGTGGAAAACAGATTATCAATATGTCCGTATTTAGCTTTGGATATGTTGCAGCCTTCTTATCTATAAACACAAATAAGAAAGTTCTCAATAAGTTTTCCGATGGTCCTTCAAGTAAGTTCCAGAACAAAATGTCTCTATACGCTGTAATTTTCTTATTCATTTTGATGTTTTTATTAGGTGGACCATTTTTTGCAACTGAAAACTGGAGACTTATTTGGTTGGGTGCGTTAATGGCCACGGCACTGCACTTTTTCCTCTATTACTTTGTGCACGGAAAATCGATGATCTATTTGGCTATACTCTGCGCCGTTAATGTTGGTATAGGTTATATTTTTCCAGACATCCCATTGACAATAACTGCCTATATTGATGCAGCAATTAAACTTGGCTTTGGAATATACCTGTTCTTTTTCTCAAAGCCAACTCAACAAAAATAGCCTTCGCCTAGAGTCCGTGTGCGTCAAACGTGTCCTTAACCAAAGCCACAAGCATTGGTATAAACACAGCCACACCTGCTAAGAGCATTGGATTATCACGCACTTCCGGAATGCCCTGTAAGAAATTCTGCAAATCATAGACAAGTCCAACGGCAACGGCAATAAGAATAGGTGCCAGAATAATCAAAATAGGATTTGGTGGTTTACGCATAAGGATGCTTTCTTTTACAAGTACTGCACACGCAGCGGTCCAATAGAGCAAAGATACGTATCAAGCCACATTCTGGCTTTTCTTCCTTACTTCTTCCCTACTTCTTACGCTTAACCTTAATTTGAATGCCAGAGGTCTCTGGACGAGACGATGTAGAAGCAACAGCGGGTTTCTCGCCATTTACAAAAGCCGAGAAACGCTGACGGAAACGGTTCCACTTGTGATAGATAGGCTCGTGATCATGAGATCTAAGGCCCAAAAGCATACTTGCAGCCATAGTTGGAAGCAGATACTCAATAGCGCGCCAAAGCACAAAGCCTGCGGCAATTTCCTCGCCAAACATATGGCCAAACAGGAAAGCAAAGCCACCCTCTGCACCTCCAGTACCACCAGGAAGTGGAATGGCCGAGGTCAAGAGCTCAAGCATTGAACCAGATGCAAGGCAGGTCAGAAGGTCTGCGGGTTGGCCGAGTGCACGCAGAACAAAGTATGGCAGTGCATAGAGGCAGCCAAGTTGAAGCAGTGTTACAAGCAGAACAACGCACATCTCTGGGATGTTCTTTGCGGCAGTCTTAAAGCCGTTTGAGAACTCATCTACCTGCGTGTTAATGATGCCATGCCAGTGGTCGTACTGCTTTACGATACGAAGACGTGAAAGCAACCTTAAGCCCCAGTTGCCCACGGTCTTAACCATTTTAGGAAGCAGACAAATGGCCAGGATAACTGCAACCATCACTATTTTTGCGCCAAACAAAATAACGCCAATAACGGTTACATCGCCAAATTGCTCATAGAAATAATTGGCCCTAAAGATAAGCATTAGAGCTGCAAAGATACCCTCGCCCGCCTCATACATAACAAAGCGTGTGAACTGTAAAGC
>CALLVW010000055.1:0-44405 GCA_938015835.1 uncultured Atopobium sp. | reverse complement strand
GTGCAGTAGTTAGCGGCTAAAGATGAAGCTAGCTAGCGCTTTGCAGCAGGCGGTTATCACGTCTGAATCCGGAGCTTAAATAAAAAATGAGATGCTCCCAAATGGCGCTCGCACTAGCGAGCGCCATTTGGGAGCAATGTTTGTTGCAGCTAAGCTACTAAGCAGTACGGTTCATACTACTTTTTAACCTCGTAGTGGCTCTTTACGGTAAACGTAATAACGTAGGTCTTACGATACGACTCTGGTGCAGAAGTAAGAATTGCGCAGTCAGTCAGATTGTAGTTTGTTGGGTGAGCAAGGGCTTGGTCAACGGTGTTGCCAATCTCTTCTGTTGACTCAAGTACCTGAGCCCTCTGAGCTGCATCGATAGTTGCTTTTCTCATCAAATCAAACTGGTCTGCTGTACCCTCAATGCGAATAATGATTGGCCAGAGGCTGTCTTTATCAACCTGCGTAGTAATTTGCAGATCTGGATACAGGCTGTTATCAAAGCTGAATCCATCAGGAATATGATAGGTGCCATAGCCGGTTGCGTTTGAATTGTTTGATGAGGAGCTAGAAGAATCCTCTTTTTTCTCGTCTTTCTTTTCTTCTTTTTGTTCTGACGTGGTGGATTTAGTCTGGTCTTGTTTGTTTTCTGTTTGTGAGCAGCCAGACAAAATGCCCACACTCAAGGCTGACGTTACCAGTAGTACAAAAATTGCAGTAAAGAACTTGCTCATCCTAGAGCTACGCTTCATTTGACCTCCATTAAACGGAACGTACTAACTACCAGGAACTCATTGCGATTGTACCCAGCAAATAGCGCCATTTAGCTGGGAGAATATTTCACAACATAAAATAATGTTTCATCTTTTTATGCCTCCCAAAGAAAGCGCTTCATATCAACCTTACCGTTTTCAAGAAACTGAACTCTCTCTGCCTCAAGAAGCTCTTTTTGAGATTCCGGTCCACCAAAGGCAAAGCCTGGAGCAAGTGAGCCGTCTTTAAAAACTACCCTGTGGCAAGGTACACCGCCCGCAACACCGGGGCTCTGGTGCATAGCAAATCCCACATAGCGAGCCTTTCTTGGCTCCCCTATCATGCGAGCTATCTGACCATACGTACTGACCCTGCCCTCGGGAATCTGCTTGACCACTGAAAATGCACGCTGAAAGAAGTTATCCATATCTAGTCCACTCTATCTTCACGGTTACCGGGAATTGCTTGCTCATTTTATGTTGGAATGCTATCGTATCAAAAGCAAACGGGTGGTGGCGCAGCTTGGTAGCGCACTTGACTGGGGGTCAAGGGGTCGCTGGTTCAAATCCAGTCCACCCGACCAGAATTTCTCGCCAGGAATATTCCTGGCTTTTTTATATATTGAAGTATTTTTTCAAAAACCGGTGTGATCTAATTTGTAGCATAGACAAAGTGACAAATTAGAAGTTATCGAGGTGAAATATGCAAGATAAAAAAGGTTTTGATTTATGGGCAGATGATTATGATAAGAGTGTAGGTTTGTCTGACAAATACGGCTCGTATCCTTTTGCAGGCTACAAATCTATTCTTAATGTAATCTATTATCGTGTAATTTGTTCATCTGCGAAGACTGTCTTAGATATTGGGTTTGGAACAGCAGTACTGACTTCAAGATTATATGAAAACGGCTGTACGATTTACGGACAAGATTTTTCAGATAGAATGATTGAAATTGCAAAAGAGAAAATGCCTAAAGCAAGTTTGTATGAAGGCGATTTTTCCAATGGCTTGGTGGAGCCGATACAGAAACAAAAGTATGACGCGATCATTGCTACATATTCTCTCCATCATCTTACAGACTCTCAAAAAGTAGATTTTATTACATCATTATTTAAGCTGTTGAACGAGGGAGGATGTATATATATCGGAGATATAGCATTTGAAACTCGGTCATTACTTCAAGAATGTATGCGGATTGCGGCAGATGAATGGGACGGTGATGAAATGTATTTTGTATGGGATGAGCTAAAAGGTCAATTTCCAGAAATGCGATTTGAAAAAATGTCTGACTGTGCAGGACTTATCACCTTGCAAAAATAACTTCCAGTTTGTCAATTACAGGTGACATTAAAAGAGCCAGCCCATTCAAGGTGCTGGCTCTTTCAAAAATTTTCATTCTAATTTATGCGTCTGTACCTTCAAACTGACTCTCATACAGCTTGGCGTAGAAGCCGCCCTTAGCTAAGAGCTCATCATGAGTTCCGCGCTCAAGAATTGAGCCGTCCTTGAGGACAAGAATGCAATCCGCACCTTGAATGGTAGAGAGCCTGTGTGCAACAACCAGGGAAGTTCTGCCGTTCATGATGGTATCAAACGCCTTCTGTACCAGCTGCTCTGTTCGTGTATCAATGCTTGAGGTTGCCTCATCCAGAAGCAGAATAGGTGGATTTGCAAGCATGACACGAGCTATACACAGAAGTTGCTGCTGACCCTGAGATAAAGACCCACCAGACTCTCCCACCATGGTGTCATAACCTTGTGGAAGTTGCTGGATAAACTCGTGAGCCTGAGCCTTTTGAGCTGCGGCAATAATCTCTTCATCTGTGGCATCAGGCTTTGCATAACGGATGTTCTCTTTAACGGTTCCTTTAAAGAGCCAGGTATCTTGCAATACCATGCCAAACTGTTCTCTCAGCGACGCGCGAGTGAGCTTTTGTGTGTTATAGCCGTCTACATAAATTGCACCAGAATCAATGCTATAGAACCTAAGAAGCAGGTTAATAAGGGTAGTCTTACCGCAACCGGTAGGACCAACAAGAGCAATCTTCTGACCAGGCTCTGCCTTGAATGAAATGTGGCGGAGCAATGGATGCTGAGCATCGTAGGAGAATGCAACATCATCAAATTCAATGGAGCCCTTAGGGTCTTGGATAGTTTCAGCATCGGCAGGATCTGGCTTAATTTCTTTAGCATCAAGCAGGTCAAATACTCGGCGAGCACTTGCATAGGCGGTTTGGACCTGTGTGACAACAGCAGAAATAGCATTAAAAGGCTTCATGTACTGATTGGCGTACGAGAGGAAGCTCTGCACCTGACCGATGGTAAGCACAGAAGGAACTCCCGTCAGAACGCAAATACAACCAAGAGCAGCTACCAGTGCGTAAATGAAGTTATTTACCAGACGCGTGGAGGGGTTAGAAAGAGAAGAGGCAAATTGTGCGCGCTCTCCTACTACACGGAGTTTCTCGTTAATAGCTTCAAACTGCTTAATAATGGCATCCTTGTGGGCAAATGCGGTGATAAGCTCCTGGTTAGAGACCATCTCTTCTGCATATCCGCCAAGCTGTCCCTGGTAGCCCTGCTGCTTGCCAAAAGACGAGCTTGCGTACTTGGTAATGGCGGATGCAACAATAATTGAGAGCGGCGTAGCCAGAGCAACCACAAGGCCCATAGGAATCGACATATAGAACATGAAGCATAAGGTTCCAATAATGGTGACCACGCCCGTAAGGAACTGCGTGAGGCCCTGCTGAAGGCCATCGCCAAGTTGATCCACATCGTTTACTACCCTAGAGAGCAAATCTCCCTGAGAATGCGTGTCAATGTACGAGAGAGGCAGGTTAGCCACCTTGGCGTGAGCCGCGTCTCTGAGGTCGCGCGTGACCAGGTAGGTGAGCTTGTTGGTAGACCAAGAAGCCAGCCATTGCGTGGCGCTTGCAAGCAAAACAACTAGTGAAAGCTGAGAGAGCGTAGGTAAAAGTGCTGCCTCGCCGCCCTGTACCAGCCTGATGAGCTGGTCGATGGCACTACCCACAATGATGGGTACCCAGAGCTGCAGAATAACGGTTGCAATAGATGACACAGCCGCCAGAACCAGAAAACCTCCGTGAGGAGAAATCCATGCAGCTAGTCGGCGTGTGACTTCTGCTGCGGACATGGAGATAGCGTCAGCGGAGCCGCCTTTGCCGTGCTCAGGAGCGCTTGATGCAATAGCGGAGGTGCTTCCGCCAGAATACATATCGGCCATTACTCCACCTCCTCAGGACGAAGCTGTGAGAGACAAATCTCTTTATAGAGCGGACACGTGGCGAGAAGTTCTTTGTGCGTTCCTAGCCCCACTTGTTTGCCATGGTCAAGAACAAGGATCTTATCTGCCTGCATAACTGCAGCTACACGCTGCGAAATAATGATGCTTGTAGTTGTTGCGCTGAGCTTGCGAAGGGCTGCGCGGAGGTGTGCATCCGTAGCAAAATCAAGGGCGGAAGCAGCGTCGTCTAAGATGACAATGCATGGGCTTCCTACCAGCGCACGGGCGATGGTCAAACGCTGACGCTGACCTCCCGAGAAGTTCTTTCCACCGCGCTCAACTATGCTGTCAAGCTGATCGGGTTTCTCGCGCACAAAGTCTGCTGCTTGAGCAACCTCAAGAGCTTTCCAAAGCTCCTCGTCGGTAGCGTTTGGATTTTTCCAACACAGGTTTGTGCGAATGGTGCCGCTGACCAGTGAGGTGTGCTGCGGAACAAAGCCAATGAGGGACCGCAGTTGATCAAACGTGTACGTTTTGACATCATGGCCAAAGACGCTCACTGAGCCGGTCTCCGTATCAAAAAGACGCGGGATGAGAGCAGCAAAACTGGACTTACCAGAGCCCGTACCGCCAATAATGCCCAGCGTCTGACCAGCCTGGAGCAAGAGGTTGATGCCAGAAAGTGCAGGCTCTCCTCCACCATCGTAGACAAGTGAGGCGTCTTTGAATGCCACAGCGGTGCCGGTAAAATCGGACTCTGTGAGGTTGATTTGCCTGTTTCCCTCATCGGTGAGCGTGGGCTTGGTGTTGAGTACTTCCATAATACGATTAGCAGATGCCACACCGCGTGTAATGATAATAACCAGGTTAGCAACGTAGCCAATAGCCAAAAGCGCACTGGTCATATAGCTGACAAGTGCTACCACGGTACCTTGGGATAGCGTACCTGCAGTAATTTGAGGAGCCGCAAGCCAAAGTGTTACGGCAATTCCCAGGTACATGACTAGGAAGGTTGCTGGGTTCAGTAGAGCCGAATAATTTGCAGCATCAGTTGCCGTTTCTGTCTGAGCAAGAACTGCCTCGGAGAATTGTTCCTTCTCTTCTGACTCATGCCTAAAAGCCCTAATAACACGAATACCAGAAAGCATTTGTCGCATATATAAAGAAACGGTATCAAGGCGCTTCTGCAGCTCAGTAAAGAGTGCAGTAGATTTACGTGCAACAAAAAAGAAAATAGCTGCTACCAACACTGTTGCAATCAAGAAGACCATTCCAAGCTGAGCATCAAGCATAAGGGTGGCAATAATAGATCCAGCCGCTAGGATTGGCCATCTGACCAGCTGACGAATGCCCAGAGCAACGGTAACCTGCACCTGATTAACATCGTTGATAAGACGGGTTACCAGCGTATCTGTTCCCAGTGCAGAAATATCGGCACTTGAGAGCTCTTGAATCTTCTTAAACAGCTCATTGCGCAAATCAGTTCCCGTGCGCTGAGAAACAATGGAAGCAATTTTCTGACAGACAAGCGTAAAACTAAAGCCCACAACCGCAATAATTACCAGCAAAATGCCATAGCGAATAATGTCATACATGTTTGCCCCGTGAATTCCCAGGTCAATCATGCGCGCAATAATCAAAGGTGTAAGAAGGTCACCAATGACCTCAACACCCTTACAAAGCAAGGCAACAAAACTCTTTCGACCATATTTTGGCCATACAAATCTAGAGAGCAACTCTCCCATTTACGCTTCACCAAGTTTCTCTGCTAGCGTTAACCACTCGTCTTCCAGCTCCATCAGCGCCGCTTCTGCGTCATCAAGCTGCTGCTGCAACTCCATCAAACGCTGCGCGTCAGTAGCATCAGCGGAGCTCATCTGCTCTCTAATCTGTTCTGGAAGCTCCTGAGCCTTTCCCATACGCCTCTCAATCGAATCAAAGCGCTTCTTGAGCTCACGACGCTCAGCGTTGCTCAGCACCGCATCCTCCTGGCGAGAAGACCCGTCTACCTGCGGCTCATTTGCACCTGAGGCTCCGCGTGTACCCGACAACTCCCCCGCTCTTCTCGCCGTCTGTTTTGCAGTATCAACAAGCTTGAGGTACTCGTCAACGCCGCCAGGGACGTGGCGAATGTGGCCGTCGATGAGGGCATACTGGTCATCGGTAACGCGCTCAATCAAGAAGCGGTCATGGCTGACAACCAGAAGTGTTCCAGGCCACGAGTCCAGAAGGTCTTCTAGGACAGCCAGCATATCTGTATCTAGATCGTTGCCCGGCTCGTCCAGTACCAGCACGTTTGGCTCTTCCAGAAGGACGCACAGAAGAGCTAAGCGTCTACGCTGTCCTCCGGAGAGGTCTTGCAAGCGATTAGTGAACTCTCGGCGATCAAAGCCCAAGCTTTCAAGCAGTTGCGTAGGGCTCTGCATCTTGCCGTTTACCAGGTAACTTGTCTTGTACTGGCCAAGCAGTTCAAGAACAGTCCACGTCTCTTTTGTAGTAAAGGTGTCAATCTGCTGAGAAAGCCAGCCAAATTTGACGGACTTACCTACCTTTACCACGCCGGACGTCGGCTGAAGCTGCTGTGTCATCAGTTCAAGAAGCGTGGACTTACCAGCGCCATTCTCGCCCAAAATGCCATAGCGGTCTCCAGGGCCAATGAGCCACTCAACATGCTTAATGACGTCTACCTGTGAGTCAATGCCGGCAGCCTGCTCAGCATTTTTGTAAGCAAACGAGACGTCATGCATCTCAATAACCTGCTTACCCAACCTAGAAACTGCCATGCGTTTGAGCTCAAGCGTGTTTCTAAGTGGTGGATCTTCGGCCAGAAGCTCCATGGCAGCGTCAATCCTAAACTTAGGCTTTGACGTACGTGCCTTTGCACCATGAGCAAGCCAATTAAGCTCTTTTCTAAGCGTATTCTGACGGCGCTCTTCCATCACCGCTGCCTGTCTATCACGTTCAACTCGAGCTTGAATGTAGGCAGAATAGCCGCCGTCAAATGGGTCAATAACGCCATCGTGGACTTCCCACATGTGGTCGCAAACCTCATCCAAGAACCAACGGTCATGTGTGACCAGGATGAGGGCACCACTTCCCTCTGACCAGCGGTTTTTAAGGTGATTTGCAAGCCACTGAATAGCGTGAAGATCAAGGTGGTTAGTTGGCTCGTCAATAAGCATTAAATCCCAGGTGCCCACAAGCAGTCGAGCCAAATCGCAGCGTCTACGCTGACCTCCAGAAAGCTCTCCTACCAGGCCATTCCAGTCTAAGTCTCCAATGAGTTCATCAATAATCTTACGGATACGAGCGTCAGATGCCCACTCGTACTCTGGCGTATCTCCCACAACAGCACTGCAAACTGTCTGTGAATCAGAAAGTGAATCACTTTGGCCCATGTAGCCTACTTGGATATCACTTCTCCAGATTACGTTGCCAGAATCGGGCTCAATTCTTTTGGCGATAAGATCTAAGAGGGTTGATTTGCCGTCACCGTTTTTACCGACAACGCCAATACGGTCGCCCTCATTTACACCAATGGTTTGGTCGGTAAGAACTTTCTTACCAGGCCACTCCATAGAAATTTGTTCGCAACCTACCAGAATTCCCACTAGTTATCACCTAAAAAAGAACGAAGTAACGCAATTTCTTCTCCCCAACCAGAAAGCTCAGAATGAGGAGTCTCCAAAATCATAGGAAGCGTGTTGACGCGCGGATTGGTCACCACGGCGCGGAACGTTTCTAAGCCAATGAAGCCTTTGCCAATCTTCTCATGTCTATCTTTATGAGCCCCAAGAGGATTCTTGGAGTCATTAAGATGTAAAGCCTTAAGCTTTTTCAAGCCAACTATCTGGTCAAACGTATCTAGAACAGCATCAAGATTTTCTACAATCTCATAGCCGCCATCGTGAACATGGCAGGTATCAAGGCACACGCCCATAAGTTCCGGGTGGTTTACCTTATCTAGAATTGCGGCAATCTCTTCAAACGTTTTGCCAACTTCAGTACCCTTACCAGCCATAGTTTCAAGAAGAACGGTGGTGTGCTGGCCTTCAAAAAGGCAATCATTGAGCGCGTTTGAAATCTGCTCAATTGCCACGTCAGAGCCTTGACCCACATGGCTACCAGGATGGAAGTTGTAATAATTACCAGGTAGATACTCCATACGCTCAAGATCTTCTGTGAGCGCTCGACGGGCAAAATCCCTGGTCTCCTCTTTAGCCGAGCACAGATTCATGGTGTAAGGAGCGTGTGCCACCAAAGGTCCAAAATGATTAACCTCAAGCAGCTCACGCAGCTTTGCAACATCAGCCTCATCTAAAGCTTTAGCGTTGCCGCCACGGGGATTTCTAGTAAAGAATGCAAAGGTAGTTGCTCCAATAGAAAGAGCATCTTTACCCATTGCCTCCCAGCCCTTACCTGCCGAGAGATGGCATCCAATAAAAAGATCTTCTGGTTGCACGCTATGCACGCTCCTCAAGCATTTTGGCCACACGATCCAAAAGCTCTGAAGCTACATCTGCCAGTGGCAAAGTCTCAAGCTGTTCTACACCTTGAGGAGTCACAAAAGCTACACGGTCTGTATCTGAACCAAAGGTTGAATCTGGTCTAGAAACATCATTTGCCACAATCATGGAGCAACCTTTACGCTCAAGTTTAGCCTGAGCATGCTCCAAAAGATTATTTGTCTCAGCCGCAAAGCCAACGACAACCTGGTCTTTCTTAGTCTTAGAAAGGCTGGCGAGAATATCGGTGGTTTCTTTAAGGTCAATAGACTCAAGATACTCTAATGATTTCTTGAGCTTATGATCTGCTGGATGAGCTGGTGTATAGTCGGCAACAGCTGCCGTCAAAATAGCAGCGTCAACGTTGTCAAAAGCGTTTACGCACGCCTTATACATATCTTCAGCAGATACCACTCTTTGAATAGTGACGCCTTGAGGAGCTTCCAAGTGCGTGGGACCAGAGATAAGCGTGACGTCTGCTCCACGATTAGCTGCTACTTTAGCAACGGTATAGCCAAGTTTTCCTGTTGAGCAGTTGGCAATAAAGCGAACTGGATCGATCTTCTCGTGAGTTGGTCCTGCGGTAATAAGAATCTTTTTTCCTGCAAGATCTTGCGTAACTGGCGCGGCATCTTTGCCGGAAAGAACCTTAAGTGCAGCGTCAACAATCTGCTGAACTGGAGCAAGCTTTCCGTCTCCAGTATAACCGCAGGCAAGACGACCTGACTCGGGCATAACCATCTGGATGCCACGCTGACGCAGCAATGCCACGTTTGCTTGAGTGGCTGGATTTTCCCACATGTGCGTATTCATAGCGGGAGCCACAAGAACTGGCGTATGAGCAGCTAAAAGCGTTGCACTTGCAGCATTGTCAGCAATTCCGTGAGTCATCTTAGCCATGATATTGGCGGTAGCTGGTACAACTACCATGCAATCTGCCCAGTCAGCAAGATCTACGTGGGCAACAGGAGACTCCACATTGTTGTAGAGCGAAAGTACCACCTCATGATGCGTAAGAGCCTCAAAGGTAGTCTTTCCAACAAACTGAGTTGCATCTTCTGTCAAAACAACTCGAACGTCGCAGCCCGCTTTCTGAAGGCCTCTAAGCACTTCACAGGCTTTATATGCAGCAATGCCTCCGCACACCACAAGGCATACAGAGGGCTGAGCGGTTTTATCCAACATGGCGAGAAATTCCTTTATTCTTCAAACGCTGTAGAAGTAATAAGCATCCTATGGCAATAAGGGCATTCAGCAATCTCGGAGCTGTGCTGAAGATCATGGAATGAACTTGGCTGCAGTTTAACGCGGCAAACACTTGGAACATTACCTACAAGGTGCTCAACTGCCAGGCCCTTAAAACGTTTGCGCGCAGTTTCATAACGCTCAAGCGTATTCGCAGAAATCTGAGCTGCAAGTTCTTCTCGAGACTTAGAGAGCTCTACAATCTCTGCACGAAGAGCTGCAGAATCAATCTCAAGAGACTGAGAAAGGCTCTCACGCTCTTTCATAAGCTTTACCTGCAAGTCTTGAGCTGTCTGATAAGCCTTCTTGCACTTCTCAAGCTCTTCTGTTTTTGCTGCAAGTTTAAAATCGCACTTCTCGATATTCTTTGCCAAAGAAGAAAGCTGCTGGTCAAAATCTCTAAGAGCACGATGATTGGTAGCAGTTTCTACAGCAGCAGAAACCTCATCTGTCTTAAGGACATAGTGGTCACGCTGCTCATTGAGGTCAGAAATATCAATTTCTACGTCTTTTTTAACGCCAAGTACCTGCTTAAGCTGAGAAGCAATCTTTTTCTCTGCAAGTTGGGCGTTTTTAATCTTTTGAACTTGGGGCATTGAGGCCAAGTTGGATGCGAGTTTTAGCAGCTGCAAATCAATATCCTGGAGCTGCATCAGATTAACAGACTCACTCATAGGGCCTCCTCATATACGGTTACTCATCTAGTCTACCGTAAATAAGGACGTATCGGACGCAGAACATAACTAATGCAGAGATTAGTATGTGAAAAATTTATCCAACAATCTGCAGCAAGGTTGCACAGAAGGCATCAAGGTCTGCCTCAGAAACGCGCTCGTCAAAGGTAATGCGCAGGCTACCTAGAGCCTCGTTTCTAGAGATTCCCATTGCTGAGAGAACATGACTTGCGTCAAGAGAGCCTGAAGAACACGCAGAGCCGGCCGAGACTTCAAAACCTGCCTGGTCAAGCTTTAAGATAAGCGTTTCAGAGTCCATTGAGGGAACCATAATACTGACCGTACCAGGCATGTGATCTTTGCCAGCGTAAGCCTCTGTAGTTGGCTTAATCTTGGGAGAAGTACAAAGAGTCTCATATACCTTATTGGCACGCGCAGAAACGCTCTCTTGCGTTTGAGTAAGGTTCTCCAGGCACCACTTGGCAGCTGCGGCAAACGCAACTGCGCTCCGAACATCCTGCGTTCCATGACGTCTGCCAGACTCTTGTCCTCCGCCGTAACTCTGTGCCTTAAAGGGAACCTTAGAACGCATAAGCACCGCGGCAATACCCAGAGGTCCACCAATTTTATGGGCAGCAACAGTCAGAGCATCTACGTCTGCCACCTCAAGAGGAATACGACCAAACGCTTGAACGGCGTCAGTGTGGAAAAGAGCTCCCACCTTATGCGCAGCTTGAGCAAGGTCTGCAACCGGCTGGATAACGCCCGTTTCATTGTTGGCATACATCACAGAAACAAGAGCTACCGACTGGTCCAAAAGATCCTCAAGGGCAGAAGCCTCAATCTTTCCCTGACGGTTAGGCTGAGCAATTCTAACCTCAAAACCCTTCTCGCGAAGAACAGGCGCAAGATCCAAAATAGAATCATGTTCAATTGCCGAGAAAACCACCGTGTTGCGCTTGCGATCCTTGTTACGAATACCTTCTGCCATACCAAGAACTGAGAGGTTATTGCCCTCGGTACCGCCGGAGCAAAAGACCACGTCAGGAGCTCTAAACTTGCCGCCTACCGCACGTGCAATAACACCACGAGCACCATCAAGCTCTCGCGCTGCTTGACGACCAAGCGAGTGCAAAGAGTTTGGGTTCACTCCCGCAATGGGTGAGGCCTCATAGGTTTTCTCGGCATCAAGTGCCTCTTGGCGCATTGGTGCTGAAGCTGCATAGTCTAGGTAAACGTAATCCATAGCGTGTTTTCTGCTTGTCTAATCCTGAAAGTATGTGATTGCTCAAATAATGTATTGAGCTGTAATTTAGCCCTGAACAGTGAGAGCAGACTCGCCGGCGTCGCGGATTGCCTGGATAGTTGCACCACGGTCTTCCTGGCCAAACACAGCGCTACCTGCAACAAGCATATCAGCGCCAGCAGCTACAACATCAGCTGCGTTAGCTGCACTAATACCACCATCAACCTCAATCAGAGGGTTAACGTTGTGCTTACGGCAGAGCTCTTTGAGTGCCTTGAGCTTCTCGATTGAGTGAGGAATAAACTTCTGACCACCAAAACCAGGGTTAACCGTCATGATAAGCACCAGGTCAAGGTCTTCAATAAGATCCTCAAGAACGCTTACAGGAGTGCCTGGGCAAAGAGAAATGCCAGCTTTAGCGCCGGAATCCTTAATAAGGTGGACAAGACGATGAGCGTGAACCTCAGCCTCATAGTGGAAGGTAACAACGTCAGCGCCGCGGTCCAGGAACAGAGGTGCAATCTCAGCTGGATTGGTAACCATCAGATGGACATCAATGGGCAGCTCAGAGGACTTTTTACAGTACGAGAAAATATCTGGACCAAAAGAGATATTAGGAACAAAGTGACCATCCATCACGTCGTAATGGATGTAATCAGCGTTTGCAATTGAATCAAGCTCGCTCTTAAGCTTGGAAAAATCTGCAGATAGAACAGATGGTGCTACCTGGACGTTATTCATTAAACTCTCCTATCGAGTCATTCCATAAAACTCTTCATTAGGCAGGCGGTTAGTAAGGCGAGAAGTAATGTCTTCTGGCGTAGCGCCTTCGTAAAGCACAGCGTGAACAGCTGAAGTGATAGGCATCTCAACGTTCATCTGCTGACCAAGCTCATAAAGACCAATGACGGCCTGAGCACCCTCAACAACCATGCCTGTTTCTTCCTGGTATGACTGAAGCGTCTTGCCCTTGACCAGGGCTTCTCCAAACGTTCTATTTCTAGAATGCTCGGAAGTGCAGGTAGCCACCAAGTCACCCATGCCAGCAAGACCCATACAGGTGAGTGGATCTCCGCCAATGGCGCATACCACGCGGCCAAGTTCTGCAAGACCGCGGGTCATGAGGGCTGCAAGAGCGTTATCACCATTACCCAAACCAACAGCAATACCACAGGCAATAGCTACAACGTTTTTAGCGGCAGCACACGCCTCAACGCCACGCACGTCAGAGCTAATGTAGGTTCTAAAGTATGAACGAGAAAGCAGTGCTTGGAAGCGCTTAGCAACCTCGGCGTCTTCAGACGCAACAACTGCTGCAGAGATTCCCTGCTTAATAACCTCTTCTGCATGGTTTGGACCAGAAAGCACGGCAATTCTGGCAGGATTTCCCAGCTCATCAGCAGCCACCTCATGCATAAGCTTGTGAGAACCTGCTTCCATACCCTTGGAGAGGATCAAAACATCAACCTCTGGATCAAGATATGGTGCACAAGCAGCACAAACAGAGCGCAGAAACGCAGAAGGTGCTGCCATAACAACGGCATCTACACCGGTGAGAGCCTCAGCTTCACTGGTGGTAGACACAATATTGTGAGGAAGCTCAGAATCAGAAAGATGTCTGCAATTGACGTGCTCTTTATTGATAGATTCGGTGACATCGGCCTCTCTAGACCAGATAATTACCTCGTCAGATGTTGAAGCAAGTAGTGTTGAAAGTGCGGTACCCCACGATCCCGAACCAATAACAGCAACTTTTTTCATGATTACTTGTCCTTTTTCTTATCGCCGAAAGAGAATTTAGATTCACTACCAGCATTAAGACGATTGATATTCTCGCGATGCGCCCAAATTACTGCCGCCGCTACAACAAATACAGGAATGGTTGCCACGGGATCCATGCCAAATAGCAGGCAGAATAGTGGAATGGCAACAGCTGCGCCAATGGAGCCAAGCGATACGTACTTAGTTGGTACGGCAAGCGTAATAAACACCGCAAGAGCTACAAGAGCAGCAAGTGGATTTACTGCAAGGCCGCCACCAAATCCAACAGCAATTCCTTTGCCGCCATGAAAATGAAGCCACGGCGAGAAGATATGACCAAGAACACAGCAGGCATACACAAAAGAAATGATGAGCTCTGCCTCTGCGTGCTCATTTCCCGAGACCAGAGGAGTAAATCCCTGAGCTCCCAAGAACCAGCGGACGAGCATGACACTGATAATGCCCTTACCAGCATCGCAGAGAAGCGTAAGGATACCTGCGGCTTTACCGGCATTTCTTGCAACGTTAGTAGTGCCAATGTTTCCTGATCCAAGATTACGAATGTCTTCATGAGCCATAACGCTTGCAATAATCAGACCAAATGGAATGCCACCAAGACCAAACGCAATAAGTCCAAAAATCAGAGCAACAACAATTCCAGACATTAGTTAGATTCAACCTTCTTACGGAATTTCAAACGAATAGGTGTGCCAACCAGAGGGAACTTCTCGCGAAGTCTGTTCTCAATAAAGCGCTCGTAGTTATCATCAACAAGGTCTGGAGCATTGCACCAGAACGAGATAACAGGAGGCTTAGAGCCCGTCTGAGTAGCGTACTGAATCTTAAGGCGACGGCCGCGGTCAGAAACCGTGTGTCCGCCTTCTCTAATCTGGGCGAGAAGCTCGTTGAGCTCGGAAGTCTTAAGCTGAAGTGCGCGGGATTCTGCAGCCGAAAGAGCAGCGGCAAGTACCTTATCAATAGCGCGGCCAGTAAGTGCAGAAACGTTGATGGAAGCAATCCAAGGTGCAAAGGCCAGGCGCTTTGCTACAGAGACTGCTACCTCATCGCGCTTTGCTTCAGAGTCAATAAGGTCCCACTTGTTCAGCAGAAGAACCAAAGCACACCCACGCTCTACAGCCATGTTTGCAAGCTTCTGGTCCTGCTCGGTGACGCCAATGGAAGCGTCTACTACAAGGAGACAGACATCTGCGCGATCCATTGCCTGCAGGCCTCTGACCAGACTGTAGTACTCAACATCTTCATGTACCTGGCTCTTTTTGCGAATACCAGCGGTATCAACAAGACGAATGGGAGTTCCCTTCCATTCAATCATGGTGTCAATAGCGTCACGCGTAGTACCAGCAACATCAGAAACAATAGAGCGTTTCTTGTTAGCCAGGCGGTTTGCCAGCGAAGATTTGCCTACATTAGGTCGGCCGATGATGGCAAGGTTAAGAATGCCGTCATCCTCTGGCTCTTCATCAGCCTCAGGGAAAGCATTGACAATGTCGTCCAGCAAATCACCAGTACCGTGACCATGTGAAGCAGACAGAGGTAGAGGTTCGCCGCAGCCAAGTGCGTAGAAGTCCCAAAGACCATCCTGCTCTGTAGCAGGGTTATCTTTCTTGTTGACAACCAAGAACACGGGCTTGTCGCTCTTGCGGACAATGCGTGCAACCTCTTCGTCTTCATCGGTAACGCCGGTAGAGCCGTCTACCACAAAGACAATAACGTCTGCCTCTTCACACGCAAGAAGTGCCTGCTCACGAATGTGTGGGGCAAAGCGGTCCTGCGACTTGATAGACTCAATACCGCCGGTGTCAATGAGCTTAAACTCACGACCATTCCAGTCAGCGTCGTGATATGAGCGGTCTCGGGTTACTCCCCTAGACTCGTGAACAATTGCATCGCGTTTCTCGGCAATTCTATTTACCAGCGTGGACTTGCCAACATTTGGGCGTCCAACAATAGCAACAATGGGCTTAGCCATGTCTCACCTTTCATTCAGTTGGTTTAATAATACCAGCAATACGTGGCTAATCCCACTCTTTGAGCGCTTTAATGCACGACTTGGCAATGTTAGTGGGACCAGGAATTGACATGATGACTTTAGCGCCGCGAGCCTCTAGCTGCGCAGTTAAATCTGCCAGTAACATGCCATCAAGCGTGACTTTATCAAAGTTAAACATGACCTCAGGAAGCACCACCAGAACATCTGTAAGGTCTTCAGGAACCTGGGCGAGAAGATCAACGGCGCAGATAAGTCCTGTGACGTTAACGTCTCCACCAAAGAAATCGTTGCGCACGGCAAAAGTAGAAACGTTGCCATCAGCCGACCAGTCATCGCAGAAGGTCTGGATGGTTTGCTGAGCAGCTTCTCCTACAATCAGCAAAATCTTGCGAGAGCGGGCAGAAAGATAGGTATCTACCTCATCAAGGCCTGCACGCATAGTGTTACAGACCTCTTCAGCCTCATCGAGGAAGCTCCTGAGCATACCAATACCGTCATAAAATTGCGGATAACCGTCATAGGTATACGCAGGTGGAATAGGTAGCTGAGCATCTACGTAGAACTCGTCAGAGAGCTGAAAGCGCGTAATACCCAAAGAGGCACGCGCACGCTCCTGGTAGGGCTCAACAATTTTGACTACAGAGCGGGACAGCTCCACATCATCAGAATACGAATGCGTAAAGCGTTTGGAGTCTTTGGTATAGCCAAGGGGAACAATGGCCAGAGAGGTAATCTGATGGTGAGCCTCTACCCAATCAAGCGTTTTATCAAGCTCTTCACCGTCATTGATATTAGGGCACAGAACAATCTGGCCGTGGATCTCAATACCAGCGTCCATGAGTTTCTCGAGAACTTCAATGCCCCTAGCAGCACGAGCACCAATCAGATTACGGCGAACGTCAGGTGAGATTGCATGAAGCGAGACGTTCATAGGCTCAAGCTTATGAGAGATGATGCGCTCAACATCCTCGTCAGTAAGGTTAGTGAGCGTAACAAAATTGCCCTGCAAGAAGCTCAGACGATAATCGTCATCTCTAATGGAAAGCGAGGGTCGCATGTCTTCTGGCAGCATAGCCATAAAGCAGAACTGGCACGCGTTTACGCAGGTCTTGATGCCATCAAAGAGCACGTCAACAAAGTCAACGCCCCAGTCTTCTCCGGATTCACGCTCTAGTACACACTCATAGAGCGCATCGTCTCCAGGAACAGAAACTTCCAGCTCACAGATGGAGCCGTCGGCTTCCCAACGCCAATCAATCAGATCTTTTGGCACCACACCATTGACCTTCTCGATAATCATGCCTGGCTCAAGACCAGCCTTCCACGCAGGACTTCCCTCTTCAACGGACTCAATCAGTGCGCCAAGTCCACCAGATTTTGTATTTCCGTAGTCTGCGCGCTGTTCCATGTTAGGCGCCTACGATTTGTTCAATAGCTAATTTAACTGCATTGATATGAGCTTCTGGTGTAGAAGCGCCGGCGGTAATACCAATATGCTCTGCTCCCTCAAACCAGGAAGCCTGAAGCTCATCAGCGCCTTCAATGTGATAGGTTGCGGGGCAATAGAGCTTAGAAATCTCTGCCAAGCGAGTAGTATTTGCAGAAATTCTACCGCCAATGATAATCATGACGTCAGACTCTTTTGCAAGTCTCATGCACGAGTCCTGATGGCCCGCAGTAGCCTCGCAGATGGTATTCATGACGCGAAGCTCGTCAACAAGCGGAAGTACCGCGTTAACTACTTCAGAGAGCTTAGCGGCGCTCATGGTGGTCTGTACCACCAGGCCAACCTTCTTTGCAGCTCTCATAGCATCTGCCTGAGCTGCAACTTCTTCCACGGAGTCTATGGCCAAAGAACCTGGCACGTGCGCCAGCGTGGCCTCTACCTCAGGATGTCCGGACTCTCCTACCACGTACACGGCATAGCCCTGCTTGGCGAGAAGTTCTGCGGCTCCGTGGGCCTTCTTTACAAACGGACAGGTTGCGTCTAACACGTCAACACAGCCGTCCTTGGCAATCTGCTCCTCTTGAGGGGTTACGCCATGAGTGCGCAGCAGCAGTGCACTTCCTGCAGCTTCAGAAGCAGAATCAACAACCTCTACGCCCTGGTCTTTAAGGGACGTGACAACGCGAGGGTTATGGATAAGCGGACCAAGGGTGCGTACGGGAGCATGAGCATCTTTGACGGCCTGCTGGACCATCTGAAGTGCTCTTTCTACGCCGTAACAAGCGCCTGCTTCATCGGCAATTTTGATAGTAGGCACGAACTAATTCCTTCCGGGATGCTCTTTGAGCATTGCATCTCTTAGCTCGTATACCCGCTCCATGGCCACTTCTTCCATCTCTTTTGCCTGATCTTTACGCTTTGTAGAAGTCAGATCACTAAAAGAAACCTTCTGACCAGCGCGAAGATACACCTTTACAGGCTTAACCAGAGGAGAACCTTTTTTCTTAATATCAAGCGCACCAATAATAGCTAGTGGCTGAACATCCACCTTGGCAAGCTGTGCAATAAGAGCAAAGCCGCCATGGGTTTCTCCACGTTCAGTGTTGCTTCTGACTCTGGTACCCTCAGGATAAATGAGAAGCATTTCTCCTCTAGAAAGAGCCGTGGTTGCACGACGAATTGCCTTCATATCGGCAGTTCCACGGTCTACTGGGATACCGCCAAGTCTAGAAAGCGCCCACTGAAGCGGTTTGAATTTGTTGAACTCACTCTTGTAGATGGTTCTCACGGGGATACCATGAACAAGCAGGTGGACAACAGTAACAATGGGGTCCAAAAACGTTGGATGGTTCATAATAAGAACGCGAGGGGTCTTATCGCCAACAAAGAGCTGGTCATTGTCCCAGCGCCATCTAAACCAGATTTTTGTAATCAGTCCAAGCACACTGACTGCCAGCCATTTAAAGAACTTGGCTGGAGCTGGAAAATCAGCAAGCGCGGTATCGTAATAATCGTCAAATGAGTTTCCGCCAAAAGGACGCAAACGCTTAGATGCCGCTGCTATAGAAGACTTTTTCTCGGAGCGCTTAGGCTCTTCCGTGTGAGACTTCCCGTCATCAGAAGAGCTGCTCTCTGATCCATTTCCCTGGTGAGAAGCCCTGTGGTTGCGGACATCTCTTTTGCCGAGTCCAGGATGCAGGGCAATAATAGCTGCAATAACCTCTTCAACAGAAAGCGCAGAAGAGTCAATGTGGTGAGCATCTTCTGCAGCACGAAGTGGTGCTGCCTTACGCTCAGAATCAGCCTTATCGCGAGCCTTGATGTCTTCGAGGATCTTCTCCTCACTCTTGGCATCTACCTGGGCATCATTGCCAGTAGCTGCGTCTCCACCCTGGCGCTGAACAGCGCGGCGGTGAGCTCGAGCAGCAGGGTCTGCGGTCAAGAAAACCTTTACATCAGCTTCGGGGAATACCACGGTGCCAATGTCACGACCTTCCGCGACTACATCGCCATTCTCGCCAGCGCGACGCTGAAGCGTGACCATAGCCTCACGGACCTCGGGGATGGCTGCAACAGCACTAACGTTTCTATCTACCTCGGGAGTACGAATCTCTGCTGTAACGTTTGATCCGTTTGCGTAGACGGTCTGGCCGTTTGCGGAGTTGCCAAACGAGATACTAATGCTACGTGCAACCTGAATGATTTTCTCGGTATCAGACATATCAATGCCCTGACGTAGGCATTCTACGGTTACCGAGCGATACATTGCGCCCGTATCGAGGAAAATCAGATCCAGGCGATCAGAAAGTGCACGAGCAACCGTAGACTTTCCGGAGCCTGCTGGTCCGTCAATAGCAACAATCATTACTTATCCCCCTCAGTGACACCCCAAATGTCACGAAAATCGTAAAAACTTGGCTCAGTAGAACGACGAATAACCTCTTCTGGATCAAGGTTAAATCCACCAAGCTTAAAATCAGAACCGCCTGTACTAGTAAAGAAGATTGAAGAAACATTTGCAAGATGTACATTCCAGCTCGAACTACCTGGGATGCCAAAAATTTCGGCCATCATAGAACGCAAATAGCCGCCATGAGAAATACAAACAGTGCGTCCAGAGAGGTCAGAGAGCTGGTTAAGAATAGTGCGACATCTGCTCCTTACCTGCTCATATGACTCTGCCTCTGGAGCTGGTATGGAATGGCCGTTTTTGTCTGAGGCCCAAGGAAACGTAAGGCCATAAGGTTTAAGAATCTCTTCTGCATCAGCAAAACGTTTGCTCTCCAAAATGCCAAAATCCATCTCTGCAAGCTCGTCTTTTACCTCACAAGGAATACCAAGCTCTGTGGCCGCCATTTCGGCCATATCCTTGCATCGAGACAAAGGAGAGGTCCAAATTCTATCTGGATGAAATGCAACAAGCGCGCGAACAGCACGCTCTCGCTGTTCAATGCCATGCTCGGTAAGCTCAACGTCTCTTCTGCCGCTGAAAAAGCGCTGTGTATTAGCCACACTCTCTGGGTGGCGCATAAACAAAATGCGATGAGCCTGAGCCGGAACTTCAAAGGGCTGCATTATGTCTCCTCTCTGGGCGTGTTTTAGCTATTTGACGTGCGCTTAGTAATTGTGCGACTAGTAATTATTTGCTGGCATATAAAGGCATGATGGGAGAAGCACCAGGCTCTCTGCCAATAGTGCGCTCCAGAGCGGCAACTTCCTCTTCTGTAAGAAGTCTCCACTCACCTTCTTTAACGCCTGTAAGGTGGAGCGGCCCAAACGTGTCTCTGTGGAGTGCAAGAACTCTATGGTGAATAGCCAGAAGCATCTTTTTGACCTGGTGCTTTCTGCCTTCTCTGATAGTTACGCTGACCAGGGAGTTTGGCTCTCCTCCACCGGTTTTTCCTAAACCCTGTGGGGCGAGAAGTGCCTTCATCTTGGCATCGTTGGATACAATCTCAACCTCAGCAGGAGCTGCAGGGCCATCTTCAAGCTCAATACCTTCGCGCAGGCGATTGAGCTGCTCTTCTGTAGGCGTACCTACTACATGAGCAACATAGTGCTTCCATACATGCTTTGAGGGATGCAAAAGCTCTTGTGCCATCTGGCCATCGGTAGTAAAGAACAAAAGACCCGTGGTATCCATATCAAGACGTCCAACAGGGAAAAGTCCCGGGTATCTGTCAGTGGGAACCATGTCCACAATGGTTAGTCTACCCTGAGGGTCTTTCATAGTAGTCAGATACCCAGCAGGTTTGTTGAGCATCAAGTAGACGGGTTTCTCGGCAATTGAGCAGACAACGCCGTCTACCGCAACAACATCAGCCAGCGGATCAACCTTGCTACCAAGCTCAGTGACTACCTGGCCGTTTACCGTGACGCGACCAGAGGTCATGAGGCGCTCAGAGCCACGGCGACTAGCCACTCCTGCGCGCGCCAAAAAGCGCTGCAGGCGCATGGGGACAATACGCTCTTCTGCCACGGCCTATGCATCCTCTTGCGTATCGTAGGCATCTCCTAAAAGAGAGCGCTCATCATCAATGTCTTCTGCGGCTTCTTCAAGCGTTGAAGTGAAGCTTCTGCCAGAGAGTCTCTCGCGAATAAACTGTTTTGACTCCTCGTCAGGGGCAAAATCTTCCAGCGGCGGCAACTCTCGTAAAGACTTGAGACCAAAGCGCTCTAAGAAAAGGGCTGTTGTGCCATAGAGAATTGCTTGTCCCCTATCTGCCTCTTTACCCACTTCACGCACAAGGTTTTTCTCGCGAAGTGAAGAGATGACGCCATCAGAGTTAACACCACGAATAGCTCGGACGCCCTCACGAGTAACGGGCTGGTGATAAGCAATAACCGCCAGCGTCTCAAGCGCTGCCTGAGAAAGGCGGCGCGTATCCCAGGAGAGTACAAAATCGCTGACCAACTGATGGTGAGCTGGGTGCGTAAAGAGACGCCAACCGCCAGCTACCTCTCTGAGCTGAAATCCCCTGTTGCAGCGCGTATACTCCTCTGCAAGCTCTTTAAGCGCTTGGGCAACCTCGGCAGGAGCAGCATTGGTGACCTTGGAAAAGTCGGCCGTGGTGATCGCATCCGTTGCAACCAAAAGCAGTGATTCTAGTGCGCCTTTAAGCGACTCGGAATCTAAATAAGTAAGCTCTTCTGCCATAAGTTATTCCGCCTCTTTCTGTGCTTCATCGGGCGTTTGAGTTAACGATAAGAGCGTCTGCTGGACGTCTTGGAGCGCATTTTGAGACAAGTTAAATCCTTCAAGGTCTGGCTCATCACCAGATAGTTCTTCTAGTTCCAAAAGAACTGACTCATCAAGCTGATACGAATCAGCGCCTTCAATATGCTCAATCTCAATCTCGCCAAAGATGACATCCTGCTGAACACGAACAAGACCGCGCTTAAATAGCTCGAGCACTGCCAAAAAGTTTGCAACCACAATTTCTGGCGTATCTTGACCGTCTAAGAGCTCAGAGAACGTCACCTTGCCCTTAGAGCGCGTCAGTCGGTCCACAGAAGCTACCGTCAGAGCTACTGGAAGCCTTTTTGGCGCCACATGTTCCGCTTCAAGCAAGAATGTCTCACGTTTTGAGTCAATGTCCGCACAGATGACGGCAAGGCTTCTGAGGGTAATGCCCTCAAGATAGTCTGGCATGAGGTTCAAGAAATCAGGATCTGGGCCCACTGAGCGTGGGAACATGTACGACTCTGCCTCCATGCGGCTACCTAGTGCAGCGCCCGCATTTCTAAACTGCTTATAGGCAATAAGGCGAGCAATAAGAACTTCTCGCGCCTCATCAGGAGAAAGCCCGTCAAGCTCGTCATCATACTCATCTTCATCGTATGAGCTTTTGAGCGAAACATCTTGAGGCACTAAGGCATGAGCCTTCATGTCCAAAAGCGTTGACGCAACAAGGACAAAGTCACTGGCAACGTCTAGGTCAAGCTCTTCCATGGCGTCCACTTCTGCCAGGTACTGATCAGCAACCTCAGAGATAGAAATAGAGCCGATGGCAACTTTTTGCCTACTTACCAGCTGAAGGAGCAGGTCAAATGGGCCAGAATATGTTGCAGTGTTTACTTTGTACGACATTAGATGATTCTCGCAAGCAGGCTCAAAATGACGTTAGAAATGCCCCCAATAATGGACGAGAAAAAGCCAGGCGCAAAGAACATAAATCCCACTACAGCAATCATACAGTAGGGCTCAATGGCGTAGAACTTTTGACGGTTTTTCTCGCCAAGAAAATATAACAGCAGCTTAGAGCCGTCCAAAGGCGGAATTGGCAGCATATTAAAGACTGCCAGACTTACGTTAATCTGAATGTAGAAGATTACCAGTGAAGAAACGTAGTACATTACCAGCGGATTTAGTACCGCACCAAATGCAACAGCTAATGCGTTGAGCAAACGCAACAAAAGCGCGCCGAGAAACGCCTGCAAAATGTTAGATGCTGGACCCGCAAGCGCCACCAGAATCTCGTCACGACGACGATCTTTGAGGTAGTTGGGGTTATAAGGAACGGGCTTTGCGTAACCAAAGCTAGGACCGCCCATCAATACCAACATAAACGGCAAAAGAACCGTACCGAACAAGTCGATGTGTGCCAATGGATTGAGCGTCAAACGGCCAGACATTTTAGCGGTAGGGTCTCCGCACTTGTATGCCACAAAGCCATGCGCAACCTCGTGAACCACAATGGCAAAAATTACCAGTGCAAATTCAGCGAGCGTTGTCAAAAGCGATGGAACTGATGTTAAAGCAGTTGGCACAACAATCCTTATCTCAACATCTGCAAAAACCATGCAGACAGGCACGTACAAACAAAGACTCTCAAGAACATGACGTTAGTTACAAGACATTAGGTACAAGACAATTTTACCCAAGATTGGCAAAACTACCTACTCATCAATGTCTGCTTCCATTTTTTCTGAAAGCTCCAACCATTCAGCCTCAAGCGCAGGAATCTTCTTAGAAAGCGCCTGGTATTCAGCCATACACTCATCAAACTTTTGAGGATCGTTATAGAGAGCCTCGTCAGCCATAAGCGTCATGAGCTCATCGTATCGTTTATGCGCAGGAGTCAGCGCTGCCTCAACCTCGTCCAAGCGCTTCTTGGTCTCCCTCAGCGCACGACTTCTACGATTGCGCTCCTCTGCCTCAGCTCTCCTCTGCTCCTTAGTCTTCACATTGCGAGAAGATCCTGCAGCTTGACCTGCCTCTGGGCCAGAACTCTTAACCGCTCTTGCACCCGATGTTCCATACGAGGACACCGTCTTGCTCGACGTCTCCCCCTGCGCTGCTGCTTGAAGCTCTGCCAGCTTAAAGAGGAAGTAATCGTAGTCACCGTCATAGACGGTAACCTTGTGGTCGCGAACGTCAACAACCTTGTTAGCAACAGCTCTGACCAGATGTTCATCGTGACTGATTAAGATGATGGTTCCGGGGAAGTCAACAAGCGCCTTCTCTAGAACGTCAACAGAATCAATGTCCAGGTGGTTAGTTGGCTCATCCAAAAGTAACAGCGGATCTGGAGAGACCAGCATCTTAGCAAGTGCGAGACGAGCGCGCTCGCCACCAGAAAGTACATTTACGCGCTTCTCAACGTCATCGCCATGGAAAAGGAAGGCTCCAAGCAATCTACGCTCTTCAGAGGTAGTCCAGCCAGCAGCAACGGTATCAAGCTCTGCAAGTACCGTATTTGCAGGGTTCAACTCTTCAAGCTGGTGCTGTGCATAGTAAGCTTCAGTGACGTTTTGACCCAGGCTAATCTGTCCCGCATCTGGCTTAAGTTTGCCAGCAATAAGCTTCATAAGAGTAGATTTACCAGCACCGTTAGGGCCAACAAGTGCAACGTGATCTCCGCGATACAGCTTAAGGTCAACGTTGTCATAGACAAAGTTATCCTCGTACGATTTGGCCACGCCCTCAAGAGAGATGACGGTATCTCCGGTACGAGGAGGTTCTGGGAACCTAAAATGCATGTGATGAGATTGCTCTGGAAGAACTACCAGTTCTTCACGGATCTTCTCGACCTTTGCCACGCGCTCTTGAACCTGTTTTGCCTTGGTAGGCTTATACCTAAATCGCTCAATGAAGGTTTCCATGTGAGCAATGTCGCGCTCTTGAGCTGCGCGTTTAGCGCGGAGTTGTTCTAGGTTTTCTTCTCGCTGGTGAAGATAGCCGGAATAGTTACCGGTATACGTGACAAGCATACGATTCTCAAGCGCCGCCACGTGCGTTACACATGCATCCATAAATGAACGGTCATGGCTTACCAGCAAAACCGTGCCATCATATGACGATAAGAACCTCTCAAGCCACTGGACAGATTCCAAGTCCAAGTGGTTAGTAGGCTCGTCCAGAAGAAGAACATCAGGACGACGCAGAAGCAGCTTTGACAAAGAGATACGCATCTGCCAGCCGCCCGAAAACTCTTTAGCTGGCTTGTCAAAATCTTCTACTGGAAATCCAAGACCTGCAAGAATCTGACGAGCTCTACTTTCAAGTTCATAGCCGCCAAGACGCTCGAAGCGCTCCATAGCATGAGCGTAGTCTTCAAGATACTTATTGAGCGTTGCACCTTCGGGAGTTTCGGCAATTTTTATTGAAAGGTCGTTGACCTTTCTCTCCCACTGTTTAATCTCATGAGCGGATTCGATAACCTCGTTGAGGGCAGTTCTATCTCCCATGAGCTCTGTTTCTTGCTCAAGATATCCAAGGGTAGCGTCTTTTGCAAAGGTAATGGTTCCTTCATCGGCAGACTCTAAGCCCATAATGATTTTTAGAAGCGTAGTCTTACCAGCACCATTAGGACCAACTAGCGCCCAACGCTCTCCTGCATTGAGCTGAAGTGTTGCGTTTGAATAAAGGACTCTGCCGCCAAATGACTTAGAAATCTTATCCGCAAGAGCAATCAAGTGAACTCCTCATACATATCTGAACTGGATAAGTATAAGTCATTCACTTGATTTACGTGGTGAATTATGTAAATGAAACCAGGCTTGTGAAGATTTATTGACGCTTCTTATGAAGGAAAAGAGCTGCGGCAGCAGCAACAATAGTTGCGCCAGCAACACCAATGATTAGAGGAAGCGTAAGAGCGTTATCACCAGTATTTGGAAGAACGGACTTCTTAACCTTCTTAGCCTTTGGAGCCTCTGGTTGAGGTTGTGGCTGAGGCTCTGGTGCTGGAGTAGGCTCAGGCTGTGGTTCTGGAACTGTAGGATCAACAAAGGTTACTGTTGCAGTGGTCGCTGTACCAGTAATCTGGCCAACACGAACCGTAGAGTCAATCTGATAGCCATCAATAGTGGTGAGCTGAGTAATGGTAGTAGAGGTATTTCCGATGAGGTTAGGAATTAAAACAGTACCATCTGTGCCAGTTGTAAGAGAGTAGCTACCGTCAGCCTCCATGGTAAAAATACCGGTCTGAGTAAATAAAGGGTTTGGAACAGCGGAACGTGCAATATTTGCAGCGGTTGCCTTAAGAGTTGCACCAGCAATAGGATTGCCGTCTGTACCAACAACCTTAACAATGATGTAGCCCAGAGGCTGGTTCTCCAGCTCAGCAACAACTACTGAGCCTAGACCTGATGAAGCGTCTTCAAAAACGTAAGAAACAGAGTCGACCTGAGGAACATAGCCCTCTTTATAAGTGGTTTGTTCAACTCTATAAGCGCCGTCAGGAAGAGGAAGATAAGGCCTAAAGTAACCATCAGCTCCTGTTTCTCCCTCGGCCACGATAGTAGAAGCACCTTGATAAATTACAACGTGTACACCCTCAATTGGTTCACGTGTGTATTTATCAACAGCAAGAGCACTAATCTCATTGGAGTCCGCAAAAGCAATTCTTGGAGTGATGACTGACACAACAAGCGTCAGCGCAACTAAAACAGCAAGAACAATGTTTTTATATCGTTTCAATTCAATTCCCTCAAACCGAATCATACAAGTAAATACTTCTAGCTATAGTAAGGGAATTAGACATTAAAATAAAGATAATATCCACCACTAAACACAATTATTTCAAATTTTTAACTGGCAAAACTGAGGAAATCTATACTCACCTTATAAAAATCAAGTGAACTCCCCATACATTTTCAAATTACTAAATGCACAGGTTGTTCACTTGATAGACATAAACAAATTTTGAAACAGATTCAATAAATCCTGTAATCTTAGAAACGCTTCTTGCTCACATACATTGAGACACCAGCAAGAGAGCTTAATGTACCTGTAATTCCAACAATTAAAGAAGAGACACCAGAAATGTCAGAAGTGTCTGGAAGAACAGCCTTCTTTTTCTTTGGAGTCTTAGGCTTTTCCGGAGTCTGTGGTTGAGGCTCTGGAGTTGGCTCAGGCTGGGGCTCAGGAGTAGGCTCTGGAGTTGGCTCAGGCTGAGGTTCTGGCTGTGGCTCTGGAGCAGGTGGCTCTGGTCTGCGATTTACAAAGGTAACTGTAGTTGTCTCGTTAGAACCAGTAATCTCACCAACCTGAGGATTAGGATCATCAATAGTGTAACCATCAAGAGTGGTGAGCTGAGTAATAGTAGCTTTTCTATCAACAAGATAATTAGGAATAATTACAGTTCCATCTGGACCTGTCGTGAGTGAATAGTTTTGACCATCGTCTGATATTTCTCCTGTTTGTGTATATGGAACACCAGGATTTGGAGGAGTTTGAGTCATAGCACGAGGAGTTTCAGTTCCTGGCAAATAAGCTGGATCAGGGGTGTTAAATCCGCCCATATTAGGAGGACATGCTGGTGCAGGAATACCACTTCTGGGCTCTCTCGCAACATTTGCTTTTAAAGTTGCGCCAGCAATAGGATTTCCATACTGATCAACTACTCTGATAATAATATTTCCGAGTCTAGTAGGAAATCTAACTGTTGCTCGAGTAGTTTCCTCAAAAAGACGTGTATCTGAATCATAAGGGAACGTTACGGCATGAAGAGGAACCATACCATTAATGCTACCTGGAGTACACGCAAAGACGGAATCAATCATTACGGCATCACTATTGTATGCATAATGAGTGGGATAATTTTTTGGAATAAGCGTATAGCTTCCTGTTACCGGAACAGTAACGCTTTGTCCACCTGGAACATTTGAGGCAATTCTATTTCCAAATTCATCTTCAATATCAAATTGGATATCAGTAATGGTACTAGAGCTGTAAACATCTTCCGGAACAATTTTTTCGGCACCAACATAAAGCTGGCCCATAATATGGACATTTTCAAAGTTAATGGTCTGAGGATCGCCATCACTACCAGCAGGAGCGGAGAAAGTCACGTTTTTAGCTGTGTGATCAATAACATATCCAGCTTTAAACGTTGTCTGCTCAACCTTATAACTTCCGTTAGCAAGGCTAGTCTGAGCTCTACCGTTTTGGTTAGTAATCATAGTTGCAGCGTTGGTACCGGTAACTGTATTAGTCACTGTAATTGTTACACCATCAACAGGTTGACCATAATAGTCATCAGTAACATTAACCGTGAGCTGATTTTGACCTGCTACTGCAAGCGCAACCTTTGGAGCTCCGATAACAATTACGCAGCATAGCGCAACAAGAATTAACGCTGCTACACACTTGAACTTTTTCACTTCAAACCTTCCAAATCCATAAAGGATTACAAATATCCAAATCAAATGATAAAAGAAAATATCATTAAAATGAATATAAACTGCATTCTAAATTGCAATTTATTAAATTTTCATATCGTCAACAATAAGAATTAGCTATAGACAGCTATTCCCTATGCATCCAAATACAAAAAGCGAGAAGGCCCTTTTACAAAAAGACCTTCTCGCCAAAAAAATCGTCAATAAGTTTGATGGAATAGCGCTACTTATCCATGGTGAGATGAATGGCAAAGCCAGCAATCTCTTCTTTGAAATAGACCAAAAACGTACTGCCATCTGGATTAAGCCTTCTAGATGATTCATCGATTTCAAAGCCGCGACCTGCAAAGTATTTCTCGGCAGCAGGAATATTGTTAACGTGGAAGCCAATATGGCCCTTTGTGCCTCGGCCATTTTGTTTCATGACCTCTACCAGGGTCCCTGCAAAAAATGAAGGTGGCTGCTCAATAATTGGAAGTCCCATAAGAGCGGTGAACAGGTTTGCAATCTTTTCTGCCTCGTCCGCATTGCTTGCGTTAATGCCAACGTGAGCAACGTACATATCAAACTGCTCAACTGGATTAAAAGCGCTGGAATTGTTAGTTGAATCTGTCATACATCTCCCCTTTCCTAGGGCTCAAGTATATAAGGGAAGCTCTAAGATGTGTGCTTGGCAATGAATATTAGTCATTACTGTAACTAAGTACTAACAAAAAAGGCCCAGTTACCTAGGCCTTTAAATTTTTATGGTGGGCGATGCTGGATTTGAACCAGCGACCCCTTCCGTGTGAAGGAAGTGCTCTACCCCTGAGCCAATCGCCCGAACGACTTGCAATAATAACAAACAATGACGCTAATTTCTAGCTTTTGACTTTTTTGAAGGTGAATACGTAGACACAGCTTTATTCATCTGAACAAGAATAATTCCCAGGAAGATAAGCTGAAGAATCATTGGCGTAATTACCATAGGCTGAGATGAAAGCTGTGATACAAAAACCCATTCAATGGTAAAGAGAATGAGCTCAATACCAGCAACAAGACGGACAATGCCGTGGGTTTTCTCAAAGTCTTTAGCCAAGCTGATGCATTTCTGAAGAATATAGCAGCAATAAACTGCCATTAAGCTGCACAGCAGAAGCACAATCATGCTTGAAGAGAAACGACCATAGCCAACTGAGAAGGCAAAGATGACAATTCCGGCAACGCCGAGCGCGCCAAGCATAGAGGAAAGCGCCATCATCAACTTAGTTCCACGATCCATACAAACCCCCAACAAGTCAGTTCACAAAGAAAAACGTACACAAGAGGAGCTAGAACAATAAAATAATTTACTTAGCTTCAAGAGACTTTTTAACTTTATGAGATCCTCGGGCAATAGCGCTGGCCATTGCCAAAAGTGCAAACAGCTCAATAAACTGCAAGGTAACAGATGGTTTAAGTACCAACTGTCCAACAACAATAGCAGCTAATACAACGCATGATCCAAAAATCATTGGATAGGCAGCAACAGCTCTATTGGGAACATTTGCCTCTTTTGCGGCATAGCCGCCAGTAAGCAGAGAAATCATGCTTGCAAGTAAAAGGAGTGCGGAATCAAGTGATGGACCAGCACCAATTACAAGAACCGCAACATTAACAAGACCTAAAAGTCCGCCAATCAAAAGTGCCAGACTAAAGAGCTTCATTTTGCGAGTTTCAGGAGTCATATATCCCCTATCTATCAAATATCACTTTGGCTATTGTACCCGTCTTTTATATAAATTAAGTAATCGAATCATTGAACGGTAGAGAGTTTCGGTAAAAGAAATGGCGAGAAAACCAAAGGATTTCTCGCCACATGTGTATTTGGTGGGCCCAGAGGGATTTGAACCCCCAACCCAGGGATTATGAGTCCCCTGCGCTAACCGTTGCGCCATGAGCCCATAAGAAAAAAGCGGCGACAGGTGCCGCCGCCAGAATGCGTGGTGGAGAATAGGGGGATCGAACCCCTGACCTCATGACTGCCAGTCATGCGCTCTCCCAGCTGAGCTAATTCCCCGAACATGGTGCGGGAAATACTATAGCAAACCAAAGCTCTGTTTTTCTCGACAATTTTCTAATTGGTTGTATATAAAACGAATTTGCATAAAGTTTCCTGGGTACACAAGTAGTAATGATTACTCTTAAATAACACTTAATTGGAGTTTTAATGAATATAGAACTAGTACAAGGAATTTTGATTCCTTTTGCAGGAACTTCGCTGGGTGCAGCGATGGTACTGTTTATGAAGAAGGCCCTCAATCGAACAGTAGAGCGTGCTCTTACAGGCTTTGCCGCTGGCGTCATGGTTGCCGCTTCTATCTGGAGTTTGTTGATTCCGGCCATTGAATCCTCTGAAGCAATGGGACAGTTTGCTTTTGTTCCCGCAGTAGTTGGATTTTGGGTAGGCACTCTTTTCTTGCTGCTACTTGACCATGTAATTCCCCACCTTCACCTGGGCGAGACAGACGATGAAGCTGAAGGCATTAAGACAAGATGGCAAAAATCAACGCTTATGGCGTTAGCAGTAACGCTCCACAACGTTCCTGAAGGAATGGCAGTTGGTGTAGTTTTTGCTGGATGGGTCTCGGGTAACTCTAATATTACCTATGCAGGAGCCATGGCTTTGGCACTTGGCATTGCCATTCAGAATTTTCCTGAAGGTGCCATCATTTCAATGCCTCTTCATGCAGGCGGCACCTCTAAAGGCAAGTCCCTCATCTTGGGAATTTTATCTGGCATAGTTGAGCCTATTGGAGCAGTACTTACTATTCTTGCAGCAGAGCTTGTTATTCCAGTTCTTCCCTACCTGCTGAGTTTTGCGGCAGGCGCCATGATGTATGTAGTGGTAGAAGAACTTATTCCAGAAATGAGCGAAGGCAAGCACTCAAACGTTGGAGTACTCACCTTCGCATTAGGCTTTACCGTAATGATGACCCTTGATGTAGCGCTTGGTTAATAACCAGGCGCTCTTATTTAGAGCTCGCGCTCTGGAAGAATCTTCTCTGCCAACCAAGAAGCGACCTCATCAAGGGCAACCTCAAAGCGCTCGCCGGTAGCGCGTTCTTTGACTTCTGCGATGCCGTTAGCAACGCCCTTCTTGCCCACAATAACCTGCCATGGGAAGCCAATAAGGTCTGCATCTGCAAACTTAACGCCAGGACGCTCTGCACGATCATCAACAACAGTCTCAAGACCAGCTGCAACACAGGCGTCAGCTACAGCACCCGCTGCATTCCAAATCTCTGGGTCTTTGTCAGAGAGGCAAAGAACAGAAACCTCATAAGGAGCCACAGAGACTGGCCACTTGATGCCCTTCTCGTCATTGTATTGCTCAACAACAGCAGCAAGCAGTCTGGAAACACCAATACCATAGCAGCCCATAACTAGAGGCTTATCCTCGCCGTTTTCGTCGGTGAAGGTGGCGTTAAGAGCAGAAGAGTACTTGGTGCCAAGCTGGAAGACCTGGCCAACCTCAATACCACGAGCGGCATGCAGAGGAAGACCACACTCAGGACAAATATCGCCCTCCTGAGAGGTGACTAGGTCTTTCCACTCGTTAATCTCAAAGTCACGACCAAGCTCAACGTGATCAAGGTGGTAGTCTACCTTGTTAGCACCGCAAAGCCACCACTGAGTATCCTCAAGGGAGAGGTCTCCAACAACGCGGATACCCTCAGGTAGACCAACAGGTCCAATGAAGCCCTTGATGAGGCCATACTCTTCAAGCTCTTCATCGGTCATCATGTGATAGTCACCAAATACGTGCTCAGCTTTAACCTCATTGAGCTCATGTGTACCTGGAACAAAGCACACAACTGGCTTACCGTTTCCGTCAACAAGAGCTAGAGCCTTACGAGTTGCTGCAGGTGAAACGTGAAGGAACTCAGCAACATCATCAATGGAGCCAATACCAGGAGTGTGAATCTCACACATCTTGCCAGACTCACGCTCTTCTACGTTGATCTTTGCAGCTGCTGCCTCAGTATCTGCAGCATAGCCACAATCGCAGTAGACCAGGCTTGCCTCGCCAGCCTCTGCCAGTGCCATAAACTCAACAGAGGTGTCTCCACCAATCTGGCCAGAGTCTGCAACTACCTGCAGAGCCTTAAGACGTGTGCGGTCACAAACGTTCTGGTAAGCAACCTTCTCCTGGTCATAGCACTCTTGCAGCGACTCTTGATTTGCCGAGAAGGAATATCCGTCTTTCATAATGAACTCACGGCCGCGCATAAGACCAAAGCGTGGACGACGCTCGTCACGGAACTTATCCTGAATCTGATAGAGCGTTACAGGAAGCTGCTTATAGCTCTTGAGCTCATTTCTAATAAGGTCTGTGAAGGTTTCCTCGTGAGTTGGGCCAAGAGCAAACTGACGATCATGACGGTCATGCATACGCATGAGCTCATCACCATAGACATCCCAACGACCAGACTCTTCCCAGAGCTCAGCGGGGGTCATAATAGGAACAAGAATCTCCTGAGCACCAATACCGTCCATCTCATCGCGAATGATGGCCTCAATCTTTAAAAGAGAGCGCCAAGCAAGTGGCAGATAAGAGTAAAGACCCGCAGCGGTCTTTCTGATCATGCCAGCACGAAGGAGCAGGCGGTGACTTGCAAGTACAGCCTCAGCTGGGTCTTCTTTGAGTGTTGGTGCATACAAAGAAGACATGCGCATCCAGTGCTTCAAGGTAGTTTCCTTTCAATATGAAGTAATACGTATAGTTTACTTATTTTTTGCCAAAACGATTCTCAATTTCGGCGAATAACTCATCAACAATCTTATCTTCAGGCACTTTTCTAATAGGATTGCCGTTCTCAAACAACACTGCCTGTCCTTTACCGCAGGCAACGCCAAGGTCAACACCCCTAGCCTCACCAGGTCCGTTAACAACGCATCCCATGACTGCTACAGAAATTGGAGCACGAACGCCATCCAGGCGCTTGGTAACTTCCTCTGCAATAGGAATCATATCAACGCCACACCTGCCGCACGTAGGACAGCTCACCAGCTCTGGCTTAATGCGACGCATACCAAGAGCAGCAAGAAGTTCCCATGCTACGTGAACTTCTTCTACGGGATCGGCTGTCAGAGAAAGGCGCATGGTATCGCCAATACCGCTCTCAAGCAAAATGCCCACCGCAGCAGAATTCTTTACCGTTCCCTGCCTTAACGCACCGGCTTCTGTAACGCCTACATGCAGAGGAATCTGTGGAAGCTCCTTGGAAAGCGCTCGATATACCGCAAGCGTAGTGGGAACATCGTGAGCCTTTGCAGACAAGACAATGTCGTCAAAACCGCGAGAAGAGAAATGCTCTACAAATGATTTTGACGACGCAACGAGTTTCTCGACAAGGGTCATATCTTGTCTTGTATCAAATTCTTTAGCAAGAGAGCCTGCGTTAACGCCAATTCTAATTGGAATATGTGCCTCTTTAGCTGCCTCAATGACGGCATCAACGCGCTCCATAGAGCCAATGTTTCCTGGGTTAATACGAAGAGCTGCCGCACCTCGCTTTGAAGCTTCAAGCGCCAGCTTATAGTCAAAGTGAATATCGGCAACAACAGGAAGTGGCGAGTATTTGCAAATCTCTTCAAAGCCATCCAAGGCCTTTGCGTCTGGAATTGCCACACGAATAATCTCGCACCCTGCCTCGGCAAGCCCCTTGATCTGAAGGAGCGTTGCGTCTGGATCATCTGTTTTAGTGGTGCACATAGACTGAACGGAAACGGGAGCACCGCCGCCAACCTGGACAGATCCAACCATGACGGGATGAGTTTTTGTGCGAGCAATCTCAGACATAAAATCACTACCTAAAAAGTAAATGAAGGATATCGTTTCTCAGTGCAACAACAAAGACAAACAGGAAAAACGCCAGTCCAATGTAAGACAAAATGTTTTGAACCTTGATAGACAGAGGCTTTCTGATAATCACCTGAATTACCTCAATCAGAATCTTTCCACCGTCAAGAGGTGGAATAGGTAAAAGATTCATGAAACCAAGTGACATGGAAATAGCTGCTACCAGCATGATAAGAGTCGAGAAACCCTCTGCAGCAGCTTCTGATGCCATTACAGAAATTCCTACAACAGAAGACGACTGATTGAGAACTTCCATGGTCTGCGTTGGGATGAGCAGTCTGAGCGCAAACTGACCAACCTGCGCGGCATACGATACAGCTGCAGCTGATGCGTCAATAAACGAGAAGTGATAGGTGGTCATGACAGGTGTCACGCCGATGATTTTATCGTCAGGACGCAAAACAGGTTTAATGGTAGTTTCAAGTTGAATGCCATTACGCTCATACGTGACAGGGATATCCTTACCACCGGCAGACATTGCGTCTTTGATAGCAGCAGTGAGGTCTTCCCAAGTATGTACCTCTACCTTGTTAAAGGTAAGAATGGTGTCTCCGGCAGTAAGGCCTGAAATAGCAGCAAGAGAGCCAGATTCAACAGAGCCCAGCTGAGCCTTGTTTTGAGCTGCAGGAACGCCAACAAACATCAAAGAGCCAACAACCAGCACAAAGGCCAGCGCAATGTTGACCAAGGGTCCGCCCAAAATCATGAGCAGGCGCTTGGGAACATTTACACCAACATACGTATGAGCCTTTTCTTGAGCAAAGAAATCATCAGCGGACATCTGTGGAACACGAGGCTCCCCTGCTGCTGTAGAGCCTTCAAGCTCAAAGTTGTGACCACGATCATACTCACAGCGAAGCTCAGCATCTCTCGCAAGCGTCTGAAACGTGGTGTGCGCCAGCTCATCTGACTCTTTGACAAGCTCAATGGAGCCCCAATCTGCAAGGGTGTACAGCAGATTGTAGGCGCGCTCATCCTCACAGTTAAGTTTTGCTGCAAGAGCACCAACCTCAAGTGAACCTGCTTCTTGAACGCTCATCAGAGCTTGTGGAAGCAGCTCATCGAGCTCGCCTTCCATACCGCAGATGCGCGTATAGCCACCAAAAAGAAGTGGAGTCACGCCAACCTCGGTACCGTATTTTTTGCTCTTATGAGAAAGCTTGTACTTGAACGGCATGCCCAAGAAGAACTCAGTAACACGGACGCCACACAGGCGAGCCATTCCGTAATGGCCAGCCTCGTGAACAAATACAAGGAGCGAGAGGACCAAGAGTCCCCAAAAAATTGGTGAAAGAATAGCTAACAAATTCACAAAATTCCTATCCCACAAAAGAACGGGCTAAAGCTCGTGCCTCTGCGTCTACAAGCGTCAATTGTTGAAGGTCTTCTACCCTTTGAACTTCAGAGGCATTCATAGTCTCTGCAACAATGCGCTCAATATCAAGAAATGAACATCTTCCTCGTCTAAATGCATGGTTAGCAATTTCATTAGCTGCATTCATAATGCAAGGAAGCGTTCCACCAACAGTTCCTGCATGACGAGCAAGAGCTAGGCATCCAAAGGTCTTCTCGTCAGCATAATCGCCTGTGAGAGGAGCGGTTTCTTGCCACTCAACCGGCTGAGCAATTGCTGGCCAACGATGTGGATAGCTCAGCGCAAACTGGATAGGCAGCCTCATATCAGAGGCTCCGAGCTGCGCCTTAACAGAGCCGTCAACAAACTCAACCATAGAGTGAATGCGACTCTGACGATGTACCAACACCTCAAGCTTATCCATTGGAGTGTCAAAGAGGTGATGAGCCTCAATGAGCTCAAGGCCCTTATTCATGAGCGTGGCGCAATCGATGGTAATCTTGGCACCCATCTTCCAGGTTGGATGCGCCAAGGCGTCGTCGGCCGAAACGTGCTTGAGCTGTTCACGAGAATATCCGAAGAACGGACCACCAGAGCAGGTAAGCCAAATCCTCTGGATATCAGCGGGGTTCTCGCCAATAAGGCACTGGAAGATGGCACTATGCTCGGAGTCAACAGGGATGAGCTGACCAGGCTTGACCAGAGGCATCAGCAGGTCTCCGCCAACAACAATTGACTCCTTGTTAGCGTAAGCCAGCACTTTGCCAGCCTTCACAGCGGCCAGACCAGCGTAAATGCCAGCCTCTCCCACTACTGCATTAACTACGCAGTCAACCTCATCCAGCTCAGCGAGCGCTTGAACGGCCTCAGGGCCAAAGCTTGCTTTGCAGCCTTGAGGCAAGCTGTCGAGAAGGGCGTTGCCCTTGACACTTGCATCGGCAAAAGCAACGTATTTGCAGTTGAACTCAGTTGCTGCCTTCACGGCAAACTCAACCGACGACCTCACCGCAAGGGCTGCAACCTCCACCTTTTGCGGGAAATGACGACACACATCAAGCGTCTGCATGCCCACCGAGCCCGAAGCTCCAAGAACAGCAACACGCAGAGGCTCATGCCTTACAGCACGAGGTGCGGTATCTTCAAAAATGCTCAAAACCTATGCTCCAAACGGCAGCGCAATAGGTAGCTTGACCTGGCTAAAGAGCACGGCAAGCTGGAAGAGAAGAAACGCTGCCATAGTTCCAAAAATCATCGAATCAGTTCTATCAAGTAGGCCACCATGACCAGGCATAATTGAACCAGAATCCTTGAGGCCCACTCCTCGCTTAATGCGAGACTCAAAGAGGTCTCCAACAACAGAGAAGATGCCTTCTGTTACACCAAAGAGCAGCGCAAACAGTGGATTCATATTAATTGCACCAAAAACTGCCATCAAGAACCACACAAGCATTGAACCTAAAAGACCACCGTAGAAGCCCTCCCAACTCTTATTTGGAGAAATCCTCGGCGCCAGTTTATGCTTGCCAAATTTAGATCCAAACAAATACGCAAATGAATCGTTAGCCCACACAGAGAGCATGACAGCAAGCGTAATCCAAGGGATAGAAAAACTTGGCTCTGTGGACCTCAGAAGCACTACCGTTGAAAGTGAAAGCGAGGTATACAGTGGTCCAAAAGCTGTAACTGCCACGTCTGCAAGGTTAGCTCGTGGTGTAAAAACATACCAAAGTCCGCAAAGAATAATCAAAAGCAGAGAAAATACCAGCGGAAAGACGTGACCAAAGTACGCAATTATGGGAAAAATAAGCGAGAAGACAAGACCAAGAGGCTCGTTTGGCATACGTCCGCCCATGCGGCAGATATGGAAGAACTCAGAGCAGCAGAGCCACGCCATACCGGCAATCAAGACAATAGTGGCTTCTTTGCCCACAAAGAGGGCTGCAAGCACAATAGCGGCATAAACTACGCCAGACAGAGTTCTGGTCAAAAGCTTCTCGGTAACGCCACGAACTCGCTGACCCATAAGGTTACCAGCGGCTCGTTGCAGCTCTTTAAGTGAGCGACGAATCTCCAGCTTTTCAATCTGTCTATCAATTCCAACGCTACCTGTTTGTTCAGGATTAGGCTGAGCATCAGCATCAATCCTAGAGGTAGGCCTTCTGGAATCGCGCGTATTGTCCACCACTATTTCACTCCTCCGAATCGCCTTTCGCGACCCTGATAGTCCTTAATGGCGCGCAAAAAATCCCACTTAGAAAAGTCAGGCCAGTAAGTTTGCGTGACATACAGCTCCGAGTAAGCCAGCTGCCATAGCAAATAGTTAGAAAGCCTCAGCTCTCCTGACGTACGAATCAACAGGTCTGGATCAGGAAGACCTGCCGTATAGAGGTTCTTCTCAAAATCTGCTGGAGTCACCGAGTCAGCGGACACGGTGCCCTCAGCAATTTGATGAGCGAGAAGAACAGCTGCCCTGGTTAGCTCTGCACGAGAGCCATAGTTAACAGCAAGCGCAAACGTCATACCAGTGTTTTGCGAAGTCTCATCAAGTCCGCGCTGGAAGGTCTTGCGGGTCTTCTCTGGCAAAGCTTCAAGGTCACCAAAGAAACGCAGCTTAACGTTTTCTTGGTGGAACAGTGGGAGTTCTTTAAGAAGCGTCTCTGCAAAAAGACGCATGAGCAAGTCAACCTCACGCTGAGGACGTTTCCAGTTTTCTGTGGAGAATGCATAAACTGACAAAACGTCCAATCCAAGACGCACACTAGTAGTAACAGCCTCGCGCAAAGAAAGAACACCGGCCTTATGACCTTCGGTTCTGTCAAGTCCGCGAGCCGTAGCCCATCTACCGTTTCCATCCATAATGATGGAAACGTGAGACGGAATAGTTTCTAAATTGATATCAGAAAGACTGATATCGTCTGGTGCGTCAGAGAAATACTGGACGAGTTTGTCTGTATCAAACTGCACTTAAATCTCCATGATTTCTGAAGTCTTGGTCTTAAGAAGAGACTCAATCTGTGCAATATAGGTATCGGTCAACTTCTGAATACCGTTCTTCTCGCGCTTCTGATCGTCCTCAGAGAGTTCCTCATCGCGCTCAATCTTGCCATTAACGTCACGACGGACGTTACGAACAGCTACGCGAGCTTCCTCAGCAATCTGAGAGCACTCTTTAGCAAGCTCACGACGGCGCTCCTCGGTTGGCATTGGGAAAGGAAGCCTGATAGCAGAGCCATCATTAGATGGAGTAATACCAAGGTCAGAAGTCTCAATGGCCTTCTCGATGCTCTTTAGAGCAGTCTTATCCCATGGCTCAACAAGCAGCATGGATGCCTCAGGAACCTTGATAGCTGCAAGCTGAGAAATTGGGGTTGGCTGACCATAGTAGTCTACCTTGATGTGATCAAGCGCATGTGGATTTGCGCGACCAGTACGAACACGACCAAAGTTATTCTTAAGTGCCTCGATGCACTTCTCCATAGACTGCTTAGCTTTATCAGAATGAACGCTCATTAGTCCTCCTCAACGACAGTAGTACCGACTTCTTCTCCGGAAATTGCCTTCATGAAAACGCCTTCAGACTGCATGTCAAATACAAGAATTGGCATCTTATTGTCTTTGCACAGTGCAATTGCTGCAGCGTCCATAACCTTAAGTTCTTTGGCGAGAACATCTTTGTAGGTGACAGTGTCATACTTAACTGCATCTGCATGAGTAACTGGATCGCAGTCGTAAATACCATCTACCTTTGTGGCCTTCATCAGAGCCTCTGCGCCAATCTCGCAAGCGCGAAGAGCTGCAGCAGTATCAGTGGTGAAGTAAGGGTTACCTGTACCAGCAGCAAAGATAACAATACGACCCTTCTCAAGGTGCCTAATAGCACGACGGCGAATATAAGGCTCTGCAACCTGAGCCATGGAAATTGCACTCATAACACGGCAATCCATGCCATTGCGCTCAAAACAATCCTGGAGCGAGAGAGCGTTGATTACTGTTGCAAGCATGCCCATATTATCGCCCTGGGCACGATCCATGCCAGCAGCTGCCTGAGAAACGCCTCTAAAGATGTTTCCGCCACCAACAACAATGGCAACCTGAACGCCAGACTCCCAAACAGGCTTAATTTCTTTAGCAAGCATTTCTGGAATTGAAGGGTCAATACCAAAGGATTGCTCACCCATCAATGCTTCACCAGAAAGCTTTAAAAGTACTCTTTTGTATTTAGCTGAAGACAAAGCTTCCTCGCTCTCTCCGTTTGCCATAGTTGTAATAATTTTAACAAACGACACCGTAAGTTTTGCAGGAATCGCGGTAAAAAAAGAGCCGGTTGAAGACAACCGGCTCAAAATAATTGAAGTAAAAAGTCTTACTCTTCACCAAAAGCAAAACGTACGAAGCTGACAATCTTAACCTCGTCGTCAACCTTCTTGGAGAGCAGCTTTGCGTACTCAGAAATGGTCATATCTGGGTCCTTAACAAATGCCTGCTCAGTAAGGACATACTCCTTGTAGTACTTCTCGAGACGACCATAAGCCATCTTCTCCTGAATAGCCTCAGGCTTGCCGGACTCAGCAGCCTGTGCCTTGTAAATGGAGAGCTCGTGATCAACGATGTCCTGTGGAACATCCTCACGGCGAGCAGCAACTGGAGCAGCTGCAGCTACCTGCATTGCAACATCGTGTGCAAAGTTCTTGAAGTCCTGAGACTCAGCGGTCTCTGGCTTGTTGAACTCAAAGGTAACAATGTCAGCAAGCTTGCCACCAAGGTGGATGTAGCTAGCAAGAGCGCCGTTTGCAGCCTCAACACGCTGGAAACGAAGAACACGCATGTTCTCGCCGATGTTGTGGATCTTATCGGTGATTGCCTCGTCAACGGTCTCGTCGCCAAGCTTAGCAGTCTTGAGCTCCTCAACGTCAGCTGGGTTGCTCTCAACAACAACTGCAGCAAGATCGCCAGCAAAGCCGGTGAACTGTGGGTTAGTACCAACAAAGTCAGTCTCGCAGGAGAGCTCGAGAATTGCGCCAGTCTTGCCGTCTGGGCTGATGAAAGTAGCAATGGTGCCCTCGTTGGTGTCGCGGCCAGCACGCTTAACTGCCTTAGCAACGCCCATAGTACGAAGAATATCTACTGCCTTCTCAATATCGCCCTCAGCCTCGACGAGTGCCTTCTTGCACTCCATCATAGGAGAGCTGGTCATATCACGAAGCTGCTTAACAAGTGCTGCGGTAATTTCTGCCATGTTTTCCTCCCAAAAATCTACTGAATAACTAAATTATTTGACCCGTTGCTAAGAGTTACTCAGCAGCTGGGGTCTCGGACTCAGCGCCCATCTCTTCAGCAGAAATCTGCTCCTTGCCGCTACCTGCAAGAATTGCGTCTGCAGCAAGCTGGCACATAAGAGAAATGGAACGAATAGCATCGTCATTTGCAGGAATGCCGTAATCAACAACATCTGGATCAGAGTTGGTGTCAAGCAGGGAGACAACTGGAATGTGAAGACGGTTTGCCTCACGGATTGCGTTCTCTTCACGCTTGGAATCAACAACAAAGAGAGCCTGTGGAAGAGAAGTCATATCACGGACGCCGCCGAGGTTAAGCTGAAGCTTCAGAAGCTCCTTGTTCTTAAGAGCCTGCTCCTTCTTAGGAAGAGTTGCCATACGGCCATCCTCTACCATTGCCTCAAGCTCCTCAAGGCGCTTGATGCGGGAACGCATGGTGACAAAGTTGGTGAGCATACCGCCAAGCCAACGCTGGTTGATGTAAGGCATGTTTGCACGAGCTGCCTCAGTAGCGATTGGCTCCTGAGCCTGCTTCTTGGTGCCGACGAAGAGAACACGGCCACCCTTAGATGCAACATTCTTCAGGAAAGTGTAAGCAGCGTCTGCGCCAAGCATGGTCTGCTTAAGGTCAAGAATGTAAATGCCGTTGCGCTCACCAAAGATGTATGGCTTCATCTTAGGGTTCCAACGACGAGTCTGGTGACCATAGTGGCAACCAGCATCCAGAAGAGTCTGAATAGTAATCTTTGCAGCCATTTTTACCTCCATTGGTTGTTCCTCCGTACGAGTTCAAACCTTGTTAAAACCACCCAACACCTGGCTTAGTGTTAGGCACCACGGCAAACAAGTAGTCGTACGTGCGACTTTGTGCTGTTTGGTAACAGCATGTTGTGCTTCTACACAACTTTTGAAAGTATAACAGGAAAACAAGGGCTGCGTCTATAAAGAATTTAGACCATAACCTCTACAAATACTGCACAAATACATCCAACTTCCAAGTGAAAAATCTTCCGTAACAAAGCACGGTTTATTTTGATCTTGGATGAGCTGCCTTTGCTGCTTCTTTAAGTCTATCAACTGACAAATGCGTATACACCTGCGTAGTTGAAAGCGACTCATGGCCTAAAAGTTCCTGGACAATACGCAAGTCTGCTCCACCCCCAAGAAGCTCCGTGGCGTACGTATGCCTCATTGCATGTGGAGAAAGTGAGCTGTCTAGTCCTGCAGCCGCTAAATACGACGAGAAAACCTTGCGCAAAGAATCAGCACTCATGTCATTTCCTCTGACAGAAATAAAGAGAGCCGAATGTGCACGGCCCGCTTTATCTTTCAACAAAAGCGTAGGTCGAGAAGACCTAAGGTACTTTTTGAGCCATTCGATAGCTGACTCATAGAGCGGAACAATCCTCTCTTTAGAACCTTTACCAAAGAGACGCACTGTTCCATTTTGCAAATCAACCTGCTCAAGCTTGAGAGACGCCACCTCAGAAATACGAGCTCCTGTTGCATACAAAAACTCAAGAAATGCTCTATCTCTAAGCCCTACCGCGGTTGAAACATCACATGATTCCAAAAGCTTATTTACATCGGAATCAGTCATAGTATGTGGAAGATTTCGTGGCGCTCGAGGATTGCTCAGTGAAAGAGCTGGGTCTGTGGCAATCAGTTTTTCTCGCTGCATCCATTTGTAAAAACCACGCAACGCAGATAAATGCCTATTTAGTGTTTTTGCTGAATATTGAGCCTGTTTGAGATAGGCCAAATAGAGACGAAGGCTTCTGTGATCAACCCGAGTTACCGCAACACCTTCCCTACTACACCACTGCTCAAATGCCAAAAGATCAGTCTGATATGACCTTAGGGTATTCTCGGAGAGATTCCTGACCTTACTTAGATACTCAATAAATTGTTCAACGTGACTACCCTGCTCTTTTGAAATAGCCACGTTAATCACACTTCATGCAATCAAAAAGTTCCTGACGAGAAGAGATGTAGTCATCAAAGTCTTTATGAGCACGCTCTGCCATCTTTTGACGACGCTCGTCTTTTCTTTTGATATGCTCGTCCAGCGGCTCAAAAATTCCAAAGTTAACATGCATGGGCTGGTAATCTTTGGTGTTTGGGTTTGTTGCATAACCCACAAGAGAGCCAAACGAAGTGGTCAAAGGAAGCTTAACTTCCTCTTTGCCCAGCAGACGAGCATACATGTTTAGTGCAGCAAGCAATCCAGATGCTATAGCCTCAACATAGCCTTCTGTACCCGTAATTTGACCTGCAAGAATAGTAGAAGTTCCCGGAATTCCAAACGAGCCGTCAAGCGAATGAGGAGAGTCAACAAAAGAGTTTCTGTGCATGACGCCGTAGCGAACAAACTCAGCGTTTTCCAACCCTGGGATGAGGGTAAATACGTGCTTTTGTTCTCCCCAGGTAAGATTTGTCTGAAAACCAACCAAATTAAATGCTGTTTTAGCTGCATTTTCTGCACGAAGCTGAACTGCTGCCCAGGGGCGTTTACCCGTTCTGGGGTCAATAAGTCCTACTGGCTTCAAAGCGCCAAATCTAATGGAATCATGTCCTGTTCTTGCTACTTCCTCAATAGGCTGACAAGCTTGGAACAAATCAGACTGCTCAAAATCGTGGCCAATAACACGTTTAGCTGAAAGTAACTCATCAACAAATGTGTCGTATTCCTCTTTATTCATGGGGCAATTGAGGTAATCACCAATTCCCAAGTCCTCATAACGAGATTGAGAGAAGGCAATTGAATGGTCAATTGATTCATAAGACACAATAGGCGCTGCTGCATCAAAAAACGACATTCTGTTAGTTCCAACACGCTTAGAAATTGCTTCGTACAAGCTATCTGAGCACAGTGGTCCTGCAGCAATAACTGTTGGCTCTTCAGATAACTCTGTGACCTCTGCATGAGTTACCGAGATGTTTGGATGATTTCTGATCTGCTCAGTAACAGCCTTTGAAAACTCTTCTCTATTGACCGCAAGAGCGCCGCCTGCGGGAACAGAGTTTTCTTCTGCAATACGAAGCAGAAAACTACCCATCTTTTTAAGCTCAGACTTTAAAATTCCAGCTGCAGAATCTTCCTTAGTGGACTTCAGAGAGTTGGAACAGACCAGCTCAGCAAACATATCTGTGTGGTGTGCTGGAGAAGAAACAACAGGGCGCTGCTCAATGAGCTCTACAGAAACACCACGTGAAGCAAGCTGTAAAGCACATTCGCTTCCAGCTAAACCAGCGCCAACTACAGTAACTTTTTGTGTCATTGTTCACCTATCACACACTACGATTCCAAATAAAACTCTTTAGAAGGAGTATACCTTCCATCCGGTAATCTTTTTACCATTCCACGAGCTTCATAATCAGTAAGAGAATTTAACACGGTAAGTACGTTTTCTGATAGCCTCCATGCAAGTTCTTCGGGTCTTGAAGGAGAAGCAATAAGTGCAGATAAAAGTGGTGTTAGCTTCTTATCTTGCTTCAATTGTTCCTGAACTAGGCAATCAAAATCTAATGAAATTGCAATGCCCAACGATGTCTCATCAGGAATAATTTGAGCACCTTCAGAGATGAGTCTATTCGTACCCGCAGAGGCTGGAGAAAAGATAGACCCTGGTATTGCATAAATAGTTTTACCAAGAGAGTTGGCAAACTCAGCAGTACTCATAGTGCCTGAGCAAAGCCCTGCTTCCGTTACCAAGAGCACTTTACCTAATGCTGCAATAACCGCATTTCTTCTAGGAAAGGCATAACGTCTAGGAGGCATTCCCCACCTGTCTAGAGAAATGACTGCTCCCCTTCCTTCTCGCGCTGCTTCAAAAAGCTCTGCAGAGGTAGTTGGATAGGTCACGTCTGCACCACAGCCTGCCACT
>CALLVW010000054.1:0-13754 GCA_938015835.1 uncultured Atopobium sp. | reverse complement strand
AGGGCAATTTCAGTTATTCGTATTGAATATCCCTTTGTATTCTCAGAAGACGAATAATGAAAATTTCCGTCGAGGGAGACCCATTCTCCCATTTGATAAATCTCTTCAGGGATAGTTAGTGCATGGGTATTTACCCACCAAACTCTGTAGCCAAGAGCACAAACCAGTACAAAGCTTATGGCAATTGCGAATAATGGTAGTTTGCTTTTTAGTTTCATGATGCACGTCTTTGCACGTCGGTTTTCTCGACAATTTTACCGAGCTTCATTTTGTAAATTACATCGCAGACAATCTCTAAGAACTCAGCATCATGACTTGAGATGAGAAGTGTTGCGCCTCTATCTCTTTGTTCAACAATGAGTTCCGTGAGCATATGGACGCCGTCTTCATCAAGGGCATTTGTTGGCTCGTCAAGAATAATTAAATCTGGCTGCTCAAAAAACGCCATGGCAATTCCTAAGCGTTGCTTCATGCCAAGGGAGTATTTTCTAACAGGTCTTTTGTCTTTAGGATCAAGTCCTACTTTTTCAATTGCAGTATCAATATCTTGCTCAGACGCAATTTGTTTTATTGACGAGAGAATCTCTAGGTTCTTACGACCGCTATATGAGCTGAGAAGTGCTGGTTTTTCTAGGAGCAGGCCAACACTTGGTGGGAAATCAATATCATCCCAGAGTTTTTTGTTTTCAATAGAAACATATCCTTGGGTAGGCTTAATGAGACCACAGACCGCTCGCATAAGCATTGTTTTACCAGAGCCGTTTTGGCCCTCGAGACCAATTATCCCTCTCTTTTCCAGGGATAATGTGACATCCTTGAGAACAGTATCGTTTCCGATTTCTTTTGTTAGATGCTCAACTAAAATGTACGACATGTTTACTCACCGCCAAACTCTGCATTTTTAGTTCCGATGAGGCCAAAAATGTTTAAAAAAATGATTCCAATAAGAAAATATAAAGTTGCATACAAAAGGCTATATCCTTCTGGATTAAATGGAAGAAGTCTCGAAAAAGTCATTAATGTAGAGGGGAATGGAAGTTCAGGAAAAAACTCTCCTAAAACTAGTAGTGCTACGCTTAGTAATACAGCTAGTGAATTGTGAGTATAGAGTTTCATTACTTTGTAAATAAAGGAAAAGAACAAGAGACCAAGATAATAAATGCCGAGAAGGGCTAATACTTTTGGGGTTGTGAGTGAAAATTCTGTACCAGTTTGAACGGTATGGTAAATGAAGATATCCACATTTAGCGTAGCAATATCAGGGCTATTACCTGTACCAATAAGTAAGATAACGTATGTCATTATATAGACGGCAATCAAAAAGAGAGAAGATACGATTATATTTATATAGCTATAAATCCAAAATCTAGTTTTCTTCTCAAACCTCATCATGCGTTGAATAGAAAAATGTTCATTTGTGTCTGAGCTAGAAATAATGATTATGAGAAGAAAAGAGATGCAAAGCGCGGTCCACTCTACGTAGAGCGTGTGGGCAGAACCGAAGAATGTTGCGATAATCAAATCACCTAAAGAAAATGAATATCCTCCTTGTGTAATTAAGCTGAATTGTGCAAAAGAAGAAATAAACGCTGTACAAGATAACAACATCACAAAAAGCGCTGCTAGAAGATTTTTATGCATATCAAAAAGTTGAGTGAAGCTTCTTGAAATTTGATGTTTCATAGCAAATCACTCCTACAAGTCTTTTTGTAAGAAATGAAGATTACTAGTAATAGCAAAACAAAACAGAAGCAATAAAATCCAAGTTTTGTTGAAGCATATTCAGAACTTATCAACTGAAAGAAATTTAACTTAATGAATGCATTTTGTCCTACTTCTCTTAAGTGAGCAGAGGAAAGGATTGCTGAAAATTGCGAGCCTAAGAATGCTAACAGGTGAAGTAGGAAATAAGAAATAAAAATTGCTTGAAATGTGGTCTTAGTTAAACTGGCAAAAAGACAAACGGCGCAGGAAAACAGCCCTCCAATTATGAAGGCTAATACGGAGAGGGCAATGACATAAGCAAGAGGAGAGTTATAAAAGAGTCCTGAGAACAAAGAGTTCATTGAGATTGCGGTATATATCTCATCGTAAATTTTTGGTGTAGATAACGGTAAGAAACAGATTACAGCTAAAAAATTAAGGATAAGAGGTAGGGTAGAGCAAATACCACCAGAAACAAAACTTACGTATAGTTTTATCCTGATAACACAAGCCTTTCTAATTCTAAGACATTGCTGTTCCAGCACTCCTTCTTTTGAATCGTTGCTTAAAATCCAGGCGGTTGGGATGGTTGCTAAAAGCGGCCATAAGAGATAGTACAGTCCACTGTAAAATTCCCCGATTCGTGTTGGGATCCAAGCGGTATAAGCAGAAACAAGGGAGAGTAAAGTGTTATAAGAAAGATGATTTCCCTGTTGAAGAGTTGCCTCTAAGGTATTTAATTCAATTTGTATTTCAATCCAAGCAGCAAGTAGTGCAATACAGATGCCAATTGCAACACATGCCCAAAATAATGGATTATTGGTAAGCTGTCGCTTAAATTCAGACTTGAACAATGAATTCATAGCAAACACCTACTTATCACTTTTTAATGCAGACTGTATATCAACTAACTTTGCGTTTGAATAAATTCCTCCCATATCTGCCAGATGAATAGAAGTAATATCTCTCATCTCTTCTGGAGATATTACAAAGGCAAGTTTGACGTCACATTCATCTCCTGCATTAATCCAAAAATATCCTTTTTCTTTTTCCACTTCCGAACTGCTAATTCGGGCATTTTCAGGTGTGATTTGGGACATGAAAATATCGTGTCCTTCGGCATTAATTGAGTAGCTAGAAAGTAATATAGAGCTCATCCCGTTTGGGGTGCGTTTTTGAACAGCATCTATGTTTTTAAAATGAAGCGTATAGACTAGATACAAGCTATTTGCATTTTCCGGTGCTGACGAATGGTTAAGTGCTTCAGAGGTAAATCCTGCTTCGTCTATAGAATGATAAAGGGTTACGTCTGTTACCGTTACCTCTATTGTACCAATCCATGGTAAATAAGCCCCAAAAGGAGTCTCAGCTGGATTACCTCCTTCTTGATCAAGTCCAGTTAGTTGTACAGTATCGCCAATTTTATAAGTTTCCGAGGCCTCATTTTGTCTTTGCGCCACTTGCTGCGCAAAAAGTTCTTGCTGAGCCTGTTTTTGGGCAAGACTATAAAAATAAAGTAGCCCTGCAATGATGACACAAGCAATCAATACTGCCAAAGAACCAGCCTTTTGGGGAAGTTTATTTGTTTTTAAGCTAAGGTTTCTAGAATCATGAGATACCATAGCAAATCCTAAGCAACATTCTGGACTGCTAAAATACAAAGAAAAATAGACAAGACTGTAAATAGCTTTAAAACCTTTAGGCGATTCATAAACGCCTCCTTAGTTTTTAAGTTTGGCCAACCCCCATGATTAGACCTTAACTTGTCATCATCATAAGTCTTGAAATGCAATACAGATTATTGATTCTGTGAACGGTATATTTTTATCGGTTAAAGTAATTACGTTATTTTTGAAACTTATTTAATAAAACTAAATTTCTATGTATGTACAGATGATTGATGTAGATGTATTTAATTAAATAAGAATTAACTCGTATTATTGAGTTAAGCGCCCGTGCTGAATGATTGTGTTTGAATCTAGGCCTACAAGTGCAACTAGGTGTTGTTGGCTTGTGGAATTAAAACCGTGCCGAGAAAATCTATTCCTCCTACAGGTTCAGTCTCTTCTCTATCATTTTTAAGTTCTATAGTTACATCAATCACACTTGTTTGATTGCCATGAGCATTGGGATATTGTGGCGTAATACCATGTTTTTCCAGGTAACCGTCATACGTGGTTAGGGCAATTTCAGTTATTCGTATTGAATATCCCTTTGTATTCTCAGAAGACGAATTTATGGATCAGGTAAAGACTTTAGCCAATAATTTAGGCTTTGATGCTTTTTGCATTCCAACTATGGTAACTTCAACAGAATCTAGTTTTAATGAAAGAGAAGAATACTAAAAAACTAAGAAGAATTTCATTGGCTTAAAAGATGCTAAAGAAATAGGTAATGAAAAAGAAGTTAAATATTCTTAAGAATGCGGTGGTGCCATTTATAATTACGCCTACAAGCCAGATTGTTAAAATTGCCCCAGTTGGAGAAAAAGATGGACTATTTTTTGTTTGCTTACAGATAAAAGCTTAAATATAATAATCGAAAAATTTAGTGGTAAATAAATATTAGAGAGGTTACAGTATCAATGAATAATTTGAATAGTACAGTTGATTTTATTAAAGAAATAGAGAAATTAAAGTCAGTAACAAGATTTAACAGAACCCTTGATGGAAGATTTGAAAATAGTGCCGAACATTCTTGGCAGTGTGCGATAGCTTCGATGGTTCTTCAAGAATTTTATCCTGAAAAGTTAAATATAGAAAAGGTAATTACTATGTTACTGATTCATGATTTAGGTGAGATTTATGCTGGTGATACTTGGGTTTTTGATGATAAAAATAAAGTTCACTCTCATGATAGAGAACTTGAATCGATTAATAAAACAATGAGCATTCTTCCAGAAGAAAAATATTTAAATATGAAAAATGCCTGGTTGGAATTTGAAACAGGGCAGAGTTTTGAAGCGAGATATGCAAGAGTAATAGACGCATTGGTACCATTAATAAATCATTTAGAAGTGTCAGAAGTAAATTACAATCCTGATAATGTAAGTGCGGACATGGTATTAGAAAAGAAAAAATTTATAAAAGATGAATCTGAAGAATTATGGAAACTGACGGAAGAGTTGGTTAAGGAAAGTGTAGAAAAGGGCTTATATTTGTAGTATCAATTGATCTTTATAATAGTTGAGGAATATCGTGAAAAGGATAAACATAGAAAAATATATTGTATTTAGTTAGTAGTAAAGGAATATCCAGAATTGAAGTAATGCACAAGCTCCTTTTGGGAGCTCGTGCATTTTCAAGTTAAGGCCTCTAAAATCATGAGATGCCATAGTAAGTCCTAATTAACTTTGGCAAATCCACCACGTGAGTCGGGGCTCCATGCTCCTTTTAATTAAACATAAATAAACGCACGCTATTGCGTTAAGTGCCCATGTTGAATGATAGTTATAGACCCCTTACACCCACGTAACTGCTTGGCAGCAGCGCTTGAGCGCGTCAATGTAGAGCTCACCAAAGGGCGAGAGGCTCTTCTCGTCGTGGGTAACGTAGCCAACTTCCATGTAATCATCAACAGCTAGAGGAATTGCAACAATGTTGGGGCCATTGAGCTCCTCGTTAATAAGACCGGTGCTGATGGTGTAACCGTTCAAGCCAATAATCAGGTTGAAGATAGTGGCGCGGTATCGGACCATGATGTCCTTATCGCGATCAAGTGTTGCCAGAAGTTCCTCGGAGAAATAGAACGCATTGTGCTCACCCTGCTCGTACGAAAGGCGAGGGTAGGGGGCAAGATCGTTGAGTGTTACCGAGGAGCGCTTTGCCAGTGGGTTATCTTTTCCCACAAAAACGCTTGGCTTGCATTTAAACAATGGCGAGAAAACCAGGCCCTGGTCCTGCAGCGTTTTTCTAATAACGCGCTCGTTGAACGAGTTGAGGTAGAGAACGCCTACCTCACTTCTCAGTTTGGAGACGTCTTCAATAATCTCGTAGGTTTGCGTCTCTCTAATACGGAAATCGTACTTTGAACCGCCATGCTCTTTAATCAGGTTGACAAAGGCCTCAACGGCAAAGGAATAGTGCTGGCAAGAAACACAAAAGCGCTGCTTAGCGGGGGCAGTGCCCAGATAGCGCTCTTCGATGAGGTCAGTCTGCATGACAACTTGCCTGGCATAACTCAAAAACTCCTCGCCATCTGCGGTAGGCTCAACACCCTTGCTGGTCCTGTTAAAAAGGGAGATTCCCAGCTCGGCTTCAAGCTCTTTGACTGCGCTACTTAAGGTAGGTTGCGAGATAAAGAGCTGTTTAGCTGCGGCGTTAATAGTGCCTGCCTTAGCAATTGCAAGAACGTATTTAAGTTGAGTCAGAGTCATAAGTCAGGTTTCTACGCAGAGGTTTTTCTCGCCTTATTTAACGCCATACTGCTGGTAGTAGACGTCAATGGCGCTCTTCAAGGTGTCGTCGATAATAACTTTGCCGTCAACCTCTTTGTTGTAGAGGGCCTCGGTAACCTCATCCATGGAGACAATGGCTGCGGTTGGCATGCCCCAGCGCTCGGAGACTTCCTGGAGTGCTGCAACTTTTCCGCCCTTGCCAACTTCCATTCGATTGAGCGAGACAATAAGACCAACTACCTGGATGTTTGCAATAGAGGTAATCAGCGGATAGGTCTCTTCAATTGACTTACCAGAAGTGGTGACGTCTTCAACCATGACCACTCTCTGTCCGTCTTTGAGCTCTGCTCCTAAAAGCATGCCCGCATCAGCACCGTGATCTTTTGCTTCTTTTCTGTTGGAGCAGTACTGAACCTGTTTGCCATAGAGCTCATTGATTCCCATTGCAGTGATTACGGAAAGGGGAATGCCCTTGTAAGCAGGACCAAAAACTACGTCAAAATCCAGGCCAAAGTTGTCGTGAATGGCGCGAGCGTAATAAAGGCCCAGCTTGTGGAGCTGCTCGCCAGTGACATAGGCGCCGGCGTTCATGAAGAAAGGAGATTTGCGACCACTCTTGAGCGTAAAATCGCCAAATTTAAGTACGTTGCTCTGGACCATAAACTCAATAAACTCGCGCTTGTAGTCTTCCATGGTTTCTCCTTTAGCAGGCCTTTTGAAGTGGTGACAATTTGCAGGCACGTTCCACTGCACTAGTTTAGCCGAATTACGGATAGGTGTTTTATGGCGTGGTGTTTTATGGCGTGCCGGCTTGGCTGTGTGAGATTAGCGTAATTACCGCCAGATATATAAAAGTGAACGTTTGCCATGTGGTTATGCGGTATTCTAAATAGATATTTGTTCGTCTCGCAGGATAGTCCTGCAGAGCGCAGGAAAAGCCTGCAGAGTGAGTTACAAGGAGGGTATGCCCGTGGAGCGCATCACGATTTCTGCATTGTACGCAGATGCAGAGCAACTTGGTGGCCAAAAAGTTACCGTGGCCGGCTGGGTACGTTCAGTAAGGGATATGAAGAATTTTGGCTTCGTCACACTTAATGACGGTAGCTGCTTCAAAGACCTACAGGTTGTTATGAATCGTGAGAACCTTGGCAATTACGAGGAGGTTGCTTCCTGTGGCGTTGGCGCTGCTCTGATTATTCAGGGTGTCCTTGAGCTTACCCCTGATCGCCCACAGCCTATTGAGCTGCAGGCTCAGACCATTGTGATCGAAGGACCATCCAGCCCAGATTATCCAATGCAGAAGAAGCGTCAGTCTCTCGAGTACCTTCGCACACAACAGCACCTTCGTCCTCGTACCAACATGTTCCGTGCAGTTTTCCGCATCCGTTCTGTGGCTGCCTTCGCCATCCACCAGTTCTTCCAAGACCGTGGCTTTGTCTACGTGAACACCCCAATCATCACCGCATCTGATGCTGAAGGCGCAGGAGAGATGTTCCGCGTTACCACGCTTGATCTAAACAACGTTCCACGTACCGAGAAGGGCGATGTTGACTACTCAAAGGACTTCTTTGGTCAGTCTTCTCACCTCACCGTTTCTGGTCAGCTTCAGGCAGAGAACTTTGCTATGGCCTTTGGTGATGTGTACACCTTTGGTCCAACGTTCCGCGCAGAGAACTCCAACACACGCCGCCACGCTGCAGAGTTCTGGATGATTGAGCCAGAGATGGCTTTCTGTGATCTTGCACAGGACATGGATGTTGCAGAAGAGATGCTGCGCTACGTTATTGCGTATGTTCTTGAGCACTGCCCAGATGAGCTTGAGATGCTTAACAAGTTTGTGGATAAGGGTCTGCTTGAGCGCCTGAACCACGTTGCAACTTCCCAGTTCTCTCGCGTTTCTTACACCGAGGCAATTGAGATTCTGCAGGAGGCAGTAAAGGCTGGTCAGAAGTTTGAGTATCCCGTCGAGTGGGGCATTGACCTTCAGACTGAGCACGAGCGCTACCTCACCGAGCAGCACTTTGGAAAGCCAATCTTTGTCACTGATTATCCCGCAGAAATCAAGGCCTTCTACATGCGCCTTAACGATGATGGCAAGACTGTTGCCGCAGCTGACTGCCTTGTCCCAGGTATTGGTGAGATTATTGGTGGCTCACAGCGAGAAGACCGTCTTGAACTTCTTGAGAAGCGCATTGTTGAGCTTGGCATGAACCCCGACGATTACAAGTATTATTTGGATCTTCGCCGTTACGGCTCTTGCACACACTCTGGCTTTGGTCTTGGCTTTGAGCGCCTTGTTATGTACCTCACCGGTGTGGATAACATTCGCGACGTTATTCCTCACCCTCGTACCGTTGGTAACGCTGACTTTTAAGATTGCCGGTCACAGGCGGTGTAGGGACGCGTGGATAGAGCGCTAACTTAACCGCCACAGTTGCCAAGTCTTTCAAGTTGGATTTTTGCGTGCAGATTATGCATAGCCGTTATGCAAAAACTGCATAGCAGAGATGCGAGATAAAAAGTTTTTCTCGCCATATACCGATATATTTGCCCGTTGGCAGTAAAAATAGGACGTCCGTGCAAAATTGCGCGGGCGTCCTATTACGCTATAAGAAGCAGTTTTCTGCAGATGACCAGCGGAGGTAAACATGGTAAAGACTTTGGTTCTTGTACGACATGGTGTATCTGAACGTGGCTCTGAAGACATGAGTCGAGAGCTCACACGTGCTGGTCAAAGGGCTTTATCTGCCAATTATCCTCATATTTTTGGTCTGTTAGGACCAGAGGGTGAAGAGGCTGAGATTTGGACAAGTCCCGCTCTTCGCGCACTTGAGACTGCAGAGATTGTGGCAGAGGCTCTGGATGCAGAAGGTCTGGAGATTCATGACTCCCTTTACGATCAAGATCTTCCTGCACTTCAGGCAGAGCTTGAGCACGCTGATGCAGAAACACTGATTCTTGTCGGACACGCTCCATTTTTGGGTTATGTTGCAGAGACTCTGCTGGGATTTGAACTTCCGCTGACAAAGGGCGCTGTGTGCGCTATTGACGTACGTGGTTCGCTTTGTCATCAACACGAGTGCGTCTGGAAGCAGCTTGGAGATGTTCGCGAGCCTCACGGTAAGCTTCTTTGGCTGGTCAGTGGTCCTTCCACTCAGCCTTGGGAGACGCTTGATGCCCTGGATGAGGCATGTGCTCATGCGGCAACTAACCTGGAAGACGCGTACACGGAGTTCCGCGCTCATCCAGAAGATCCTGCAGTAATTGCAGCATTTAGGTTTGCCCTCAGGGGGACTCAGCTGCTTACTAAGTTCTTCTCGCCACTTCTTAACGAGGAGGCAGTAGAGATTGCTGAGCCTGTTTATAGGCTGATGCTTGGTGCAACTACGCGCCTTCGTGAGATTGACGGCTTCTCTGATACCGTTGCAGATTTGATGGAGTCTGGAGAGCTTTCTCAGGGCTCCAAGCTGGTCAGCGCTGTAGAAGCAGCTCGCGAGTCTGAGCGCGATCGCATTTGCGAGGGTCTGCGCAAGAAGGCTGTCCGTCGCAGTCTGCGCTGTGCGCTGGATGAGCTCTTTGAGCCTGCATGGTCAGACGCGGTACTAAAAGATGGCCTCTCGTTTGAAGACATTAGCAGCCGCTTTGATTACATGCTTGAGACTATTGATGCGCGCCTCTTTGGTCTGGATATGACTAGCTTCTCCGAGGTACATCATGCAAGGCGAGAAGTTCGTGAAGTTGAGCACATTCTTTTCCACCTCAGTGATATGCTGGGCGAGAAACGCGCAAATTACACCCAGATTATGCAGGACATTGACTCTGAGCTCAGCACTATTTGCACAGCTCAGCGTAATATTTCTCTGGTCAAAGAGTGGAAAGATTCTATGGACTTCAGAGATGTTACCTCAGACCTCGCAATTGTTTCAGAACATGAAAAAGTTTTGATTGAGCGTGTGATTGAAGGTAGAGAGACTAGTATCCTAAGGTAATCACATAGTCCACGTTTGGAGCGCAGAGACGTTTGCGCGGCGTGGATGATGATTATGAGGGAGGATGCTATGTCTGAGAGCATCGAGACTCGCTGCGTACAGGGCGGTTATCAGCCTGGTTGCGGTGAGCCTAGGCAAGTGCCTATCATTCAATCAACCACGTTCAAATATGACGAGTCGATGCAGCTTGGAGAGTTGTTCGACCTCAAAGCTGCTGGCTATTTCTATTCTCGTCTTCAAAATCCAACGCTTGATAATGTAGCTTCAAAGATTTGTGCTCTTGAGGGCGGTACGGCTGCAATGCTGACGTCTTCTGGTCAAGCCGCAAACTTTTTTGCCGTCTTTAATATTGCTGAGGCTGGAGATCATTTTATCTCCCTGTCTACCATTTATGGCGGCACCTTTAACCTGTTTGCTATCACCCTTAAGAAGATGGGTATTGAGTGTACGTTTATCTCGCCAGATGCAACTGACGAGGAGATTAACGCTGCATTTAGGCCAAATACAAAGTGCGTCTTTGGCGAGACTGTTGCAAACCCTGCACTGGTTGTTCTTGATATTGAGCGTTGGGCAAAGGCCGCTCATGACCACGGTGTGCCACTGATTGTTGACAATACGTTTGCCACACCTGTGAACTGCCGTCCTCTTGAGTGGGGAGCAGATATTGTGACCCATTCCACAACCAAATATATGGACGGTCACGGCTCTGCTGTTGGCGGCGCCATTGTTGACGGTGGCAACTTTGATTGGGCTGCTCATGCAGATAAGTTCCCAGGTCTAACCCAGCCTGATCCTTCGTATCACAATCTTGTCTATGCAGATACCTTTGGTAACGGCGGCGCTTTTATTACTAAGGCAACCGTTCAGCTTATGCGTGATTTTGGTTCCATTCAGTCACCACAGAACGCTTTCTATCTTAACCTTGGCCTTGAGTCCCTGCATGTTCGCATGGCTCAGCATTGCAAGAATGGCCAGGCAGTTGCCGAGGCGCTTGCAAACAATCCTAAGGTTGCGCACGTAAGCTACCCTGGTCTTCCAGGCGATAAGTACTACGAGTTGGCTCAGAAGTACCTGCCAAACGGTTCTTGCGGTGTTATCACTGTTGACGTTGCAGGTGGTCGTGAGGCTGCCGAGAAGTTCCTGGGTAACCTCAAGGTATTCTCCATTGCTACACACGTTGCAGATGCTCGTTCTTGCTGTTTGCACCCAGCTTCTTCAACGCATCGTCAGCTTACTGACGAGGAGCTTGTAGCAGCAGGCATTACCCCAGGTACTGTACGCTTGAGCTGTGGTATTGAAGGCACCGAAGACCTTATCAACGACGTCGAGCAGGCACTTGCTGCGCTGTAGGTAGACGCTCTATAACCGCTCATGTTTATGGCGAGAAGATCTTGGAATCAGAAGATCTTCTCGCCATGTTTTTGTGAGGAGTACGTTGTGCGTAGAGCTGTGAGAGAGCAGGCTATTGAGCTCGGGAGATGGATTCTGGGTCCAGGTGATCTTCTGGGCTGGAGAGCTCGGGAGCTGAAAGCTCTGCCTCGGCGAGCTCTGCATCGGTGAGCTGGGCATTCTCATTCTGAAGCTCAGATGCATTGTCTGCGTCATCAGCGCCTACACCCCTAAAGTGCTTGCGATAGATGTGGATAAGGCAGCCAACAGAAAGCAGCGCCGAGAGTATGTTGGATACAACTGAGACGTACCAGAGCGCGTCCAGACCAAATGGCCTCAGAACCATAAGCGAGCTGATAGGGAAGATGAGTGCCATAAAGACGCTCAAAAGGTTGGAGATCTTTGTTTGCTTGAGCGCAATAGCCAAGCTTTCGGTGCACATGGTAATCCAGCTAAAAATAAAGATAAAAGCATGAATACGCATAGCTGGGATTGCCATGTTAAGCAGCTCTTGCGTTCCTTCAGGCAGGTAGAGCTTGACCAAGAACTCCGAGAAGAAGAACGAGACACAAAACGCAAAGATGCCAATGATAATGCCTGTAGAGAAGATGTACTTCTCAATGGCAAGTACTCGATCTTTTTTCTTTGCGCCCCAGTTATAACCAATAGCTGGCTGCATGGCATCAGCTTGTCCATAAATGAGCGGCTGAATGAGTCCGCCAGAATAGAGAAGCACGCCGTAAGAAGCAATGGCAATATCTCCACCAAGGGTGAGCAGAGCAGCATTCATCAGCAGGGAATAAATCCTACTTGAGATGTTCTGCATAAAGATAGGAAAGCCGTTTACAAAGATCTCTTTTATGTGCGTCCAATTAAAGTGTGGCTTCACAAATTTGAGAATCTGCTTGTTGCCAATAAAGGGCCAAACACCGTAAAGGGACGAGAAGGTAATAGAGATGCAGTAACCCAGTGCTGCATACTCAACGGATAATCCCAAAATTCCCAGGAAGTAGTATTCAAGTACGGTTCCCAAAATTGCAGAGATAAAGGCAATGCTGGTAGAGCGCCTAATTTTTCCGCAGATCTTAAGGAAGTTATCAACGGCGTACGAGATACACATAACTGGTAAGAAAAGAGTCCATACGCGCAGGTAGATAGTTCCTTGCTCGGCAATCTTTCCCTGAGCACCCATCAGCGCCAGAACGTTTGGTGCACAAAAGAAGAAGAAAATGCCGCTGATAACACCTGTGGTAATAAGCATGATAAATGCAATGGTAAAGATGTTATTAGCAGTCTGGTGGTTCTTCTTGCCATGTTCAACTGCAATAACCGCAGAAGCGCCAACGCCAATAAGGTCGGCAACAGCAAAGCAGAGAATAACCAGTGGAATAGCAATGGTTACTGCGCCAAAAGACTCCTGACCCAGATAGCGTCCAACAAGGATTCCATCTGCAGTGTCGTAGAGCATCGACGCAAGCATAGCAATAGCGCCTGGAAGGGCTGCTCGTATAAATAATTTAAATGGTGGTGTTTCCGCAAAAAGCTTATTCGATTCCATAATTCTCCTCGATTAGTGGTGGAACATGTCAGACAGACTCGTGGTGTGGACATGTGACACGCTCACGAGAAGATTAAAAAAGCATCGAACAAGCCTCCTTACATACTTGCAGGTACACGGACAGTTGCACATACTAACACAGCAAAGTAGCTAATGCTATGATTTATTTGAACATTTTGGACAAGTGTGAGGATTTGTTGTGCCAACGGAACAGAAGAAAGATATCGGCACTGAGCTTACTAAGCTGGCTGAAAACTCAAGAGTAGGAGAGCTTTCTAAAAAGGTCACCGAGGCATCATCTGAGCTGGCAGAAAACGTTTCTGAAGTAGCAGAGCGTGCCGAGAAAATCCTTGTAGTTGGTGAAGATGAGCCATTGGAGCGTCCTGCGTCTGATCGAGTTAAGGCTACTGTTCCTAGAACCCCTGCTCAACATATCTTACGTATTGTCTCAATTGTATTGATTATCTTGGGCACGGCAGATGTTTTAACAACATTAGCGTCTCTTTTTGCTACTATTACAGGCTTACAGCCTGCAGTTCCTTTGGAGAGGCTTGAGTTTAGTGGCGTGTATTTTACGTTTAGCAATAACGTACTTCTGGGTTATGTATTTGTACTTCTTATTGGTATGTTGCAAGTTGTCACTTCGATATTTGGATTACGTGCCGCCAAAGACTCATCAAAAGTTGAACCATACAGATTTCTTTGCTACCTGATTGGA
>CALLVW010000053.1:0-16921 GCA_938015835.1 uncultured Atopobium sp. | reverse complement strand
CAGCTTAAAATTTTTACCCGCAACCATTGCGGACTCAAAGAAATATCCATCAACTAATGGTGAAAAATGATCATCAAGCGAGAGCACGTAATCCCTATAGCGCTCAACATCAATACCGCCCATGGTAAAACGCAGGCTGCAAACCTGATTAATGCCATCCTTATCACCAGCTGCAACTGGTACGCCAGCAGCTCTGGACAAAACCGCATCACCAGATGCATCAATCCACGTTTGGGCGGCTACTGCGATCAGGCCCTCGGTTGAAGCAAGAATAGCGTGCGTGATGGTTTTCTCGCCATCAGAATCAGATAGAACTACAGCTACAAGAGACGTATCGTAAAGAACTTGACCGTCCTTAGCAGCATAAAGCTGCTCATATACTTCTCCCAAGCGCTCAGGAGCAAACCAAATCATGGTAGTGTAATTATCACGCGTAGCGTCACCTGAAGCCAAGAGCTGCTGCTCGATGGCAGAAAGAACTGGCAGATGGCGCACATACGACGGCATCATAGGGCACACAAGCGCTCGTGTAGCAGAGCCTCCAAGCAGATTTGACTTGTCCACAATAAGTGTAGAAAGGCCCTCACTTACGCAACGAATTCCACAGGCAGATCCAGAAACGCCGCCGCCAATAATGACCACATCAAAACTTCCAACAACAGGAATCTGTAGGTTATTCCAGGTAATCTCTTTATGATTCATTGTTTCCTCCTGTGCCAGAAATGTTATGTAGCAGTTCGTAGTAAGTATTGGTAAACGCATGTGCTGCAATTTCAGATAGTGCGTGAATGCCTGTTTTTCCCAGCTTAAAAGGGCCAATAGTAAACAATGGAACGGTATATTCTTTGCTGGTTAATCCAAGACGAGTTGTCTCCAACACGTGAAAAAACTCATGCATCAAAATAAGATTTTGAGCATCATGCAGCTCGAGTTGATTTTGTTTTGCCCACAGCGCGCACGACTGCTCATAGAGCGTGATTTCTTTTGTACCAGAAACATAATCACTGAAATAACGCTGGTTACCATACACGCAATCAATATCTTTTTTGATAATAGTCAAACCTGCATCTTTGCAGATCTGAAAAAAGTCACTTTGACCGTTTGATTCTTCAAACACCATATGTGCAGCAGACTCACCTTTTGACCAAGCTAAATCAATCACGCGCTCTTTATCCTCTTCAGGAATACGAGCAACAGAGCGATCCCACAAGAGCTCTTTACGCGCAAGCTCACGAGTTGGGAACGGAAACCGTGAAGCAGAGTCATAAATAGACTCCGCTTCAAGGCTCACCGATTTTCTCGCCAAAGTGTCATCTGCGTTCTGCATATGAGTTTAGTCACCCAAACGAAGCGTAGCAGCGATGATAACAGGCTCGTCAGATGGGTAGCCGCCCAACTCCACTGACGCAAGGCTCAAAATCTGCTCAAGCGAAGTCATTCCTGACAGATCGATGATGCGCTTGCCAACCACAACATAAACGTTTGGAAGATTAGCTCCGCCGTCGTTGTATACGGTCAAGTCCTCTACCAGGGCTGTTACTCCCTTGCGCCAAGAACTAATGGTCTCTTGGAGCACGTCGGCATTAGGACGCTGAAGTCTAATAACGCCCTCGGAATCAATAAGACGAAGAGCAGTGCGTTTCTTGATGAGAAGACCAAAGAGCTTCTTTTCTGTAGTGGTTGCGGTGTAGGCAAAGAGCTCGGAAGAATGAGCAACCTCAGAAACGTTATCTGCACCCTCGCCAAGGTTCTCTACTACAAGTTTCTTAAGCTCATCTGCGCTCAGGCGTGTAGCATTAACGTCTTTACTGCGCAGCTCAGTAGCACCAACAGCAATTGCGCGGACAACGTGGCGCTGAGTATCCACCTCAACAGTAACCTCAACGGTTCCAGGAGCTGCACCCATCTTGATAGCACGAGCTTCTGCCTCACGCCTAACGCTGACAATATCATCGTCGGTTGGGTTGGTAACACTGCGCTCAACCATGTCACGAACCATAGCAAGAGCAACGCCAATAGTTGAGATAACAGGAGCGTTTTTAGCAACGTGGAACGTGTGACCCATGGTCTTTGCCAAGTGTGGCACAACAGTTGAAGCACCACCGCCACCGCCAACATAAACAGTTGTGCGAGGATCCATGCCGTAGTCTTTCATAAGCTGTTCTGCTACAGCACCGTTCTTCTTTGCGGCAAAAGCAAGAACCTGGGCTGCTGCCTCTTCAACACTCATGCCCATATTTGCTGCAAGAGGAGCCCATGCCGCACGAGCAGCTTCAACAGAACCGCACGCGTAATCGCCCTCGGGAACAAAGCCTGCAATATTTGCAGCGCCAGCCATGGTCAAACAGACGCGAAGTCCACCATCACACTCAATAGCTGCGTATTCAGGGTCTCCATCCATAGGACGAACAGCAACTAGACGAGGGTTCACAATCTTTTCTGCGTCGGTGTAAACCTCGTAATCCAGGTTAGCAATGTGAGCAGAACGAGGTCCCACATCAACAGCCTTGCCATCAGAAATCTGCACCATAGAACCGCCACCAATACCAACAGTTCTGACATCCAGTGACGAGAGGTACGTCTTGTGGCCACCAACTTCTGCATACTTAACCATAACCTTGCCGTCTTTAACGCAAGAAATATCGGTAGAAGTGCCACCAACCTCAAAGAACAAGCCATCGGTGAGCTTCTCATACATCAAAGCACCAGCTACGCCTGCTGCAGGACCAGAAAGAATGGTTAAAATGGGGCGATGACGAACCTCGTCAACGGTCATTACGCCACCATCGCAGCGCATAACCATAAGTGGTGACTCAATACCGGCCTCGCGAATACTCTTGTCGGTCATATTTGCAGCTTCAAGCATCTTAGGCATGATGGAAGCATTAACAACTGCTGTACGAGTACGAATAGCCAGGCCATAAAGCTTAGAAATGTCGTTTGTAGCCGTAGCAGGAACTTCTCTATCAGAGCACTCTGCAATAACAGCATTCTCGTTAGTTGGATCATCTACACTAAATGCTTCGGCTGCAACATAAGAAGTTGAACCTTCCGAGAAAAGCTGTTCAATTGCGCTCTTAATACCAGCTTCTACGTCGGAGGATGTGTCTACAAAAGCATTTTTGGTACGCAGGAATTTACCGGCAGCAAGTTCAATATCGCCAACGTTAGTATCACTCTTACTCTTAGCTCCCTGAAGGCCACTGCCAAGCGTTACGATACCAACCTGCGCAACATCACCCTCAAGCAGGGCGTTTGTTGCTTGGGTAGTACCGTGAGCAATAAAGACAACATCTTCAGGCTTAATGTTGTGCTGCTCCATAACACCATGAAGCACCTGCACAATACCTGCTGCAACACCTGCTTCAGCGGTGTGCGTAGTAGGTGTTTTAACTGTGCCGATAATTTCGTACGTATCATTGTCGATGGCAACAGCATCAGTAAATGTTCCGCCAACGTCGATTCCAATACGAACTTTCACGTTTCCTCCTCGATTTACAGCAATCTATCAGCTGCAAAGATAAAACGAGGCGAGAAGCCCACAACAAGAGGGTCTTCTCGCCCCAAGGTCAGAACTTAGAAGTACAGAACACCAGACAGAATTACACCAACGATGGAAACTGCCCAGAGGTAAGGAAGCATCTTACGAGTAACGGTATTGACGTCAACCTCGCAGAAGTTTGCAGTCCAAACATTCTGAGTGTTGGTTGGGTCACCACCTGCCTGGATGCGCTCTGCAGACAGGAATGCACCCATGACAGCAAGAGGATTCAAAGTGTTCAGGCCAATGATAAGAGCTGCGATACCAGAACCAAGACCAAACATGTTCATAGGTCCACGATACAGAGCCAATGGTGAGAGGACCGCAAAGAAGATGATGTATGCAATAAGGTTCTGTGGCATGATGCCGAGCAGGAATGGGTTAAGAACTGCCTTAACCGTTGGGTTGGTAACTGCAAGGTAAAGGATACCAATGCCAACCATCAGGATAATTGCAGGGCCAGCGTCGGTTACACCGTCATAGCAGGTCTTTGCAAGAAGATTCATTGCCTTGCTAAAGCTCTTGGAGGTAAACAGCAGGCACCACAGAATACCAACGGTAAATGCTGGGGTAACAGGAACCTTCAAGAAAGCAACAAGCACAATAGGAATCAGTGGAGTCAGCATTGCAAGACCACCAGCAACGCCGGTGAGCTGCTTGGAGTTGCTCTGCTCAGCAACTGGAGCGCTGAAGGCAAACTTAATGCCGTTACGCTTGAACTCAACAACAATCATGATCAAAGTTGCAATACCAGTTGCAACAGCAAGATAAACCTCAAAGCCCTGAACCTGAGCAATGTCTAGGTTGAAAAGCTTTGCGAAGGTTGTCCAGTTGGCAATATTGAGTGCCAGACCAGTGGTAAAGGACATCAAGAAGATACATGCTGCGCTAGCTGCGGGAACACCAACAGAAATCAAAATTGGCAGGACGATTGAGCCAACCATGATGATGGATCCCAAGCCAGAAAGTGTCGTGAAGAGGACAGCCACTGCGATAGACATAATCAAGGTGATTACCAGGGGCTTATCGCCACCAAGCTCTGCGCTTTTCTTGATAATTGTCTCGGTAACACCAGTCTTGTTCATAAGCTGACCCAACCATGCACCAAAAATAACAGCCATGATTGCGGCGCCCATGCGAACGGTACCAGCCTCAAATACTGATGTCAGCCAGCCAATTTCTTTTCCGTCGCCGTCTTTTCCAAACATTGGAACGCCTGCGATGACACAAATCAAAATGGCCATCAGTGGCAGGGCAAGCAGAGTTGGGATCTTCTTAGTCATCATCAATGCAGCTACAGCCACAAAGACCAAGAGAATCAAAATACCCTGAACCATGTTTCCTCCTTAGGAACACATTGTTTGATAGCAAGTGCAGCTATCTCTCCTTCAAACAACCTACACGTACTTCTATAGATGCATGAGCACCATGTTGACGACTTTGATGAGCAGACAAAGTCGAGAAACACCTTTGTTCCAGCGCAGCACATAGCGTACTACTTCCCCGCAAGTACCTTGCTGGTTTCTTACGCAAGCCTTACCGATTTCTTGCACATGACCTGCGTAAGTCTTACCAAATACCTACACCGAACTTACTGGATGCCAGCCAGAAACAAGTACTTGTTTCCAAAGCTGGACAGTTTCTGGACAAAGACAGGCAAATCTTAGGGCAGAAACAGCATCTCTAAGTAAGTTTCTTGAAGTCATTCTTGTTACGATTAGCTTTGGAAATGCTTCAAACTGAGCAAATTTTTGCACCAAAAATGCAGGAGTAGACAGCGCCTTATTTAGCGCGTCTGTCTTAAGCAAAGAGATAGAACCATCTTCTTCAGGTACAGATGCAACTACAGCATCAACAGAAAAAAGACTCTGAACGGCGCTTATAAGATTCATTAATGCATCAAGCTGCAGACCATCTGAGGTAACTAACTGCTGAGTAATATCTGCATTTAGTCCCTCTTTCATTGGAAGAGGAGCGTTATCACAAACAACTTGAGCTACAACTCGCGGTCCAAATGAAAGATGCAAGTACGAAGAAACGTCCTCAATGTTGTCCGTGCTCTCAGCATGAGAAAGGGCAAAGTCACTCTGCTCAAACTGCTTCACCACTACCCTGAAGGTACTCTTTAATGCTTGTACCAGAGAAATTGTTGCCGAATCATGGCCCGTTGAATACATGACGGAAAGCTCTGATTCCAGCACATCACCTTCAAGCAAAACTCCAATTCCCTTAAGAATTGCGCCATCAACAATCAGGTCAGTAAGAGCAGCTTCAATCCCCTCAAGAAGAGTTTCTCCCGAAGGAGCTTCTTCTGATAGTGTGATGCGAGCATGCTCGTTAAGAGTCATGTCTACGAGTATAAGTTCCTGACTCTGGCGAGAAACCCTAATGAGCCCCAAGAGACCAAATTCTGGAGCAAGTTGCAGAAGTGTCTTTGATCTACCTGCAGTTACTACGCGTTCTGAACTTTCTTCAACCATTTTTGACTGAAGCAAGTCTTGGACAATAGTAGTAACGGTACTAGGAGAAAGAGATAATTCACGAGCCAATTCAACACGAGACAGAGCGTTTTTCTCGCACAGTGCTTGAATAACAGCGCGTTTATTGGAATATGCAATATCTTTAGTGTTGACAATTGACATACGTGTCCCCCTCCTCTCCATTTCTGCCTGTACTACCTTATTTCGACTCTCGAAATAAGTCCATCAAACTTAGAAAGGAACGGGGCTAACGGTATGAAATTATCGCCAAATGGTCATGCTGAACAATTTGGTAAACGGCGCCAAGCCCTTACGCCAGCTCTTCCAGAATACGACGCATTTCTTTCTGGACACCCTGCTCGGTATGAGGAGCAATGACCTTGGAGGCAATTGTTTTGAGCGCGTAGCGAGCGTTATCCATAACGTACGCAGTGCCGGCGTAACGCAGCATAGCGTAGTCGTTCATGGAATCGCCAAAGACGGCAATCTCATCGCGAGAAATACCATAGTACCTGCGGATCTGCTCAAGTCCCGTAGCCTTGTTCACACCACGAGGCACCACGTCAATCCAGGTCTCTCCAGAAGGCATAAACGAAAGTCTATCGCCCATCTCTCGCTCAAGAATCATAGCCATATCCATGGAGCGAGCCCTTGAATCGCAGCAAATAGCAGCCTTGATGATGCTGACGTCAGGTGAAGGCGGATCAAACACGCGCTCGGCGTTAGGCAGGTCTTTATCCAGCTCACGCACAAACGAACTCTGATCGTCCAGCAGATACGTATGCGTGCGGTCATAAACAACCAGGTGAATGCAGTCAAACTCAGACGTCAACTCAAACAGCTTGCGAATAGAAGCTGACGAGAAAACCTCGCGGTCGATGACCTCGTTCTCTACATAGACCTGCGTGCCCAGGGAGGCCACGTAGTCAATCTTGTCTGCAACCGGCTCAAACAACCAGCGCAGCGTATCGTAGCGACGACCGGAGCTTGCTACAAAATGAACGCCACGTTTGTACAGCTCTTCAATCAGCTCAAATGTCTCTGGCGGAACCTCGGAATTCTGGTCCAGCAGCGTACCGTCCATGTCCGATGCAATGAGTTTAATCATGCTAGTTCTCCATCATAAAACGGGGAGTCTCCCCTGCTTTTGTTGCGCGCACAAGCTCAAGCAGGGCATGTGCAACTCCATCGTCTGCAGACGCGCCTACGTGATGCTTTGCTACCTGCTTGACCTCTGGAATTGCATTTGCCACCGCCACCGAGTGCGGAACTTTACTTAAAATCTCAACGTCATTCTCGCCGTCTCCAAAAACAAGCACCTCTTCTGAAGAAATACCAGTTCTTTCTAGGAGCGTTTCAAAGCCAGTCAACTTGGACACACCCTTGGGCAGCACGTCAAACCACTGGGGAACTACCGACATGGTATATACGTCAGGGCAGACTGCGGCCACTTTCTGGCGACAGCGCTCCATGTCTTCCTCCGTGCCTGGGCACGCAATTGTTGCGGCGACAAAATCAACGTCGTCTGGAACCTGATCAACAATGCCCGAGACAAACACCAGCTTACGCTCGTAATCGGCGAGAATATCTTTGTCCAGTGGGCCGACAACATATGCCGGGTTAAAAAGGTTAGTCTTCTCTGGATAGCAGACCAAGAACATGTTCTTCTCGTCAGCAAGAGCATCTGCGACACTTTGCAACGTTTTGTGGTCAAAAATGGAGAGCGAGATAGTCTTTCCTTTATACAGCACGCGCTTGCCCGTGGACATGACACCCGTTTGCATGCATGCCTCGTCGAGGCTGAAGAGGCGCATTAGCTCAACGTAATCTCGGCCGGTACAAGGGCCAAACGCGATGTCCGTTTCTTCCAGGAGCGTGTGAATAGCCATTCGTGTGAAATCCGACACGCGTCTGTTGCCAAAAGGCACCAGCGTGTTATCCATATCAGATAAAACAAGCTTAATCACAAACGTCCCCCGTTACTGCATGCTGCGTAGCTGGGCAAACGCGACACGCGTCACAGCCCAAGCGGACGCAGCTCTACCTAGTTGAACTATGTGCCAAGACGTCAAAGCGATCAATCTTGAGCAACACTTGGTCTAGTCCAATCATACCCGAGAGACGCACCTTTGACGTGTCCGAAGTCCAAATTAGAAGATCTCTAAATCCCGAACCTCGACGGCCGCCAACCCACTCCATGCGCTTAATGTCCTGGTAGTTGATGGAAATTTCAGAGCCTACAAAGGGCACTACAACCATCTCGTCATCAAAAAGCGAGACCTTATAACGGCTCAAGATGTACCACGCCATAAACATGACAACCGAGAAGGACGCAAAAAACGCCATAACAATGTCTGGGTTTGGCGTAAACACGTTAACGTAGCAGAGCCAGCCGAGAATAACAGCGATGGCGCTGACAAACGCCATGTCGATAATAAGCGAACGCGTGAGCGAAGCGGGAGTCACATAAGTATCGTGGTGGCTGTGGCGGCGCTCGGAGATTCCGACGTTGCCCGAATGCTCCAAAATCGCAGCGGTAACGGGTGCCGCAACGACAATTATTCCAAACAACACTGCGAGCATTGCGACCTCCCTTAATCCGTGAAAAAAAGAACAATGACCCTTCATAATTATGCTACGCTCCCGCACACCATTTATTGACAAGGGTGAACGGGAGCGTAGACGGTAGCAATCAAGCTATGAATGGCAAAGTCGCACGTCAAGCGGTCATGGACGGCACGGGTGCGGCGGGGACGGTCGGCGCGGGTGCAGGCGCGGCGCGGCGTGCGTACGTGCGCAGTGTGCGGGTGCGAGCGCTAGCCGCGAGCGGCGAACTTGGCGACGAGCTTCTCCAGAAGGTCAACGGTGACCTCAAGGCTTGGCACAGGAACAAACTCGCGCACGGAGTGAGCGTTGTATCCGCCGGTAGCAATGTTAGGGCAAGGCAGGCCGCGGAACGTGAGCTGAGCGCCGTCGGTACCACCACGAGCAGCAACAGGCTTAGGCTCAATGCCAACCTCGCGATTTGCCTCAAGTGCATAATCAATCAGGAACTCGTAGCCGTCGAACTTCTCGGCCATGTTGCGATACTCCTGGTGAATCTCAACACGGACGGTATTCTCGCCATAGCGCTTATTCAAGAACGCGGCAATATCCTGCAGGACCTGCTGGCGATTTGCAAAAATCTGAGCGTCGTGGTCGCGGACGATGTAGCTGAGCTTGACCTCGGACGCGGAGCCCTCGATGGCGATTGGGTGGTAGAAGCCCTCGTAGCCTTCGGTGTGCTCAGGGCGCTCGAAGGCGGGGACCATCTGCTGGAACTCGGAAGCCACGGTGATTGCGTTGATCATGACATCCTTGGCGCTGCCGGGGTGAACCATGACGCCCTTGAAGTAAACGTCGGCGTGAGCTGCGTTAAAGCACTCATAGTTGAACTCGCCGAGGGCCTCTCCGTCAACGGTGTATCCATATGCAGCGCCGAGTTTGTCCAGGTCAAGCAGGCTTGCGCCGTGACCGATCTCCTCGTCAGGGACAAACGCAATCTTGAGCGTAGGATGAGCGAGCTCAGGGTTGTCGCCCAGGCGCTTGAGCAGGGCGCAGATCTCAGCCACACCGGCCTTATCGTCAGCGGAAAGCAGCGTGGAGCCGTCGGAGCAAATGATGTCCATGCCCACAAAATCCTTGAGGTCAGGGACCTGCTCCTGAGTGGTAGCAATAGTCTTGCCGTTGACGACGCCGGCGACCAGGTCACCGCCCTCGTAGTGGACGACGTGCGGCTTGATGCCCGAGGCAGGCGCGTCGATGACGGAGTCCAGGTGCGAGCAAAGCATCAGTGCGGGAGCCGACTCGGCGCCCTTGGATGCGGCGAAGGTGCCGGTGACGTAGGCGTGCTCGTCGACGGTGACGTCGGTGCAGCCCAGCGCCTTGAGCTCTTCGCCCAGGTAGCGAGCCATCTCGTGCTGAGCAGGCGTAGAAGGGGTGACGGTGTCGTTCTCGGGGTTGGACTGGGAGTCAACCTGCACGTAGCGCATGAAGCGCTCGGCGACATCGGGGAGCTGGTTAGGCGTAGTTTCAGGCATAGGTATCCTTTCTGGTTCGAGCAAGGCGACGTGAGTCGAGCGCTGGCGCAGTAGCAGGCGTTAACCAGCCTTGCTGTGTGCGTTGAATGTTGTATGCATTTACTGTACCGCAACTCAAAAAGAATTAAACCTACCTGCACGAACTTTGCGCGCACATGCCATAATAATTGCAAGAAATGCGAAAGACGGAGCGCTGTGACAAACGACTTTTGGACACCACGATTTCATCTCTTCCCACCTCAGGGCTGGATGAATGATCCCAACGGACTTTGTCAGTTTAAGTCCGTCTACCATGCGTTTTACCAGTACACTCCCGAGTGGCCTGCCAACGAGCTCCGCTTTTGGGGACATGCTGTGAGTAAGGATTTGCTCTCTTGGGAGACTCTACCTATTGCGATTTCTCCAGACGCAGCTTGCGATAAGGACGGGGCGTTTTCGGGTTCGACCTGGATTGAGACACGCAACGCGGCGGCCGGCAACTGCGGTCACGGCGGCGTTGTGGCAGCCGGCGACGGCAACGACGACGCCCGCGGCAGTGCAGCGGCCCGCGAGGTCATGCGACTCTTCTACACCGGCAACGTTATGGACGAAACACACCCAGAAGCCGACGGCATTGACGTCGGTCGAGAGGCCTATGAGGTCATGGTGACCTCTGAAGATGGACTGAATTTCTCACCAAAGTGCGTTGTTTTGAAGCCGGGTGACTACCCCGATACCTGCACAAACCACGTGCGCGATCCGAAGGTTTGGGAGCAAGACGGGGCTCTGCGCATGCTGTTAGGTGCTCGCGAGAGGGACACTGCGGCTGGTCCCGCGAAATCCGCAGATGAACGCTGCGATTCGGGAGCGGCGTTGATTTACGACTCCAGTGATTGTGGCAAGTCGTGGACGCTCCACTCGGTTATACGCGGGGCTAACGACCTGGGTCATCGTGAGGCGTTTGGCTACATGTGGGAATGCCCTTTTTTGGTGCAGCTAGATGGCCAGGAGTTTCTATCTATGTGTCCGCAGGGGCTAAGAGAAGGCGCTGGTACGGAGCCAAGCGCTGGTACGGAGTCAAGTGCTGGTACGGAGCCAAGCATCGGTGCGTCCAAGGGGTCGCGCTTGAGCGATTCCGCTAACTTGCAAGAAAACACTTCAAGCGAGCCTCTCGACAAATGGCAAAATATCTGGCAGTCGGGCTATTTTCCGCTTCCAGGAAGTCAAAAGCTTATCAATGTCGAAACTGTTTCCACCGATAGCTTTGTGCTCTGGGATCATGGTTTTGACTTCTACGCACCTCAAACGTTCGTCGACGTTTGTGGCCGAACCATTTTGATTGGATGGATGGGCATCATCGATCCGACTTACCATAGTTATCCTGAAGGCATTGGATTCTGCCACAACCTTACTCTGCCGCGAGAACTTTCGCTGTCTGGTGATGGCGTTATCCTGCAGCGTCCTGTTAAAGAGCTTGATGCTAAGCGACGCGAATGTGTGGAATTTGTCGCCGACACTGTCGTCAAAATAGATCAACTATCTGCAGATATTGAGATTACGGACATATCCGGAGACGGAACTCTTACTCTCAATGACGCGCTTGAGCTTTCTTACTCCAAGGGCATTTTTGCCCTGAAATTCATTGACGAGGACATCGCTGCAGGCAGGACTCAACGCTCTATTAGGCTAAAGGAGCTTTCTGAACTGCGTCTTATTGTTGACGGATCTACCGTGGAGATTTATCTGAATGATGGTCGCGTAGTTTTCTCGACGCGATGGTTCCCTGCATCCGAGCGGGTAACGTTGAGCAGCACTTTTGTTGCTGCTAACTCACGAGCATACAGCCTAATCGCGTAACTCGGTGGATTTGCTTGGCATAGTCTAGCTCCGACACCAAGGGAATACTGTTTGCAGGCACGGATTGAAGCCGTTATGCATGAAATTGCATATTCCGTACGTTTTATAAGCAAAATTTTCACAGGACTCGGAAAATTGCCGTTTTTGGGACCTCAGGCGGTAAAAAATGCGTTTAGTTGGGGATGGAGAAATTTAGTTCAATTTTTTATCTTTATGTTTGCCCAAGAAAGACGAAATAGTTTTAACTATTTCTTTTACTAATTAAGTCAAAATGGCTCATTTTCAAAATGAATACACCAACTAAACGCATTTTTTACCTTTTTGGGGCCAAATTTGCCAAAAACGAGCCCCAAACCAAAGTTTGGAGCTCATTAACGTGCAAATCTCAATGGTCGCGTCTAATCGCAGACTAAACGGGTTGTGGTCGTGCGCGTTCGCCGAAGCGTTCGCGCTAACCGCGCCGCCCGCGCTACTCAGAGAGGTACTTGGAGAACGCGGCGACCATACCTTCTGCGGTGGTCTGACCAAAGACGTCGGCAGACTTTGCCTCGTCCATGAAGATTCCCATCAAGCTCTGGAGCATCTCTACCTGGCCGCCGTCACGCATAATACCCAGGTTAACGACGAGTTTTGCTGGAACAGTGTCGCCGTCACCACCCATTGGCTCAAAGTTGATTGGGCTGGATGGCTTCACGATTGCGATGTAAGGCTTCTCAAGATTGACAGGGTCGGTGTGTGGAATTGCAATCTCACCTGCAGGAAAAGCGAGTCCGGTTGGATAGTTCTTCTCGCGAGTTGAAATAGCGTCTTTCCAGGTATCCTTGATGTAGCCGAGGTTGCTCAGGCGGGTCTCGAGCTGGTCAAACAGCTCAAAGGCGTCCTTAGCCTCAATGTCAAAGAAAACAAGCTCGGGCTTTAGGAGCTCAGCGTCGGTTGTAGCCATTGCTACTCCCCTTTCTGTTGCTGGCGGCGCGCTCGCACGCGCAGTCCGTTGGGATCTAGTTTTGCCTCGAGGTCGAGCAGCAGCTTGTAAACCTCTCGGGCGTCGTTGCCCTGCGCATCGGTCATATCGCCGCAGGTCAGGTAGAAGCGGCCCTGCAACGGCGTGGCCTTGTTGATGCGCACGTACGAGCGCAGTCCTTGCGGGGCCTCTCGCACGCGAATCTGCGTAATCTGGGACAACTTGTAGGTTGATTTGTGTTTACCCGTTACAAATGTGATTGAGTCTGGGGCGAGAATAACCTGCTCAGGATAGGCATGCGCGAGAAACGCGTTGAGAATCGAGTACAGGCAAACCACAACCAGAAAGAGCATCAGCCAGCGGATGAACCCGAGCGCAAACAGCACAACTGCCGCGATGAGCACGAGTATAGAGACGTAGTTGGGCAGCAGCACGTCGATGACGTAGCGGCGGCGGTCGTACGTGTACGTGACCGACTTGGCCGCGCTTGCGGCGCGGCCGTCAGCGCTGGTCACGGCTGCGGCGCGGTCGTCGGCGCTGGTCGCGGCTGCGGCGTCAGTGCTGGTAGCGGCGGCGTCGCGGGTCGCAGCGTCGGTACGGGCTGCGACGCGGTCGCCGGCCGACGTGCTTTTGCTGGTTGAAGAGGACTTTGAACTGGACATGGTTTCTCGCCTTTGGGGTCAAGCGGTAAACAGAGAGGCTCGCCAAGTGGAACCTGGACGAGCCTCCTTGCGATTCTTTGTAGGCAACGAGGCCTGCTCGGGACGGAACTAAGCCTCCTGAGCCTCGTGCATTGCAGCAGCTTCCTTGAGGATGCGGCTGCGGTTCCACACAGCAAGTGCGCAAGCGATTGCGCCGGTTACTACAACGCCAACAATTGGGTTGATGCTGGAGAACAGGACAAACAGGCCGGACAGTGGGCTGCCACCGTCGGAAAGGACGGTAATCAGGGAAGAACCAGCAACGCCGGTGCTACCAACTGCAGCTGCGATGTCGAAGCCAGCCTGAGTTGCAGACTGTGTGATGAGTGGAGCAAGAGCGGTGGAGATCAGCAGACCGATGATGACGGAAACAATGCCGATGATCAGGCCGCGGAAGCCGTTACCCTTGCAGACAGGAACTGCGACTGCGAGCATGTAGGTGCCAGCAGCAAGGTCGACAAATGGTAGAGTCTGGTTACCAACTGGCTGAAGCAGAAGTGCAAACAGAACCATCAGAGGAATGCAGATAAGAGCCAGAGACAGGGTTACTGGGTGGCCAACTGCAACTGCAGAGTCGAGGCCAATCCAGATGTTGCCGCGGTTCTTAACGCGCTGCTGGATGAAGTTAGAAGCTGCCTCGGAGATTGGCAGGAGGCCTTCCATCAGGAGAGCTGCCATACGAGGGATGAGGATCAAAACAGAACCAAGGGTGACGCCGATGGTCAGAATCTTGGTGATGGAGCCTGCAATGTCAGCAGCGTCGAAGTATGCAACGCAGCCGATGATGAGGCCAATGACGGTGCCGATGAACAGTGGCTCGCCGAAGACGCCAAAGCGCTTCTGCATGGACTCGACGTCAATGTCGATGTCGCGAACACCAGGGATCTTATCGATCAGCCAGTTCAGACCCATAGCAACTGGTGCGTAAGCAAGCGAGAAGCCCTGGGAGATAGAAACGCCTGGCATGTTGAGTGCCTTCTGGACGTCCTTTGCGGTTGCGTCAGCAAGGACAAGCAGGATGACCTCGTCGATAATAGCTGCAGCAAAGCCAAGCATGATGTTGTTGGTTACGTTTGCAACAAGGGAGCCGACGAATGCGTAGTGCCAGTAGTTCCAGATGTCGACGTTGACTGTCTGGGTAAAGTTAACCAGGACAAGAAGCAGGTTAACGATGAGTGCCAAAGGAATGATAACCAGACCAATGGTGGTGCCGAGTGCAATTGCTGCACCTGCTGGCCAACCGACGTCGATGACGTTGAGGGTCAGACCAAAGCGGTGAATCATCTCCTGAACTGCAGGTCCAATTGCGGTACCAAACAGCTGGTTGATGACGAGGTTAAGGCCGATAAAGCCAACGCCGACCATAAGGCCAGCCTTGAGGTTCTTACCAAAGCCTGCTCCCAGAGCGCAACCGATGATGGTCAGGATGATTGGCATCATGACTGCAACACCGAGGCCCTGAAGGAACGAGAAGAATGAAATTACTGCTTCCACACTTACCTTCTTTCGAACAAAAAACAAACACCCGCCGCCGTTGGCAAACAGCCGTTGGCGAGCGGGTGTAAATTACCGAACTACTTACTTGAGGATGTCAAGAATCTGCTGCTCAGCAGCTGCCTTACCAATGGTGGTAAGGAAAGGAACGCCGCTGACATATGGGCAAGTAATGCTTGCAGGTGCCTCAGTAGTTGCAATGAGGATATCTGCGTCTGCGCACTGGCTGACTGCCTCGCCAATGGAGCACTTAACAATGTTGTAAGTTCCAGCAAGGCCGTTGGAATCGAGAAGGTCCTTGACCTTTGCCTCAACAGCAGTAGAGGTTGCGATACCGGAACCACAAGCTACGACTACCTTTTTCATGTCTTCTCCTTCGAGACAGAACGAGATTTTCTCGCCCTGGTATGTGGCTGATGTGCTGGCAGTTGCGCCGGCAACTGCGTGCGGGGCGCGCAGCTGCCGTGCTGATGGCTACCAAGCTGGTGGCATCAACCGTTGTGCCGATGTTACCTGTTTATTGCCCGGGTTTCTCGGCATTTAAACACTTAACGTTGGTATTGTAAACAAATTAAACAAGATTGTCCATGTTGTTTTATCTATACAATTTTTATATAGTTGATGTATTAGTTTTATGGAGTACTTGCAGGTAAAACGTTTTTAACGTATTAGTTGAATTGTTTATTTTGACGTTTGAGGGGGACGCCATGACAAGGGTAAGCATCCGAGATGTAGCTGCAGAAACAGGCTACTCTCCTGCAACCGTCTCAAATGTCCTCAACGAAAAAGGCAACGTCGGCGCTAAGGCAACTAATATCATCCTGGAGGCCATCGCACGCCTCGGCTACAGTCGCTCAACTCAGATTTCACGCATCATTTTTGCAATTGCACGCGTCAACGGCCACATTGTCGACGAAAGCACCTTCCAAACAGGTGTTTATACCGGCATCGAACGAGCTGCTCGCAGACTTGGGCTGCCGTCGGCGATGGTAACGTTAGACCTCCCCGACCCCGTTACCAGCAGAAAAAACATTGCAGAGCTGGAGCAAAACGAGGGAGCTGGCGTCGTTCTTCTCGCCACCGAGATTGTCTCGGACGATCAGTTTTCCTTGCTGGAAGAGTTCAGCCTGCCGCTGGTGATTGTGGACAGTTGGAGCGACAAGCTGCCGTTTGATTGCGTGGTAACCGCCAACGAAACCGCAGCGTATCGTGCGTGTACCCTGCTGGTGGAGCACGGCCACGAGGCCATCGGGTACGTCGGCCACGTGGAGCGCTGCAAGAACTATCCCCTGCGTGAGCACGGCATGCGTCGCGTGCTGGACGACATGCGATTCCCGTTTGACGAGAACAATCGTCTGCTTGTGGACTCGGCGCCTGAAAATGCCTGCCACCAGATAATTGAGTGGCTGGAGCAGAAGCGTGACTCGCTGCCCACCGCATTTTTCTGCGAGAGCGATAGCTTGGCAGCAACCGTTGTCCGCGCCCTACGTGAGCTGGGCATTGATGTTCCAGGTGATGTCTCGGTTGTGGGTTTTGACGACGACCGCATCTGTAAGCTGATCCAGCCTTCGCTTACCTCCGTGCACGTTCCCAAGCACGAAATGGGAGAAATCGCAGTTAAACGCCTCATTGACCAAACGACCGACGCACATTACGCGCCGTGCATTTCGCAACTCCACACCACCGTGGTTTCGCGAAAGAGCGTCAAGCAGCTGTAGCGCGTGATGCGCAGACTGCAGTGGGCGAACTGCGTGCTGCGGCGGATGAGTCGCAGGTAGATGGCGTACTGTGGGCGAGACATGACCGCAACCTACTGGGAGCATGCGTTA
>CALLVW010000052.1:0-5334 GCA_938015835.1 uncultured Atopobium sp. | reverse complement strand
CATATTCACTCCCTTGGTTTTCTCGTCAAATAAACTTTGGGCCACTAGCTCACAAGAACCAGTGGCCCAAAAAGCACCGCTAGTCTAAGTCAGCACCATTTGTTTCAATAACTTTCTTGTACCAGAAGAAGCTCTTTTTTCGGCTTCTGTCATACGTACCATTACCATCGTCGTCGAGGTCAACGTAAATGAAGCCGTAACGCTTTGACATCTGGCATGTTGACATAGACACCAGGTCAATGCAGCCCCATGGCGTGTAACCCATAACGTCAACGCCGTCTTCAATAGCTGCGCCAATTGCTGCAATATGCTCTCTGAAGTAAGAAATTCTGTAGTCGTCGTCAATTGAGCCGTCAGGATTGACGATGTCGTAAGCACCAAGACCATTCTCGACAATGAAGAGGGGCTTTTGGTAACGATCATACAGGTCAATCAGGGCATACTGAAGACCAGTTGGATCAACCTGCCAACCCCAATCAGATGTATCAAGGAATGGATTCTTGACGCCGGTGGCCATATTACCGCTGACCTTCTCGCGCTTGGCGGCATCAATGGAATCGACAATGGTCATATAGTACGAGAAGGACACAAAGTCCACAGGATACTGCTTGAGAATTGCCTCGTCACACAGGCCAAAGTCAACGTGAATGTCTTTCTTTGCCCAATAGTTGAATACCCACTGGGGATACGCACCCCGAACCTGAATGTCAGAATAGAAGAAATTCTCGCGGTTATCCTTGAGCGCCAAAATCATGTTCTGAGGATTGCAATTCTCTGGATAGGTGAGCGTACGGGTAAGCATGCAGCCCATCTGAGCGCCAGGAACCATCTCGTGAAGTAGCTTTGTTGCAAGAGCAGACGCAACAAACTGATTGTGAACGCACTGATAAATGATCTCTTCGACCTTATCCTTTGGATAACGATCCTCGCAGATACCAATGGTGGTCCAGGGATGACGGAATACCGAGTCAATCTCATTAAATGTCAACCAATACGTAACGTACTTGCCCAAACGCTCAAAAACAGTCTTACAGAAACGCAGGAAGAGATCGATAACCTCGCGTTTATACCAGCCATCGTAATGATTTGCCAGGTAAAGTGGCATCTCGTAGTGGTGAAGGGTAACCAAAGGCTCAATGCCACGCTCTCTCATTCCCTTGAACAGAGCCTCATAGTAGGCAAGACCTGCCTCGTTTGGTTCTTCCTCAATACCCTTAGGGTAAATACGAGTCCACTGAATGGATACGCGCAGTGTCTTGAAGCCCATCTCCTGGTAGAGGTCAAGATCCTCAAGATAACGATGGTAGCAATCAACACCGTGACGCTTTGGATACTGACGAGTATCGTCTGACTTCATTGCCTCAGCAATTTGCTCAGACGAAATGCCATGCTGAGCCTTATAGTCTTTTATGTCGACATTTGGCTTATAGGTAGTGCAGTCAGCAACAGACAGTCCCTTACCATCAACGTTCCATGCGCCTTCACACTGGTTTGCAGCAGTTGCTCCGCCCCAAAGAAAACCCTCAGGGAATTTATACACTTTATTTGCCATTATTTCTCCCTAGCAGAGGTCAGCGCCTCGTTACAAAATGCAACTTCAAACAAATTGATACAAGTACTATGTGTGGGGCGAGAAGATCTTCTCGCCCCATCAACTACTTTGTACACGTCTTACTCGGTGGCTTCTGCACCTTCTTGAGCAAGCTTCATTTCCATCTCATACTGCTTGTTAGAAGCAAGAACAAATGGAATCCAAGTAAATGTGCAGACCGTCAGGCAGATAATCTGGACAACAAGTCCTTGCCAACCGTGACCCAAGAAAGCGTTGAGCAGTACTGGGACACCAAATGGAATGTCTACGACGTTGCAAGGTAGGAAACCAATCTTTGTAGCAAACAGTGCAATTCCCGCAGAAAGAGCAGAGTTAAAGACAAATGGAATCATGAAGGTTGGGTTAAGAACCAGAGGGATACCAAAAACAACTGGCTCGGAAATACCGCAGAGTCCTGGGAGGAATGCGAGCTTAGCAACTGACTTGTGGTCATCGCGCTTGGAGAAAAGGAAGATTGCAATCAGGAAGCAGAGGGTCATACCTGCGCCACCAGGGACGATGAACTCCATCCAGAAGCCCTGAGTAAAGATACGATCTGGAGTTGCGCCAGAGTTGAACGCAAGAACATTTGCGGAGATTGCAGCAACAAACATAGGGTTACGAATAGGAGAAATAACCAGACCGCCGTGAATACCAAGGAACCAGAAGAGCTGAGAAAGAATAACTGCTACAAGGATACCTGGGGTTGTCTGGAACAGACCCTCCATTGGAGCCTGGAGAAGTGAGTAAACCCAGTCGTTAATGTAGGAACCAGTGAGGGTTGCAAAAAGGCCACCAAAAACAGAGGTGATAACCAGCGTGAGAAAAACTGGAACCATAACGTTAAAGGAGTTTGCAATACCTGCTGGAACTGAAGGAGGCATCTTGATACGGATTGCATCAATAGTGGTGAGCTTGTCAAAGAGCTCTGCAACAAGAAGACCAACCAACATGCCAACAAACAGGCCCTGAGCACCAAAAATGGACTGACTCATTGCATTAACCGTTACTGCGGTTGTACCGTCTGCAAGAGTGACGCCTTCTGGAAGTGCCTTTGCAAGGTTAACTACAAAGTTAGGACGAACCATTGAGATGTAAGCAGCAATACAAACAAGACCAGTCGCAATCTCGGGAGCTTTGTTGTGCTTAGCAATGTTGTGAGCAATAAGATAAATGACTGGTAGAGTCATAAAAGAAAGACAGCAGAAGTTAAGTGCAGTAAATGCTGGTCCAAGTGCAGAAAGAGCAGGAATAAACTGTGCGAGACCAGTGGTATTTGAAGAAATAAGAGCCTTCAGCAAAGTACCAAATGAGCCGACAATAACAAAGGGCATGAATACCGTAAATGCGTCCTTAATGGAGTTGAGATACTTGTTCTCGTCAACCCATGCGGCAACATCCATGAGCTTATCTTCAAGAACCTCTGAAAAAGCCATGACAACCTCTTTTCTAACTTACTATCAGTTCTTACTTACACAAGCTGCTTGCAAACTTGTTATCAAATTGCTCGCAGCTATTTACCAAAATTGAAAGCTGGCTGAACCAGCAAATACAACGTAGACCAGCGATTAAGCATTGAAAGCGGCGTATACCTTATCTGCCTGTTCAAGTACTTTTGCACCATCGCAACGGCCATAAGCAGTTGTATCAATAACATCAAGAGGAGCACGACCATCAAGGATCTTCTCGACCTTCTTTTTAATGAAGCGAACCTGAGGTCCAAGGAGAAGAACGTCGAAGTTGCCAATCTCATCAGCAATGGTGCCTTGCTCGACAGCCCAAATGGTGTCGTCACGGCCCTGTGCCTTAGATGCCTCTTCCATGCGTGCAACAAGGATTGAAGTAGACATACCGGCTGCACATGCGAGCATAATTCTCATAACTTCCTCCAAAATCTTAATTACTACCTGTAGTTACTTACGACTTACCTGCGACTTACTACTTACGATTTACGTGCGACTTACTTGCTCTCAACGTCGCTTAAACGCTTCTGTAAGCTGATAATTCTTTCAGCCAAATCAAGCGTCATAACTGCCATGGTTAGGTGATCAAGTGCGTGAACAAGAATGATGTTTACGTCAACTGGATTACCAGAAGCTTCCTGTGTCAGAAGCCCAAACTGCGCATCATGAGCGGAAACCATTTCGGCTCGGCCTTCCTGAATGAGCTCTTCTGCAGAATCAAACCTGCCTTCTGAAGCTTCATCGATTGCCTCAAGAGCGCAAGACTTTGCCACGCCTGCATGAGCAATAAGTTCTGTTGCAACTTCGTACTTCTCTTCATCCATGTTTTTCACCCTTTCTGTATTACTGTGTGTTTTTTAAACTTCTAAGGAACTCTTCGAATGTTTGATTCTGAATAAGCTCCTGAATTGCCTGATCACTAATAAGAAAATGAGAAAATGTCCTAAAGAAAGACTGAAGGCGCCAGTCTTTATCTTTTGCAATACATACGAGAAATACCGCTTGAACAGCATTTGCATTCCAGTCCACAGACTTGTCTAAAACTCCCACAACTACAGCACTTTTTGAACTCATAGCGTTCATGGGATGTGGCATTGCAACGTTATTACCAAATGATGTTTGAGCTGCGTTTTCACGCTCATAAACGGACGATTTGAACTCTTTTGGAAGGCTGAGCTTTTGTGTTGCCTGTTCGCATAGATAGTCGATGACCTCTTCTTTTGTTGCAAAATCAAGATGAGAGAAGAAGAGATCTGACGAGAAGAAATCGCTCAGCTCATCTGCAGAGAGTTTCTCGTCATGAAAAACGCTTTGCATGCTTGAAATATCACTAGCATCTAAGAAATTTGAAACCTGTCTAATAGGGACAGGCAGAGCCTTATTGATTGGAACCGTTGAGAAGACGTAATCAATACCGGTAAAGTCAACACAATCAATTTTGGTAACGTCACAAAGCTGAATGGTGTTGATATAAGGGCCAAATGCGTCGCGAACGCGCCACTCAAGCAAGCGTGCGCTGCCTGCGCCACTTGCACAAACTACCAGGATATTCTTCTTTGGTGCCTCGGTTTTACGTCGCTCCAGAGCCAAGGCAAAGGCAAGAGCAACAAATCCGATTTCGTCATCAGAAACAGTAGTCTTGAAATAATCACTCAGCACTGAGCAAGCATCGATTGCCATAGAGTAGGCAAGCGAAAAACGTGTTTTAATATCTTTTAACAGCGGATTATTCACAGTCATGTTGTATTGAAGACGCACAGACAGAGGAACAACATGTCTTGCAAGATTCATCTGTAGCTCAAGGTCATTTCTAAAGTCAAAGCGATATGCTGACCAAATAACCTCAATCATCTGCTGGACAATTGACCACGCCTCATCAGAAATGACAAGAGAGTCTTCTTGGCCTGCCTCAGAAAGCGATTGCTTACCAGCAAGGTGAATTGCAATGTAGGCAACCTCTTCCTCTGGGAGCGAAACCTGGAACTGCTGTTCAATTTCATGAGCAATCTTCTGAGCAGTTGCATAACCAGCATTATTCTTGATAGAAGAAAGGTTCTCTTCTGTCAAAGGAACGTAGCAGTTGTTTGCTATCCTCGAGAGCGCAATGGCAATGTGGATAATCAGATTTTGATGTGCAGCAGGATTAATTCGATATCCGTCTGCATCAATAACCTGTTCAACTACAGAAGAAATACGATTGAGCTGGAAATCATTACCCTCAAGAATTCCTTGTGCACCAAGCTTCTTCAAGACTTGGTTTGCAATACAGATCCTACGATT
>CALLVW010000051.1:0-2415 GCA_938015835.1 uncultured Atopobium sp. | reverse complement strand
TAACTACCTGTTCTTTATTAATGTCATCGAGCAAGAATCCCGAATAACACACAGGAACTGGCAAAGGGGATTCAATCTCAACAGTAGAAAACACATAGTCAATGTGCGAGAAATCAATCGTAGAAATCTGGCTCAAATTACACGTAGAAATTGATCCAACGTAAGGCCCAAATTCTTCTTTGATACGAATTCCCAAAATCTTAGATGTGCCCAAACCTGTTGCACAAACACACAGCACGTTCTTTTTTGGCAGCTCAGTACGCTTGCGCTCCAAAGCCAACGCAAATGCCAGGGCCAGATAAGCTACCTCATGCTCACTTAAAGTTGCTTCGTACTCTTTAGCCAGAATTGTTGACGACTCCATGGCCATCAGATACGCCAGAGGCATTCGATGTTGGATGTCAGTAAGCAGAGGATTCTCTATCTGCAGGTTATAGTGCAGACGAACTGAAAGTGGCACAATGTGCCTAGCCAAGCTCATATGCAGCTCAAGATCATTCCTGAAATCGAACCTAAAGCTACTCCATACCAAATCAATCATCTGGCGCGTCACAGCAAATACGTCATCAGTAATCACAAGATTTGGGGATTCAGAGATGTCTTTAAACATCTTCTTAGACGCCAAGTGAATTGCTATATAAGCAACTTCTGTCTGAGGAAACTCAACATCAAACTCGGACGAAAGGCGATTTACCAGCTTTTGCGCCACGGTATATTCAAACGAACACTGAATTCTCTTAAGCGAGTCCTCTTGTCCTGCAATATAGCGTTGCTTTTTAATACGGTTGATTGCGACAACAATATGAACAACAAGATTTCTAATAGCAAAATCATTCAAGCTAACGCCATGATATTCAATGCATTCAACAACCAGCTTTGTCACATCAGCAATAAGTTGATTATTCTCAACTGTAGCGTGACAACTACTCGAATATTCTTCATCTGTCACCAAACTTGCCAGACACAGTCGCTTGTTAAATTCAGTTCCCTCAATCTGAATTCCATAATGCGATTTGCGCATTATTTGCAGGTTAAATTTGGCGAGAAAATCTTCGACTTGTTTTAAATCAGCCGAGATGGTCTTACGAGAGACATAAAGAATCTCTGATAACTCGTCTACCGTAACCCAATCACTTCGATTAAGCAGGTCGTCCAATATATACGCCACGCGCTCATTAGAAGTCTGAGGTAGTTGATCTTCTTTGTTAAGCCAGCAATCCAAGAGCTCAGGATTAAGAACCTCGAGATGATAGCCCTGACCCTTTATTGTTGTAATTTCAGCAATACCTTCTAGTAATTCTTTTGCTCGCTTAATATATGCGCGCACGGTGCGCTCGGAGACGCATAAGGACTCAGACAGCGTTGATGTAGAAACATCTTCCTGTTTTGCCAAGCACGTTATGAGACGAACAAGTTTGTCATCCATGACGCACCCTCCTTATAGAAAATTATAAAAAGGGGCCCTGACGTTTCCATTTCCAATTCCGCCAACGGTAAAAGGAAATCAACTTCACATAACATTGTTTAAATTTGTTATTAAAAACCTGGCGAGAAGATCACTCCTCTCGCCAGGCGACTAACCTGTCAGTTCTTGCCGCAGCCCCAACCGCCATCGCTGCCACTTCGACCGCCACTGGGCGCCCGTCACTGCGGCCCGCAGCCCGCGACTGCCTGCGACCACGATCCGCTACTTGCTCGTTAACCGCTCGATGAGCTTGTTGATCTCCCATTCGGTCATGCCCGCATCGGTCAGATATTTGCGAGCTCCAGCTGCATAATCTGCACCGTCGAGCGAACCATACGTAGGCAGACCAGCAATGCAACGAACGATGTCGTTGAACTTCACGTCAACAACGGCGTCGTAACGAGCCTTATCGTCCTTCTCGTTAATGCCGTAATAGTTGTCGTAGGTAATCATGTAATCGTCGCGCATCTCGTTGTAGGATGCACCGCAAAGCGCCTCGAGAAGGGCACAGACAAAGCCCGTGCGATCCTTACCCTCGGTACAGTGAATAAGGTAGGGACCCTTATGCGGAATTATCTCGCGTAGACCCGCTGCCAGACGATGGGCATATTGACCGCCACGGTAATTGGCATTGAGGTTAAGAGCCGCAACATTCCCTGCGTCGTACAAGCTTTTGTGCCACGTAATGTCGTAGTCTGCATTCTGGTAATAGCCCTGAATCTCTTCATTGGTGTCCGCGAGGTCCAAGATAAACTGCACGCCACACTTCTGAGCAAGATCCGCTGCGTAGGGCGCACGATTGTTCTGGTTGTCAATAGGCGACGCCGAGCGATACATCACGCCCTCGGCAAGATTTCCACCCTTCATGGACGGAAGTTGGCAAAAACCTCGTCACTTGCGTAGTCGAAGCGATTATTGGTGTACGTTGCGTCCAGGGCCTTCTGAACCGT
>CALLVW010000050.1:0-76280 GCA_938015835.1 uncultured Atopobium sp. | reverse complement strand
GTCCCCTCTGCTGCAATACCCTTGTCTACCTCCACTAAACTTCTGGTCCTTCCTTAGTGAATATGGCATTTCCAGAGAATTTTTTGTGGGGTGGCGCAACAGCTGCTAATCAGTTTGAGGGTGCTTGGGATGTAGATGGTAAGGGTCCAAGCTGTATGGATATGGCTACAAACGGTAACCATCACCATCCTCGTAAGATTACTCCAACGCTTGACCCTAATGAGTATTATCCTTGCCACGATGGTGTCGATTTCTTCCATCATTACAAGGAAGACATTGCCCTTCTCGCCGAGATGGGATTCAAGGTATTTAGGTTCTCTATCAACTGGACCAGAATTTATCCAACAGGCTTTGAAGAGACTCCTAACGAGCTTGGCCTTCAGTTCTATGACAATGTTATGGATGAGTGTCACAAGTATGGCATTGAGCCTTTGGTAACGCTGTCGCATTACGAGCTTCCTTTTGCTGTATGTCAGCAGCTAGATGGATGGGCTTCTCGCCAAACGATTGACCTGTTTGTGAAATACGCCAAGACCGTGCTAAATCGCTATAAGGGTAAATGCCGCTATTGGTTGACGTTTAACGAGATCAACATTGGCATGCTTCCTATTGGCAATTATATGAGCCTTGGAATGTTGAATCCTGGCTCGTTTGACCTGCGTAATCAGGTGGATATTCCTCAGAAGCGTTTCCAGGCATTGCATCATCAATTTGTTGCTAGTTCGAAGGTTGTTAAGCTTGCGCATGAAATTGACCCTGAAAATAAAGTTGGATGCATGATTGCTTACCTGCTGTCGTATCCGCTAACGCCAAATCCAGAGGATGTGGAGCTGGCTCGCGAGCGTAATCAGTATCGTAACTACTACTGCTCTGACGTGCAGGTTCGTGGAAAGTATCCTTACTTTGCTCAGCGTGTTTGGGATGAGGCAGGGGTTACGCTTGATATCACTGATGAAGACCTTCGTATTTTGAAGGAGGGAACAGTCGATTTCTATACGCACAGCTACTATCAGTCCCAGTGCGCAAGTATTGATCCTAGCGAAGAAACCAGTGGAAATCTGCTGGGCGGAGCTAAGAATCCGTACCTTAAGGAGACTGCATGGGAGTGGCCTATTGACCCAATGGGCCTGCGTATCATGCTCAACCAGGTGTATGAGCGCTATCAAATTCCTATTATGGTTGTCGAGAATGGCCTTGGTTCAAATGACACGGTAAATCCTGACGGATCTATTGACGATGATTATCGTATTGAGTATCTTCGCGAACATATTAAGGCAGTAAAAGAGGCGCTTAAAGATGGCGTTGAGGTGATTGGTTACACACCTTGGGGCTGCATTGACCTGGTCAGTAACGCTGACGGCGAGATGGCAAAGCGTTACGGTTTTGTTTTTGTAGACAAGTACGATGACGGAACTGGTACATTGGAGCGCAGTAGAAAAAAGAGTTTTTATTGGTATAAGGATGTCATTTCCACTAACGGAGAAACTCTATAAGTTGCCGGCAAGCCCAGCTTACCTTGGTGTAAGCTGGGCTTTAGTTTGTCGGAGTTCAAGTAATAATCCGAGCATCACCTTAGCAACAAGCCAAGCAGAAACAAGCAGAACCAAGCAGAAACAAGCAGCAAACTTAGCAGTACTCAAAGCAGCATCGCGCACAACCATACACTTTTCAAGCACAAAGGACTGTCGACCATGGTTTTGTCTCTCGAAGAAACGCTTCCTGTATTGACAACTTACATTGCCGCGATGTTTGTCATGATGGGCATGGGATTTGCGCTGTTCAAGGCTAAGATGATTGAACACCACGGCATAGCGCAGATGAGCAATGTCATTCTTTACGCAGCTAGTCCCTGTATCGTAGTACAGTCATTCTTAACCGATTTCAGCATGCAACGCCTGATTGAAGCTGGATGGTGTGTGGTTTTCTCGGCAATTATCACAGGTGTCACCATTCTTGTTACTAGGTGCGTGTATGGAAGTAAGCAGTCTTTAGCGGCGTTCTCAGTCATTTTTACTAATTCGGGATTTATTGGCATTCCAATTGTTCAAAGTGTTTTGGGTGTCGAATACGTTTTCTATGTCTCGATGTGTATCGTGTGTGTAACCTTTTTTGTCTGGACATATGGTGCATGGTTAGTTTCGCAGGATAAAAGGGAAATCTCGATTACGAAGATTGCAACCAACCCCGGTGTCGTCACGATTTTCATTGGCCTTTTGTTGTTTGTTTTCTCAATCCATCCAGACCCAATTCTGAAGATTTCAATTGCAAGGGTTGCAGATATTAACGCAGGTCTTGCGATGATTATTCTTGGCGCGTATCTGGCAGAAGCTAAAATTGCCGAGCTTATCAGGGATAAATGGATCTACTTTGCTAGCTTTTTGAGGCTTTTGGTTATGCCGTTAATCACGCTTGGAATTTTGTGGTTTGCCCCACTTGACCAGGCAATAAAGCTGGTGTTGTTTATCACCTTTGCAACTCCTTCGGGAGCGTTGACGGCAATGTTCTCGCAAAAATACGGCAAGGACTACGAATACGCAGTTGGATTAGTTGCCACATCTACTTTATTGTCGTTGGTCACTATGCCGATAATGATGGCATTAGCGTTGATGTGGATTTAGGGAGTTTGCGATTTGCGTAGGCTTTGCGTGATACTCGGTTTCTAGGCGTTCAGCACCCGGCTATTCATGTAAATGAATAGCCGGGTACTTTTATGCAGGTTGATTTTTGCTTTGGGTGGGGAAGAGGTGGTTTTGCCCCAAAAATGACCTCGAAGTGGTAAAAAATGCGTTTAGTTGGGGTTTACAGAAATTGTGTGATTCTATGCATCAAATCTACCTGGTGTTTTGCTTTGGACAAATAATCAGAAATCTGGATAGAATTTGCCACCTGGTAAAATGTAGATGCAATTTTTCTGAATACTCCATTTCATCCCCAACTAAACGCGTTTTTTACCCAAAACGAGGGTCGCAAAATGAACTTTCATTTTTCCTATGCAAAATCACGAATATCACTAGCAGAATATGCACACAGCGAAGATTTGTGCCAAAAATTATACTAATGGCAAGAAATCGCAGGTGGATACCACCTGGTGCTCGCGCTTGCCGACGCAAACCGCGTCTACCAGCAGCTCAGCAGCTTTGCGTGCCCGCACGCAGCCCTCACGTCACCCGCACGTAGCACACGCGTGTCACGAGCGCCCACCTGTTCGCACATAACCGTTGACGGCCTATACTGCACGCCTACAGAAAATCTAAGTCGGTTTTGTAAGATTTTTACAATATTTCGTATAAATTATTTTCTCGTGTGGAATAACTAATAGCGTTGGAAAAGGGCGCTTAGCGTCACAATCGGGCGGAGCCCGAAAAGGAGGTTTTCATTATGAATTTGAAGCCACTCGGAGATCGTGTTCTGGTAAAGCCTGCTCCAAAAGAGGAGAAGACATCCTCTGGTCTCTACATTGCATCCGCAGCTCAGGAGCTTCCACAGCGTGGCGAGGTTCTTGCAGTCGGAGCTGGCAAGCTTGATCAGAATGGCAATCGCATTGCTCTCGACGTCAAGGTTGGCGACCAGGTATTCTACGGCAAGTTTGGCGGCACCGAGGTCAAGGTAGACGACCAGGAGCTTCTGCTTCTTCGCGCTGACGACATTCTTGGCGTCCTCGAGGACTAATCGCTTCGCAGTTGATGCGGCCGCTTGTTTTGTTCACGTGTAAATTCAGCTATTTTGGAGGAATACCATGGCTAAAGATATCGATTTTGGCACCGACGCTCGTGCCAAGCTTGCTAAGGGCGTAAACACCCTGGCAGATGCCGTAACCACTACCCTTGGACCTAAGGGTCGCTACGTCGCATTGCAGCGTTCTTACGGCGCACCAACCATCACCAACGACGGCGTTTCCGTTGCTCGCGAGATTGAGCTCAAAGACCCAGTAGAGAACATGGGTGCTCAGCTGGTCAAAGAGGTAGCAACCAAGACTAACGACACCGTCGGTGACGGTACCACCACCGCAACCCTGCTTGCACAGGTCATCGTTAACGAGGGCCTCCGCAACGTTGCAGCTGGTGCAAACCCAATCGCAATTCGTCGCGGTATCGACAAGGCTGTTGAGGCAGTTGTCGCTCAGATGAGGGGCATCGCAAAGGACGTCTCCACCAAGCAGCAGATTGCTTCTGTCGGCACCATTTCCGCTGTTGACCCTGTTATCGGTGGCAAAATTTCCGATGCTATGGACGTTGTCGGCAAGGACGGCGTTATCACCGTTGAGGAGTCCCAGACCTTTGGTATCGACATCGACACCGTTGAGGGCATGCAGTTTGACAAGGGTTACGTTTCCCCTTACTTCGCAACCAACAACGAGACTCTCACCGCTGAGCTGGACAACCCTTACATCCTGATGACCGATCACAAGATCTCTACCATCCAGGACATCCTGCCTATTCTTGAGGCAGTCCAGAAGCAGGGCGCACCTCTGCTCATCATGGCTGAGGACGTCGACGGCGAGGCTCTGACAACCCTCATCCTCAACAAGCTCCGCGGCGTTCTGAACGTCTGCGCAATCAAGGCTCCTGCATATGGTGATCGTCGTAAGCGCATGCTCGAGGACATTGCTGTTCTCACCGGTGGCCAGGCAGTTATCAAGGAGCTTGGCGTTAACCTCAACGAGATTACCGCTGACATGCTCGGTCGTGCTAAGTCCGTCAAGGTTACCAAGGAGACCACTACCATCGTTGGTGGCGCTGGCTCCAAGGAGGCAATCGACGAGCGCATCACCCAGATTAGGGCTGAGATTGAGAACACCACTTCTGACTTCGACATCGAGAAGCTCCAGGAGCGTCTTGCTAAGCTTTCCGGCGGCGTTGCTGTTATCAAGGTTGGTGCAGCCACCGAGGTTGAGCTCAAGGAGATTAAGCACCGCATCGAGGACGCACTTCAGGCAACTCGTGCAGCTGTCGAGGAGGGCATTGTTGCAGGCGGCGGCGTTGCCTTCCTGGCTGCAGCTTCCGTTCTTGACAGCGTTCAGACCTCTGATGCAGACGAGAAGATCGGCGTTGAGATCATTCGCAAGGCACTTGAGGCTCCAGTTCGTACCATCGCTAACAACGCTGGCTTTGAGGGCAGCGTAGTTGTCGAGAAGATCAAGGCACTCCCAACCGGCCAGGGTCTTGACTCCGCTTCTGGCCAGTATGGCGACATGATTGAGATGGGCGTTCTTGACCCAGTCAAGGTCACCCGCACCACGCTTCAGAACGCAGCTTCTGTTGCATCTCTCATCCTCATCACCGAGGCAACTGTTTCCGAGATGCCAAAGGACACCACCATCGAGGAGTCCATTTCTCGCGCAGCTGCTCAGGGCGGCCAGGGCGGCATGTACTAATCCGCACCTTAGGATTACTGCAATCGGGTCCAGCATCTTGCTGGGCCCGATTTTTTCTACCACCAACAACTTGGCGAGAAACCTGTCTTGCCGCGATCAAAATCCATCTTGCTGCATAGGCAACTCTTGTTAAACAACGTCCATTAATCGAAATCGTATGAATGTGAAGTCATTTGAGAAGAATTATTGGTCGTCACAGGTTAAAATGTTTATTTGCTGTAGCGGCCAAGTTGCATGACCGCTTTGCCACGCGCTAAAGGAGAGGAGGCACTATGGCTCAGAGCCAGAATCGTAACGATAAGCGAGATTTCGAAAAGCAAGATTCCGAGGAGCGAGATTTTCTCGACGACCTTATTGATATCCAAGATTCACTGCAGGTGCTTTCTAACCCGCTTGATGCGCTGATGGGAAGCCTGTCCATTGACCCAAACACGGATAAACCGTTTGATCCAATGGATTACAAAGAAATCCCCTGGTCAAACGCTAATCGCTGCCTGAGGTGCGCCTCTGGAAAGTCTGAAGCGTGCTCTCGTTGTTTGGATGTTTGCCCAGTTAATTGCATTGATATTCATAATCAGTCCGTGCGCATTGAAGATGAGGCTTGCCTTCAGTGTGGCCTTTGTGTTGCTGCATGTCCAACTGAGACGTTCAACACGCGCCGTCACACATCTCGTATGCTGTATGACCAGGTAGCTCGCGCGGCTTCCGCGTACGAGCAGTGCTACATCACCTGCACACGCGCACTTGGAAGAAAGCCTGAAGGCAATGAGATTTGCTTGCCTTGCGTGGGTATGCTTTCCGCTGACATTTGGTTCTCTATTCTTACGGACTTTGACAACGTAAGTGTTTACCTGCCGCTGGGCGTTTGCGACCGTTGTCGCACCACCACTGGCGAAGAGGCCTATACCCAGGCTATTGCTACCGCTGAGGAGTGGACTGGCGCTACGGTTGGCCTTGAGGTCGACGGCAACAACCTCAATCACAACTTCACACGCGCGTATATCCGTTCGCAGTTCATTTCCAATGCGATGAACGGTGCAGAGCGTCTGGTTTCTGCTTCGACTCCTATTCTCGCTGGTGCAAAGGCAATTGCTGACCGCATTAACAATCATGCTCGCTCCCTGGATAAACTCCAGACGCAGCTGGATGACGTGATGGGCCTGCGTACTACTGACATGAGACAGTCCATGCTGACGCAGGACCGCCGTTTGGTTATGGGCGCACTTCAGCACGATCCAGACCTTGCTCCGTACGTGAAGCTTGAGGCTCCTATCTGGGATTCTAGTAAGTGCACGGTCTGCGGCGACTGCAAAAATACGTGTACTACGCATGCTATCAACATCGACGAGCGCGGCAAGCTAACCATTAAGATGCCGTTCTGCGTCAACTGCGAGGCCTGCGTAATTGTTTGCCCAGAGCCTGGTGCGCTTACTATGGTGCCAATGGATACCTCTGAGCTGGTTGTTCATGACCGTAAAGCCGAGGAGACCGCTCGTCTTGAGGCACTGGCTCGTCGTCAAGCGCGTTTCGTGTTTGATACTGGCAAGGAGCAGCTCAAGCACCTAGCCGCTGAGTTCATCGAGGGCTCGGATGAGGAAGCCGCTGCACAACAGCTGCCAAAAGAGGATAATGGGGAGTAGCAAGCGGCTGATAACACACAGCACAACGCTTCTAGCTCTATGTTTTTCTCGCGAGAAACATACGTAATCGTAACCGTCCACCGACAACAAGAGGACTCACATGTCGCTTTCAATTGGTATCGTTGGCCTGCCAAACGTTGGTAAATCTACGCTGTTCACCGCGCTGACCCGCAAGGGTGGCCTAGCCGCAAACTACCCGTTTGCCACCATCGACCCTAACGTGGGCATCGTTGACGTACCCGATGCAAGGCTCCAGAAGCTGGCAGAGATTGTTAATCCTGGCCGTATCATGCCTGCAACCGTTGAGTTTGTGGACATCGCCGGCCTGGTCAAGGGCGCAAACGAAGGTGAGGGCCTGGGCAACCAGTTCCTGGCAAACATTCGCAACACCGACGCTATCTGCGAGGTTGTTCGCTATTTCAAAGATCCCGACGTCATTCACGTTGAGGGCCGCGTCAATCCTGACGAGGACGTGGACATTATCCAGACGGAGCTCATCCTTGCTGACCTGGGCACCATTGAGCGCGCCCTGCCTAAGCTGGAGAAAGAGGCCAAGCGCGATAAGGACCTCCAGCCCAAGCTCAACGTGGCAAAGCGCCTTCAGGAGTGGCTAAACGAGGGCAATCGCGCCGCTGACATGGAGATGACCGACGAGGAGCGCCTAGCTGCCCGCGATCTTTTCTTGCTTACCATGAAGCCAATCCTGTACGTCGCAAATGTTGACGAGGACATGCTCACCGAGCCGGCTCCCGTCATCAATGGCGTCCAGTCCATCCCTGTTTGCGCAGGTGTCGAGGCTGAGCTAGCTGATCTTGATCCAGAGGAGGCTGCGGAGTACCTGGAGTCTCTGGGGCTTGAGCACTCCGGTCTAGAGACGCTTGCTCAGGCAGCATACAAGCTGCTCGGCCTGCAGAGCTACTTCACCGCTGGCCCTATGGAGGTCAGGGCATGGACTGTTCGCATTGGCGCAAAGGCTCCTGAAGCTGCCGGTGTTATCCACTCCGATTTTGAGCGCGGCTTCATCAAAGCTGAGGTTGCCAGCTACAACGATTACGTTGAGCTGGGCGGCGAGGCCGGATGCAAGACTGCTGGTAAGTTGCGCATCGAGGGCAAGGAGTACGTGGTCGAGGACGGCGACGTTATGCACTTCCGCTTTAACGTCTAAGCTACAAAACTGCTAACAGTAAACGTAAAACGGGCGAGAAGACCGATCTTCTCGCCCGTTTTTGTGTGGGGTGGGGTGGTGTCGCTGTGTGGCACACGCCGTAGCGAGTCGCGGGTCACGCGCTGTGCGTCGCGGGTTGCGAGCCGCTGCGGGTCGCGTGCTGCCGCGTGTCGTCAGGTCGCCGCAAGCCGCTAGCGCTTTGGAGCTTGATCGGTGCCTAGGACCACGGTGATGTCCACGTCAGTTGGGTAGGAGCCGTCGTTTGCCTTGATGTTGGCGGTAGGGATGTCCAGCGCTTTTGCAACACCAACGGCCTTTGCCAGGCCCGTACGTGTGCCATCGTAGATGATAATCGAGTCGGTTGGATGCTCCAGAGAGCTGTCTGCGTAAGCGGTGTAGCCCTTAGTCTTCAGGATGCCAGCCTTCTGAGCTGCAAGTCCTTGAACGTCGGTGCCATTGAGCACGGCAACTTCTCCGGTGTAGTCAGGCTTGATGCTGTCGATAGCTGAAGGGTCCCCTCCAACGGTACCCACAACGCCTGTGGTTTCGTCAGCACTTGCATCCTCCAGAGGAGGCAGCGCCTGGTTTACGCGGTCCATCATAGTCTTCCACGCGCTCTTATCGACAATCTCGTACCACACGTCATCAATGAGCTCGGACGTCGTAGGCGTACGTGCAGAATACATATCCTTGGATGTATCCATGCCCCTAAACGACATGGCCAAACCCACAATATCGGTAACGTTAAAGTCAGTGGTTACGCTCTCGGCCATGGTAGACACGGCGCCCGACATAGAAACGGGGTCCAGCTGCAGGACTTTTTTGGCAATGGCCGTCAAAATCATACGCTGGTTAGCCGCACGGTAGAAGTCGCCTGCGCCGTAGTTGTCGTACGCGTGGCGACTGCGAGAAAGGCCAAGCGCTTGCTGGCCGTTGAGCTGCTGCTCGCCAGCTGGAAGGTCAATGCCCGAGTATTGCATATCAGAGACAGCAACAGGTAGGTTAACCGTAATGCCACCAATAGAGTCAACAATCTTGGTAAACGATTCAAAATCTACCTCGGCATAGTGTGAGATATTGACGTTAGCCAGCTTGGAAACGGCTTCAACCATTCCAGATGCGCCGCCATAACTGTATGCAGAGTTAATCTTTTGCTTTCCATGTTCTCCCAGGTCAACCATAGTGTCTCGAGGGATGGAAATCAGCGTAATCTTCTTGTTCTTAGGGTCAACACGAGCCAAAATGATAGTGTCGGCGCGGAAGTTTGCGTCGGAATCGCCCCAGTTTTCTGCACGCCCCTCGTCCTTATCCACGCCCAGAAGCAGCATATAGAATGGGTCAGACGGAGCAACCTGTACCAGTGTAGCCTGCAGGTTTGCGTCTAGTCCTTGACGGAGCTTTGAGTTGGTATCCAGCATCCACCACGCAAATACTACGCCTGCTACCAGCAGCAACGTGCCCAGAATGCCGGCAAAGATCTTAAGACCACGACCACGAGAAGACCCTTGGCGCTTCTTGGAATACGCACCAACACCTTCGGCGCGCGAAGGCGCATGGCTGACAGCGCCAGCACGATGTGATGCATAGTGGGTGTGTTTTTGCTGCTGAGCTGGAGCTTCTTCAGGCCACTCGTCACCAACGTTGGTCTGGCCAATCAACGGCTCGCGCGTAAACCTAGAACCGTGGGATTCTGCGTGATTATTGCGAGCAGAGCTAGCACCAGCGCTTCTAACACTTCCGAGCGTACGAGGCTGATATGCGCCCTGATTATAAGCGTCATAATCGTCCTGCGCGAAGTCCTCTGTATCGTACTCAGGGGTATCTTCGTACCTATCACGGCTGTTGTGACCGTGATTCTGAGATGAATGTGACCTTCTGGCCATTGGGGCTCCTTTGTGTTTAATCTGCGTTTTGCCCAATGCGTTTTGTCAATCATCTACTATACGCAATTTTGTGTCTTTGTGCTGCAAGGAAACAAACCTGCCACAAAAAATCCCCGCTTCAGCATGTGAAGCGGGGATTCATTTTGCGAGAAGTTCATAGAACCTTGCGTGACGAGAAATGCGATACCTCGCGTTGCGCTGCCTTACTTACGACGACGGTCTTTTAGAGCAAAGCCAAGGGTAGAAGCAACACTACCAACAGTAGCTACTGCAACAAGGGCAATCTCAGAGGCCTCGCCAGTCTCAGGAAGCTTTGGCTGCTTCTTCTTAGGCTTCTTTGGAGTCTCTGAAGGAGGAGTGTTTGGTGGTGTATTTGGTGGGGTAGTAGGAGGAGTGTTTGGCGGAATCTCGGTGTTGGTAACCGTGAAGCCATCAGTTACATTTCCTGTAACCTCGCTGGTATATCCTTCGGGGACGTTTTCCTCAGCTACCGTGTAGGCAATCTCATGGCCATCAGTGGCATCGTTTTTGAGAAGCCCAGTAAATGTAGCAGTCCAACCGTTTGTCTCATCAAGGGTTACGGTTTCAGTGCTTGCAACGCCGTCTTTATAAAGCTTGACGGTAACAGGGCCGCCAACGGCGCCAACCCAGGTCTTCTTGACCTTGATATCAACAGTTGGGGTCTTTTTGTTCTCAATAGTCTTGATAACACCGCTTGTTGCAGAGACGGTTAAGTTATAAGTGTCAGTAGTAAGTTCGTAACCGTTAGGAGCGGTAATCTCCTGAACAGTGTAGGTGCCTGCAGGGAGTTTCTCGGTAGTAGCAGTACCGTCCTCGCCTGTGGTAATGGTCCAAGTCTTGGTTGGATCAGTGGTGCTGGTTACTTTAAAGACAGCGCCCGCAAGCTTGATGCTGTGATCGTCTTTATCAACTTTAATAATGCGAATACGAGCTACCAAGGTAGAGGTTCCTTCTCCGCCGGAAGTTGCGTTGCGATATACCCAATCGGAGCTGTACTCAGGGTTGTCGGAGTACATCTTGATGAGGTTACGCAGAGCAACACCTGGAACGTACGTGGTGCGATACGTGAACTTAAAGCTCTGACCGTTGCTAAGGTCTATGCCAGAAAGGTCAAGATCAAACGACTGTCCATCAGGAGAAATGGTGAGCATACCTGGGGTAATAGGGATGCGCGTAGCGGTTCCTGGGATGGTTGAGCCGTACTCGTCAAAGCGAGCGCTCCAGAGCTCAAAGGTTCCTGGAACATACCTAATCTCTGCAGGAAGATCTCCGCCGCCCCAGTCAAGGAGCTGGTCGTGTAGACGGACGTTGTGGAAGTTACCACCAGAGTAGTTGATACGACCGTTCCACTGAATTTCGTTGGCATTGCCCTCGATAATCTTGCCCCACTTAGAAAGATACTCAGTGCCAATAGTACCTGGCTCTGTAAGATCAAAAGTTACAGGAACAATGCGACCTGAAACAGTGAAGTTAACTGTCTTATTATTACCGGACTGAATTCTGTTATTGCTAATGGTAAAACCAAGTCGAGCGGTACCGCGCAGGTCAGTGTGGTTGTTGACGTAGTTGGTAAAGACAACGCGCATGTTTCCGCCAAAACCATCGGTACCAGGGGTGACGTGAGCTACTGCCATGACCTCGCCAGTTGCTGCATCGGTAATGTTGAAGGTAGACGCAGGATGAGCTGCGGTAAACCTCATCTCGTTAGGGAGGGTGACGTCAAAGTAATCGCCCGGCTCTACGTTAGCGTTTGCAGAGGCGTCCCACGTCATAGCAATGGCATACACATTTGCCTTGTTAACAACGGTAGTTGGATTGCCAAAACGATCTTCAACTCTAAAGTCTGTAATGGTTGCGACAACCGCTTTAGGGGTGCCTGTAGCAGCTTCAGTGCTTGCAGTCTCAGCAAAAGCTGATTTTGCAGCAAGCGGAAGCGCCAGGACCAGCATGAAGACAAAACTTAACAGCTTAAACAGTCGTTTGTTCATCAGGACTCCTTTGCAATAGATGCGTCTATTTTCACCTATTACAAAGAGAATTTATTTGAGATTCTGTATATATTTATATAGCTTTTTTAAAGTTCAAATATTTATGCAGGTACAAGGAATTTATCGGTTCTTTTTCTGATATCTTTTAAATAAAGTACAGGTAAATTCACAGGTTCTTCATAATTGTTCACAACAAACATCTCACACTATGTGCAGCTTAACGTAATAAAAATGGATAAATATTATCTCTAATAAATTCAAATGCTGGACATTAGTTACTTTTTATACGTGATTCCGAATAGGTCATTTTTCTGTATGCAATTAAGGAGGCGAGAAGTTCTGTGGAACCTTGCAAAATAGACGGTTTTCTCGCCAAAAAAGAACGCCTTGCCACGAGGACAAGACGTTCTTGTTGAGTTGCTCATGCGACCGTGCGCTCCTGCGCTTACGCTGAGTTTATTTGCGACGCTTAAGTGCAACTGCGCTGCCTAGTGCTGCCAAAGAACCAAAAAGAGCGCCTGCAACAGAAGATGTATCTCCGGTGTAGGGGAGGTTGGACTTCTTGCGAGTCTTAGCAGGTTTCTCTGGAGTTGGAGAAACCTGAGTGTTAGTGACTACAAAGCCCTGAGTTGCGTCGCCTGTAATCTGGCTGGTGTAGCCAGCTACCTCGTCCTCAGAGATAGTGTAGGTAATCTCGGAGCCGTCAGCAGCATAAGCCTCAAGACCCGTGAAGGAATCCTGCCAGTTATTGTCAGAGCTCAAGGTAAGGGTCTTACCAGTGTCAACGCCGTTTGCAAGCAGGTGGATAGTAACGGGACCACCTTCTGCACCATTCCATACCTTCTGTACAGGAATGTCTGCATGAGCGTTCTTCTTGTTCTCAATAATCTTGATAGTACCGGACTGATTGTCAACGTTTACGGTGTAGACCGTAGCGTCACGCACATAACCATCTGGAGCGGTAATCTCTTCGATAGTGTAGGAGCCGGTAGTGAGCCTCTCGGAGGTTGCAGTTCCGTCCGCGCCTGTAGTAAGAGTCCAAGAATCAGTTGGGTTAGCAACGCTTGTTACCTTAAAAGTTGCGCCTGGAAGCTGGGTAGTTGCGTTGTCAGCGTCAACCTTGATGATGCGGATGCGGCCGACAAGATTGCCGATTGCGCCGCCGGAGTTGCTTGGAGAGTAGTAGGTAAAGCCAATCTCGCTTCTTGGAGCACCGCCAGCGTTGGTAAGCACACCATAGTTATGCAGAGCCATACCTGGGATAAAGGTGGTGCGGTACTGCAGGAGGTAACGCTGACCCTGGGAGAAGTCAACGCCGCTCAGGTTAAGGTGGTAGGAGTGGCCGTCAGCTGCAATAGAAAGTGCACCATTAGGAATGGTGACCTCCTGAAGGTTGCTGAAGTTACCCGTTCCATCAAAGTCTGCACGATAGAGGTGGAAAGAGTTGGTAATGTAGGTTACTGATGCTGGCAGGTCGCCACCGTTTCTATCAGAGAGGGAGTCAGAGAACTCAACGCCAGTCATGTTAGAAGCGGAGTAGTTAAGACGAACATACCAAAGCACCTCGGACTCGGTACCGGTAACAGGGCCGCCCCACTTGTTGAGCCACTCTTCGCCAATGGTGTTCTTTGGACGGACGATCATGTTGAGAGGAACAGCGGTGCCGTTTACGCCAAAGTCAACATGGGTATTGTCACCAGCGTTGATGGCGTCGCGGTCGTAGAGAGCGGACAGAGAGAAAGTACCCCTAATCTGGGTGTGGGTGTTTGCATAGTCTGTATAAACAACATGCAGAGTTCCACCGAAGATGCTACCTGCTGCTGGAGTTGGATAAGCCCACGCTACGGTTGCACCGTTAGGATCTTTAACTTCAATTGGAGTTGTGTTTTGTGTGGCAGTGAACTGGACTTTATCGGGCAGAGTAATATCAAAATAGTCACCTTCTGCCACGGTAGATGCGGTAGATTCCCAGTTAATTGTAATATGGTACAGATTATCAGTGGTAATCTCATTTACTGGTGTATAGGTATCATCAGCCACAGACATGCTGGTAATTTGAACCGGTGAAACAGTTGCAGCAGAAGCGAATGTTGTCACAAAAGTAACAACAATCATAAATGGCACAAGAAATGCACCTAGTCTGATCAGTACTTTTTTCATAAACTAAACTCCAATTCGTCTTATGAGAGTGAGAAAATTATTGCAGATAGGTACTTAAAAACTGTTACCAGTTTTTGTCGTCACAAAACAATTATATTTCAAATTACCGTACTTTTGACCTGCTCTTCTCGCCATATTCGATGTTTTTAAATTGTTAGAAATTAGTAGCATTTCTCGTCAAATTATAGAACTTTGCCGTCTTTTGTTTGCACAGAATAAGAAGACTTTTTGGCGCATGTAATCTCTCGTGGTGTTATCAGCTGGTTGAAGGTATTATTAATAGCAATAAATTCGTGGTAGAGATATGTGTCCATACGTGCGGCGTTGTGCGTTGGCGCAGAATCAAAAGTGACCGGGAAACCGGAGAAGCGGAGTCATGCATGAGCGAGTCCAGGCCCAAGCAGTTTGTTGCAGTTCTAGACTTTGGTGCCCAGTACGGCCAGTTAATTGCACGTCGCGTGCGTGATCTTAACGTCTACTCCGAGATTGTTCCTTGTGATATTTCCGCAGATGAGCTTCGTGAGCTCAATCCATCTGCGCTCATTTTGTCCGGCGGCCCTGCTTCCGTTTACGCGGAGGACGCGCCAAAGATTGACCCAGAGATCCTGGAGCTTGGCCTACCTGTCTTTGGTTTCTGCTATGGACAGCAGATTATGGCGGTTACTTTGGGCGGCACCGTTGGACACACCGAGAAGGGCGAGTATGGCCCAGCTCATCTGACCCGCGCGGGGGAGAGCCGCATTTTTGACGGCACTGCTGAGCAGCAGACCGTTTGGATGAGCCACCGCGATGCTGTCTCTGAGGTCCCAGGGGGCTTTGCTGTTACCGCTTCTACCGACGTTTGCCCTATTGCAGCTATGGAAAACGCTGCTAAGAACCTGTATTCCACTCAGTTCCATCCAGAGGTCAACCACACCGAGTGCGGTTCCCAGATGCTTTCTAACTTCCTGTTCAATATCTGTGGCTTTGAGAAGACGTGGACCATGGACAACATCATTGAGCAGAAGGTAGAGGAGATTCGTCAGAAGGTTGGCGATGGCCGCGTTATTTTGGCGCTTTCCGGCGGCGTTGACTCTTCTGTTGTCGCAGCCCTTGTTCACCGCGCTATCGGCGATCAGCTGACCTGCGTGTTTGTTAACCATGGCATGCTCCGTAAGGGCGAGCCAGAGATGGTTGAGCAGGTCTTCCGCAAGCAGTTTAACGTGCCTCTGATTCACGTTCACGCAGAGGAGCGCTACGCAGAGCTTCTAGCTGGCGTTACCGAGCCAGAGATGAAGCGTCGCCTGATTGGTACCGAGTTCTGGAAGGTCTTCTTTGACGAGGCTCAGAAGCTGGACGGCGTTCAGTTCCTGGCACAGGGCACCATCTACCCTGACATTATTGAGTCGGGCGCTCGTAAGACCGGCGGCAAAGCTGCAACTATCAAGAGCCACCACAACCTGATTCCATTCCCAGAGGGCGTTCACTTTGACCTGATTGAGCCTCTGGACCACTTCTTCAAGGACGAGGTCCGTGCGCTGGGCGTTTCTCTTGGTCTGCCAGAGAACCTTGTCTACAGGCAACCATTCCCAGGTCCTGGCCTTGCTATCCGCATCATTGGCGACGTTACCCCAGAAAAGCTGGAGATTCTCCGCAACGCCGACGCTATTGTCCGTGAAGAGATTGACGCCTACAATGCTCAGCTCTTTGACGAGACAGGCGATCGTAACTCCGAGCACAGTGTTTGGCAGTACTTTGCCGTGCTACCCGACATTAAGTCCGTTGGTGTAATGGGTGATGAGCGCACGTATGCCCGTCCAGTTATCCTGCGCGCCGTTGAGTCGAGCGATGCTATGACCGCTGACTGGGCAAAGCTTCCTTACGAGCTGTTGACTCGCATTTCTTCTCGTATTGTCAGCGAAGTTGCTGGTGTTAACCGCGTAGCGTATGACATCACTCCAAAGCCACCTGCGACCATTGAGTGGGAGTAGGACGACAGGGTTCTGACCTGCGATTTTGAGTGCCGCACTATGCCGCTGAGTTTCGTTTCGTACGAGAGTCATGACAAAGCCACCAGCGACGGAGATGAGTAAAAGCGATTAAAGAGCCTCCGTTCCCTGCGTTGGGACGGAGGCTCTTTCTTTGCCGTTTTACTCCCTTGTCTCCGTTCGGGGATTATTTCTTGCTCATTTAGGGCTATTCGCGCTGAAAGATTTTGACTAGCTTGGTGTCCTTTATTTCGTAGACAATGTCTGCGACGTTCTCGACCAGCCTTTTATCGTGGGAGACGAACACTATCGTTCCGGCATAGGCGCTCATCATCTGCTCGAGGGCTTCGGCGCTCTTGATGTCCAGGTAATTTCCAGGCTCGTCCATGAGCAAGATGTTGTATCTGCCCAGCAGCATCTTCGCGAGTAGCAGCTTGATGACTTCGCCTCCCGAGAGAACGCCAACGTCCTTTGTCAGGTCGCGCGGTCCGATTCCCATAGAGGCGAGGATGCCTCGAATTTCGGTCATGCTGTACTCGCAACCATCCTGCATGAACGAGATCGCAGACTGACGGGCGTCGAACTTGTAGCCTGTTTGCTCGAAGTAACCGATCTCTGCCTTGGGAGAGATGTTGATACCGTCGGCGCGTCGAGCGATTGCCTTCAGCAGGCTGGTCTTTCCTGTACCGTTGCCACCGGTGATGGCCACTTTGGCACCGAGCGGTATCTCGAATTTCGCGTGGTCATAGAGCATGCAGTTGCCGAAGCTCAAGCTGAAATCGTCTGCCGAGATGGGAAATTTACTATGCAGTTCCAGGGCCTTGCTCTGGCGGAACCGCACGGCGCGAATGCTATCTGGGGCCTCAATCCCTTCGAGCGCTTCGAGGCGCTTCTCCATGTCCTTAGCCGCCTGGTACATCCTCTTCTGTTTGGTGCCGGTTGCTTTCTGATGCCCCAATCGACCTGCATACTCGTTGCTTTTTTTCGCAGCCTTCCGCTTGGCGTCGACCTGCCGTGCTTTTTTCCGTTGTTTTTCGATGGCGGCTTCGAGGCGATCGCGCTCGCGCATCGCCTCTTCGTATCGAGTCGCCTGAGCTTTGCGCTCTTCTTCTTTCTGTCGCAGATAGTCGGAGTAGTCACCCCAGAATTCGGAAATACCGCCGTCTTTGAGCTCCCAGATCTTGTCTACCACCTGGTCGAGAAAATGACGGTCATGGCTCACGATGAGCAGAGCCCCATCAAATGCCTTGAGTTGTCCGACGAGAAGGCGGATGCCGTCTTGGTCGAGGTGGCTCGTAGGCTCGTCGGCGAAGATCGCGCTTGCATGCTGGGAGAGTGCAGAGGCAATCTTGGCGCGTGTTTCCTCCCCGCCGCTCATCGTCTCCTGCGCCACTCCGGCGACGTTGAGACGGGAGAGCATCTCACCACTGTCCTGAGCCGCATCAAGGTCGAGTTCATCGAGTTGGCCGATGAGGGCAATGCTGCCGAAGCGCCTGACGTCGGCGTCCGCAATGGTAAGATTGCCGCTCAGAATTTTAAGCAGGCTGGTTTTGCCTGCGCCATTGTCTCCCACCAAGCCGATGCGATCGTAGGAGTAGATTTCCAACTCTTCGATATCCAGGATATCGCGGCCGGCATATTCCAAAAAGATGTCTTTAGCTTTGACTATGAGTTCCATAGGTTGAACCGCCTTTTGTGTATTAGCCTTTTACTGGAAGCGCAGCCATGCCAAAAAAGATTGCTCACGTCGATTTTTCGCCTTTGCCCAATTGCCGGCGCGAGCGTTTTGACCTTGCGCAAGCCGGCAAATCCGAAAATGATAGTTGGCGACGAATAAGGAGCGCGATGTGGGATGTCGGCGCAATACCTCGTCGTCGCAAGGGCTTGAAGGCTGACGCGTGAACCGATGGCTGCCGCCTCTTTTTTCGAATACTTGGGCTATTGAATCCGCCCGGTATCTCTTTTCCCCACGTTTCGGACGCTCGGAGCAAGCAGCATAGCCATCGCAAGCAGTACCATGGTCGCTCCAGAGCCGACGAACCATAACGGAGCTCCAAGCAGATCCGCAAAAACGGAGGGGGCCGCGAGGCCCATGGGCATGGCCCACGCCATGATGGTTCCGTAGAGGCCGAAAACGCGGCCTAGGTACTCAGGAGGTATCTGCTCCTGCATAAGGGCAGTCTGGGTTCCCGCGTACAACGGGGAGCATGCGCCCATAAGAAAGCTCGCCGGTAGGAAAACGGCGAACAGCGACGGGCCGATCAATCCGGATGCGATTGCGACGACGCCGAAGCCGGCGATCGCGGCGACCATGGTGAGCGACCTATTGCGGAACCCTCCCGTGGCCGCCAAAATGCCGGACCCAGCCAGCATGCCTGCGGAGAAAAGGACCTCCACCAAAGCAGCATCCCCCGTGCTACCGCCAAAATGTCCCAAGGTCATTATTGGGAACAATGCCGCGAGTGGGGAGAACGCGAAAGCGAAGACGAACCCGCACCAAAGAAGGGCGAACAGCCCCCTGTATCCCCTGATCAGCTTGTAGCCGTCCGAAATCTCAGAGAAAAGTTCTCGAACTTTATTGGAAAAGGACGAGCTGCGGTCGGCTTCGTCGAGTCCTCCTGCGTCTATCTGAGCGGCGAGGACAGCTAGAGAAGCGAAAAGCGCCCCCAGCACGTCGAGGGCAATCATGGCGGTAATGCCCGCCACAGGATAAATCACTGCCGCGAGCGCGGCGCCAAGAATGTATCCGGCGGACTGAATCGCCTGCATCACTCCCGATAGGCGAACGAGATGCTCTGGCGGGGCGAGATGGGGCGTGAGGGATTGGGAGGCCGGCGTGTAGAACGAAGTGCCAGCTGCGCGGAGAAACAGGGCGATGAGTATTGACCACGCAGGTAAGCTGCCGGCCAACGAGGCAATCGCCAAGGCGGCGCCCACCGCGGCAACGAAGAGGTCGGCGCCGATGAGAACACGTTTCAAAGGCAGCCTGTCGACAACGGCGCCCGCAAGGACTCCGAACAAAGCAATCGGCAGAAAGCCTGCTAACGATGCCAGGGAGAGGAGGGAAGATGATTCTGTCGTGAGGGCGATATGCCAAATGAGACCCATTTGGAGAATCAAGCTCGTCAATGTCGACACGAGCTCCCCGCCCCATACGAAACAAATCTTAAATTGCCATGAATGGCACAGCGAAACAGACCTGCGCCGAGAGGTTTCAAATATCATGGTTATGTCCAATCGTGAAATGGCGTGCAGAAAAACAACGCGACGCCACAACAGCGCCGCTTTCTAGGCGCTCATCCACGTGCGGAAAAGACCAACCACGACACCCCTCCTTTGTTAATTCGGTCTGGCAAACCATGTAATATTAACGAGGCTTGAGTTTGCCTGTCAAGAATCGACCATCGGAAAGGGCAATCCTCTCTGGCCATTCGATTCCTTTTGTATCTTTGGTTGCATAGGTGACCCGCCAGGGCTATTACGCGTGGAAGAGGCGCCTGCCGAGCTGGCCGATGAGGCGCTGAAGATGGCCCTGGTCAGGCGAAACGATCCCAAGGGATGCGTACATCATTCGGATAGTAAGAATGTTGCCAGCAGGTTTTGCGGCAACCGCAAAGGAGCCGTATCCTGCAGTTGGAATCACGTTGCAGCATCCTGACCCGCATTCCGATTGGCGGACGGCCCGCTTCGGCATCCTGACCAGCACAGCGATCGAGCCTTGTCATTCCTTGGATATGCCGGTTGCTCGGGGCGGTCCCGACGGAGGCCCTCGCCTCCCCGGTCCGTGACCCAAGAAGGGCAAGCATGCTGATCTGCATGGCTGGTTCCTCCTTTATGTAGACGACCATGCAAAGAAGGGACAACCGAGGAGGCAGGTTACTGATGCGGGCTCCCGCACGCCCATGACTACCCGACGGGCTGTTTTTCATCTCCGATGCCCGCATTGCAGCATGAACGAATGTGCCTCGACATCTCTGCTGGCATGGTACGACTGGGATCGCACCTCGACGCATCCTTGCGCATACTGCCTTCCAAGTTTCGAAACCGGGAAGGAAAGTGTATGTGAGCGACGATATCGGCGCCGATTCGACGCTCGAGAGGGAGATTGCGCCGATTCTATCCATCGGGGATGCATTCCCGAAGATTCTCATCACTCGCACGAGGCATGAGCCCCATACCCGGGAGGGCGTGCTCGTGCTGAATTTCGCGAGGTGGCTGCTTGGCGGGTAGGGTTCTGAACGTCGCATTGGGATATCGCGCGACAGGGCACGCAGGGCTGTTTGTGCCCGCACGGGAAACGCCGTCGCCATGCGGGCGGCCTGTCGTGTCCGATTAGCCTTTTGCTAAACAGGCTTACGCCAACTCATGGGCAAGCCACCTGAGACTATTCACTTTGCTTATCGTTGACAAAGACCTGTGGCCTGCGGTTTTGTGAACGGCTCGTAAGCCACCCGCGTCGACTCACTTACTGTTGAAGCTGGTGGTTTGCAGGCTCAAAGGCGGTTGAGTTTCAAAACGGGCGTTTTTCGGCGATATCGAGCCTCCAAAGGCGGCTCTCCGTGCCCCTTGGGACAAAAATAAAAACTCAATACTCTGAGTTTGAAAATGGTTTTTGAAGTTGTCCCAGCTTTTGTCCCCGAAGCCGATGAAACGCGACGTCGCGTCATTCAGCGGCACTCACTTCGAGATGCCGCCGAAAACTGGGTGCAACTGGAGTGACGAGACGGCAAAACTATAACCACCGAGTGGGAGTAGGCCGAGGTCAAACGACAAGCCATTAGATTTTATTCATGGTGACGCAAAGTGTTGCAAAACGTTGCAGGAAGCGCCAAGCCGCCTGACAAATTGAAGAATAATTGATGAGAAGAAGCTCCGAAAACGGCGAATTTCGGAGCTTCTTTTATGCTATTTCATCTGCGATTCTGATTCGGATTTATTATGCGGGGTGAGTAGCTATGTTGGTAGATTGGCTTTTTGGCTCGCGCTGCAACGATTTGCAGCCTCTTGCAACAAAGCGAAGCCACCTGGAACTATTGCTTTTGCCCTAAGGGGAGCAAAGTAACCTTCCCCGAATCAATTCCGAATCAATTTGCGCAATCGAGTCCATGTTTCGCAAAAGAGCAGGTCAGAGGGGGTGATAAAAACTGTATTACTCCGCTCCGACAGAGCGATTGATACGCTGCCGAGCATGAAAAAAGCGGCCGGAGCCGCCTTTTCCTATTCGGATTTATTCCTTGAGTTGCTTTCTAGGAGCCGAAGCCAGCCTTCCATTCCTCGTACTCGGCCTGAGTGGTTTCTCCGGCCTCAAGCGAATCAAGCTGCTTGCGCCATGCCTTGAGTGCAGATGTTAGCTTCGGATCCATGCCTGTGCCCTCAGGAGCCGCCAGAACGAGCTTTTCGCCCATCTCCAACGGCCGAAGGGAAAACTGTTCACTCAGACGGAAAAGGAACTCCAGGGCCTGCCTGCCGCTTTCCAAGGGAATCTCTCGCAACGCCTCCACCGATACGTCGAGTGCATTAGTGATCTGAGTGAGCTGCTCGTCGCCCGGGACTCTGTTCCCGAGCTCGTAGTTGCGGATGTAAGGTAATCCAGGGCCGCGTGTGCAGCGACAAGCTGGAGGAGGCCTTCTTCGGCACCAGAAAGGACCGTTAACCATGATCGTAAAGCAAGCAAAGAACGCGGCGGAAGGGTTCGTATGGCCGTTGATGATCTTAGTGATGGCGTTGGTGGCCAAGTCGGTTCGCTTGGCGATCTCGATATTCGGAATGCCGTAGTAGTCGCGCTGTTTCCTCAGCGCGTCGACGATATGTATTTGCAGCTCATCCATTGCGGACTCTTTTTTGATTGGGGGGTCCGGAATCGCAGCAAGGCCTTGTCTTCGTTCCGCTTGACGCGAAAGATAGTCTGCTGGCGAGATGGTAAGAGAAAAAGTTCCTGTTAGAGACAAAAGTGTTCTGCTGGGGAACTTTCGTCCTCCACAGAACGGTCGGCTGGTTATTGTTTTTTCCATGCGATAATGAGACGTGGCGTGCTGCGTTTTCCGTATCTGTTGTCTTTGCAAACCGATTGGAAAGCGCAGTAGGAAGGGCCTTACCAACCTGCAAAAGTCCGGTGCCCGTGCCCTGAAAATGACTAACGGAGCCCTCGCAGCTATATGCCCTCACGTTGTCTCATCATGTGGTGCATATTAATTATTGAGCTCGTAATTGATGTACCGCAAAAAGGGACAGCTGGATAGGTTTTCACAGGTCAGTGACCATACAGGCAGAAGAGCTATGAGTCGTCTCTTTCATCTATGCGCTGCTCAATTGAAACGGCTTCGAGTCCCCTTAACCTCTTGAGCATCATATACAGACAAATCACCGTCAACTTGAACGCTCCAACACAAGACACAGGGTCTTGATATTGACGCCCATGAATGCAGTCATTTCTGACATTGAAGCCGTTTGAGGAATACATTACAAAGTAAGTGAAGAGAAATTCATTGCATCCTTGGATGGTGCCGGTTATTTCTTCAACCTCACCAACGAGCCTTGCCAGTACGCTCGATACGTCCTTCAGTTGCGTGAACTTCTGTTTATTTTCTTTGAATGGTACGATGGCAAATAATTCCCCGATTTGCCTGATGACGTTTTCCAGAAGGGGAAACAGCTGAGTCAAATGGCCGAGAGCCACCCTGTCCTCAGGAAAAGGAAGCAGGTAGTACTGTTCTGGCGCGTTTTGGACAATCCATTCATATGCTGGCCTAATGTCGATAAAGCCAATCATCATCTGGATTCCCTGACGAAGCCTGCCATAAAAGCCATCGAGCGCATCCTGACGTTTCATTGCATTCAGAAAACGGAAAGCGTTTTCCTTGTACACCCTGCACACTTCTTCTGCAATCATGAAATCAATCGAATTCGGGTCTTCCTTTATTGCAACATGATCGCAATTTGGGTAGTACTCGGAGATAGTGATTTTGTTGGCAAGAAGAGTGAAAACATTTTCTGATAGTGACTCCAGTGTTGAAATGATGGCCTCGTCAGACTGCAGGATGAGGTTGTGAGCAAGGCTTTGAGGGCTCTCGAGAAAGCTCTTGTTCAGATCATCGACAGCACCCGAAGGAACGGAGTTCTCATATGATATGGTCTGCATGCTCGCCAACACAGGAGCGTAATAGTTGCTTTGCCAGGCCCTCCTTAGGCCAATCATAACTTCATGAAGCCACTTATTGTCGACCTGCGGATTGCTCAGGGCATCGATGCAAAACATCATTGCCGAATAGAATAGACTAGCTGTGAGCAGATTCACTTTCTCCGAGAAAGTAGATAATAGTTCAATGGCATGAGCAATGTCGCACTGATCGCAGCCCTTCGCATTGCGTTCGTCTCCGAAAAACGATAGGAGATCTGCAGGCGAATCAATTGAGCCAAGAGCATTCTTTGCAATTGCCTTTGTTTCAGCAGCGTAGATGCTTTCCTGCTGCGCAGTGCACGGAATGCGATATTGTTTTAGGATGCAAATATCCGTATAGTCTGAAACACCTGACAAGGTTTCCTTCATGCCCTTGAAATATGCCGCGCTCTGCTCCTTGCCGAGCATTTTGCATTGTATGAGTTCATCGACAACGGCAAGGGCTGTGCAAGAGATATTACATAGCCCCTGGCCAGCAGCAAGAAGCTTTTTAACGTGATGCAGGCAGAGATCAGCAAGCATCGAGCGAGTGCTGTCGGAAGGAGCCACTTTGTGTTTGCAAAACAGCAACGTCTCGAATACGCAGACCGCTCTGATATCCGAAAACGATTCTTTTGCCTTCGACAACAGTTCAATTGACCAAGAATGCGTGTCGGGATACTCGGATCCGTTTCTTGAGCGAGCAATTGGCTCGAGTGTTCCGTTGCCGAAAGACACCTTGAAGGCATCGCACAGCAGCGATTCTTGCCATGTCTGAAACTGCCTTCCCTCAGCGTTCTTGAAAGAAAGGAAGTTTTCATCAAACAAGCTGTTCAGCAGTTCAGAAACCCAGCTCTCATCTACATGTTTTGCCGTTAAGGTAAAGTTTGCGGACAGTGTATCGATGGCATTCTCGAATCCAGGAATGTCTATCGATTTTGCGAGATTAACAAATCCATCGCGCTCGGATTCGAGAGGGCCGAAGTCGAAAAGCTCAAAGAGATTTGACATGAACAGCAATTGGCTATTGTAGAGATAACGAGTTTCGCTCACTCGATTTATAAGGCGGGTTGCATAGGACATGACCGCAAGCACATCGTAAAACGAGCTGCCCTTGATTGCTTCTTCGGCATCCATGTGTTCGCTTCTAACAAGGACGCACTCGTACACCCGTTGCAACCAGTTTTGGGTGATGTTTACCTTCAGAGGCCCGACTGCATCCACCAACCTGGCAAGGTGCACAAATACCGACTGTATCGAATGGTAGCATTTTCCGAAGTCGCTAATAGACTCCATATCAGCATCGGGCTCGATGCTGCCCTCTGTGTAATCAATGAACCATTGCCACTCTCTGGATGAGTTCAGGAGACCCTCGGCGAATTTCACTTCAATTTCATGCTCGTAATAACCCAATCCCATAGCCTCTTTCGCTTTCTCTTTGCTGTCGTTTGCATTTTAATTGACTACTCGGATCGTTGTCATCAATGAGTACACGAGACAACACGCAAATTGATGAAATAAATGTGTCCAACCATTGAATTATTGTCCTGAGAGGGCAAAGGAGGCATCCAGCACTTGTAGTCTTGGAGCGTGATCTCTGCCGTATTCAGGGCGTCGACCCAACCAGCGGCTCTGCTGGCAGACCTGGACCCGCGGGCGTCGGCAACCGACTACCTCCTCTTCTTTAGGCTCAGCAGTTTCTATTGCGCTTCTGGGCTAATCCACGACCTGCGCCACAGCCACGCCTCGCTGCTCATAGAGAAGGGCTTTTCCGCCGTGGCCATAGCTGAGCGTCTGGGCCACGAAAGCTCGAACGTGACCTTCCACTACGCGCACCACTTCCCAGACAAGCAAGGAGAGATGGCGCGCTCTCGATGCGACCAGGGCGGGCATCTGATGTCGTGCCCGAACGACCGCAGGAGGCGAAGCGCCACGGTGGCCTTCCGGATGATGCTGGAGCAGAAGCTCTGGCTCGACCGGGTGGCAGCCGAGGGCGGCATGAGCAAGAGGACTTCATCATGGCGAGGCTGCACGACGAGACAATCGCCGTGGCGCCGAACATCCGGGTGTACCGCGCCCTGCGCGAGAACATGCTGGAGCTGCTTAGGGAGCTGTCGCGGATACAGGCCGACGGCACCGTCGACGAGCGGCTTCACGACGAGGTGGAGCGCCTGACCAAGGAGTTCATCGACCTGCGCGGGGAGGTGGACGCCGCCACCGTCAACACTGAGCGACATGACATACTCGAGATAAGCCGTCGATGGCCCTGTATGCCTGGCAGATAGCAGAACCGCAGTCCCTCGTGGCGATGAGGGCAACGTTGCCAGCGCACGCATCCTCCAGAGCCCGAGATGCCCCTGCGACGTACCCTGACGCTTCTCCAAGCCTCGTGTGGGCATCCAATGCCCTTGCACCTTGCCCACCTCCAGGGCTCTCCTTGAACTCTTGCAGGCTCGCCGGGAACCGCCTACGGCCGCAAGGGCCGCAAAAACTTTTCGCCGGGCACGGGGTGCCCTTTCGAAAACTCGGGCCCTCCGGATTTTGCTTTCCCCCTTGCACCCGCGCGAACCCCGTCGGCATGCGAGCCACAAGGCGCGCCACCGGGGCGGGCCGGGAGCTAAGGAGGACGTTATGGAGGCCATCGACACCAGGGCCAAGAAGGGCATCAGGGTCTATCTCAAGCGCAGAGGCTTCGAGATCTTGGAGGAGGGCTGGGCGCACGGCGGGGACGTCGCCGACTTCATCGCCTGCGACGAGGACGACCTGGTCTTCGTCCACTGCCAGATCACGCAGAACGGCGGCGAGGGATTTCCCGAGGAGGACGCGAATCGCGTGGCGCTCGAACGGCTTGCGGCTGCCTACCTCGCCGAGCACCTGGACTCCGAGGACATCCGGATCAGGTTCGACGTCGTGAGTATGCTCATCGTCGGCGAGAGCCGGGCGCTTCTTTGCCACCACCTCAACGTACTCGGCACGCTCTAAGCGCAGGGCGCCCCTGGGAGCTTCGGCTCCCGGAGGCGCTGTCCATGCAGAATCATGCGCTGACTGAACTACCTCCTTTCGGCGACATCCGGATACGTGTGATAGATGTACTTGTTCGTCCAGACCTCGTCTTCGTAGTCGCCGAATTCAGTCATCTGACAGTCGTTGTAGAGATCGTCAGCGACCTCTTGAATCACGTCCTTTAGTTCCAGATTCTCGATGAATTTGTTCGGTATTCCCGAGATGCCGAGGCTCGCTCCCATGATGTTCCCGGTCACAGCACCGGTAGAGTCGCTGTCACCGTTGTGGTTTACGGCAGCTACTAGGGCCGCTTCGAAGTCGTCGGGGTGCTTTATGGCGCAGTAGGTCGCTATCGCGAGCGTCTCCTCAGCCACCCATCCCTCGCCGAGGGAGTGAATCGCATCAAGGTCGTCGATGTTCTCATGAGCGAGTTCAACCACCCTCTCCATGAGGTTCACGAAGGCGTTCAGGTGCCTTGCATCGGGAAACAAGCCTTTGACGGTGTCTATTGCGGAAATGACGGCTTCTTCGATGCTTGAATCCTCGTGGATAAGGATGTTAATCATGTGCGTAAGCGCAGCTGCCGGTATGTATCCCAGCTCATGCCCGTGAGTGATGGCGGCGACCTCCGCCCCGACCAGGTCCGGGTTCTCAACCTGCCGGCCTTCCAGCGCGAAGTACAGGCCGACCGGGGCGACCCTCATGACGCCGCCGCAACCTTTGCTGTCATTTATCGGCTCATCGATGGTCCCTGTCTTCCCGCTGCGCAGCGCAAAAAGACACGTGTTGCCGGGAGCCCGCCTGTCGAACAGCTCGGGGATGTTTACCAGCCAGGAATAGGAGTCTTCCGTGTTGAGCGGATATTGCCTGGTCTGTGTTCGCAGCCAGTCCCCATAGCAAAGCGCCACATAGGAGGGGTAGCTTCCCATGATGCCTCGCATCATGCCGCGCGTCGTTCCAAGCAGGAGCCCTGTCGCCGTGAAGAGTGCCATCTGCGTGTCGTCGGAAATCTGTGCGACACCGTCTACGAGCTCGTAGCTGGTAATACCGGAGGGTCCGTAGTGCCTGGATATCTCGCGCTCATCGAGAAACTCAACTGGATAGCCGAGCGCATCCCCGGCAGCACCTCCTATGAGGCAGCCTCTGTACTTGTCCAAGTTCTTCATGAGGTCTCCCGATTGCTTTCCTATAGCTGTGAAAGTGCCGAGCCAAGGCGCGCCTGCTTTGCTAACGTCCAAACCCTTCTTCAAAACCGCGCTTGGGACGGAACTTATGTCCCGCCTTGAGCTGCCTTATCATCGAGCTGATTCTCTTGGAATCTTCTGCGGACATCCCTAGCTCCGCGCACCGGAGGAGCGCCGTCTCTGAGTCAACCTGCCTCCAGTCGGCTTGATGGTTCATGAGATCCGCCTTGAAACGTTCCTCTTCTCGCCACTGCAGTCTGTTGTTGTAACCAGCAGCACATTGCGCGAGAAAGCCAAGTATATGATCGAGCGCCTCCGGTATCTCATCCTTCATGCTCGCATACACGGGCTGCATGTCAGCCCTCATCAGCTCGTCGTTTGCGTTGACGACGACAAGGGTGGGCTTAAATGCAGCCTTGAACCAGCTGCAGTCCTTCTCGGCCCAGGGAACAATGAAGACACGTTCGAGGCCGCTGCGTCTAATCTCGCCATCAATTGTCGGATTTGTGTATACAGCCATGAGATTGCCCGCAGCATTGGAAACGCCTCTGCCCGACCAATTCAGCGAGATGCCGTAACTAGCAAGCTTGTCCTCCACCTTTTTGAGCTCAGTATCCGTATTTACATCCAGTGCATTCCGCATAGTTCTTTTATCCTGCGTAAGGATGCAACCACCGCCGTTGTCATCGAGCCAAGCTGCACCAGCAGCTATTGCAGCGCTATTGGGGCCAACGGTATCAATGAGAAAATACTCGGTGTCTATATTATTTTTGTTCATAGGCTGTCTCTCAATTTCCATCTGACTCACTTGAGCAAATCAAGTTCGCCCAGATAGTCAACAAACGAGTCAATTATCTCGTCGGTGCGCTTCGTGATATCGCCTTCGGTGAAGTCCTTGCGCGTACGGGCAAGCTCCAGCAGCTCCTCGTTGTCGGTGCCCACTTTCTCAATACCCTTGTCGTTCACAAAGCCCTCGTAGTACTTTTTCTTGTCGCTGAAGCGATAGTCAGACGCCCTGATGTTCACGCGCTTCTCGAGCATCGCCTTGTTGCCCAACGCCTCGATGTTCGACGGGTCGCTCAGGGGTGCCGTCTCGGTTCGCTTCTTCGCGTAGATATGCTCAATTTCGAGCGTTGTGTCGAGACTCATGAACTTCTGCTTGGGATTTTGGAACGCCCACCATACGAGCATCGAGCGCGTGAAGCGCCTCTGGTTCGTGAATGAGTACGCCTTGAATCGCGATGTAATGTCTTCGCGGTCGAAGCGGTATGCAGAAAACTCCACAGGCTTTTGGTCGATGATGTTCTCCATCTGCGGGAAGACGGGCACGCGCAGGGCGTTCACGCCCGGACGCTCCATCGAGTAGGCGTATATGAACCCTGTGATGAGCTGCAGGAAATCGTAGAGCGCCGCCTCGTCGCAGGAACCATCTTCGTCGTGGTTGGCGAGGAACCAGACAGACAGCAGGTATGTCCACATGCCGTTCGGGGCGTAGTTGAGCACGAACAGCTCGCACAGTATCCTCTCCGAGAACCCCTCCTGGCGGTCTACCTTCTTCCAGAAATCCAGCAGGACCTCTAGATCGGACAGGGATTCTTCGCTCTTGAGCATCTTGTAGGAGTCCTGACCGAAGAAATCGCGCAGTGACTGCGTCGTGGTGCTGTGGATATGCTTGCAAGCGCGACGGTAGTACATGTAACGGGTAAAGAGCTCGTCCATCGGGGTACCCACCGCCGGGTGGAAGATGTCCGTTGCGGTCTCCTCAAGCGCCTTCCAGTGTTCTATAAACTCGTCTTTACGGCCTAAGGAGGAGAAATACTTGTAGAACTGGCTCTTGAAGATGTCCGCATCTGCGAGCGGAAGCCCGCGGTCATTGAGCGTAGAGAAGATGCGCAGCGCCGTATCCTGCGATTCCGCCTCGATGGGCAGCAAAATGACGTTATTCAGGATGCGCGTGGCAAGCAGAGCGACGTATGACGGCCACTCGCTGGCCATGTCGGTTATCTTCTGCTGGAAGTAGCGGTAGTTGCAGGCATACGAACTCTTCCATCCTTGCTCGACCACGCCGCTCTTGAGGATTTCCAGGAACTCGCCCTTGTCGTTGTCAGACGCGACCTTAGAGTCGATTTTGAGGCGATTCATGTCCGGCTCGTCGAACTCATCCGTCTTCCAGGTACAGCGGGCGATGCTTTCGTGCACCTGTTTCGATTGCTTGTCCTTCATGTTCCCGAACTTGTCATAGAAGGCGCGCAACAATAGCATGATGGTCGTGAGACGCTGCTGGCCATCGATGATTTCAAGCTGGCTGTCGTCGTTGCGGAACGTAACTATAGGACCCAGGAAGTACTCGTCGGATTCGCGTTTGAACTTGTCGCAGTCGTCATCCGGAAATGCGAATGCGAATAGGTCGTCCCAAAGCGTCGCGCATTCATCCTCTCCCCAGGCGTACGGCCTCTGGTAGTCGGGAATGAGGAAGTCCGCGTGCTTCTCTGTCAGTAATTCCCTGATGCTCTTCTGGTCAATGTTTAGCTTTGACATGCAATTGACCTCGTTCTCTATCTATTTGCCCTTATTTGCACCCTTGATTGGAGTGGCAAGGCCCTTTTCAATAATTTCGTGACGTGCTGACACTAAGTCGCTGTTCAAAAGTGTGATGTATTCTCTGCAAACATTTTGATACATCATGGAACTCTCGATATTGTACACTATGAGTACCCGCTCATTAAAAAAAGAAACTCAATGGCATATGTGACAAACTGCAATCGGGTGTCCTCGGGCAAGACGAGGGGAAAGAGTCACTAATCGCATCTCTTTATCGGCTTACTGCCATGAACGAGGAGTGCCCCTCTGTAATCATGTTCTATGGACCGTCTGGCGTCGGCAAGACAGAAACAGCGAGATGCTTAAGCGGGGCTGTTGGCGGAGAGCTTACCCGAGTGCAATTCTCGATGATGCAAACGCAGGAGGCCTACGAGTATCTGTTTGGCGCAGAGCACTCGAAAGCAAGCTTCGCGCGTGACCTTTTGGCAAGAGAGTCTAATGTCGTTCTAATAGACGAGTTCGATAAAGTTGATCCCCGCCTGTACAACATGTTCTATCAGCTCTTTGATGAAGGAAGATACGTTGACATGAATTACGATGTCGACATGCGAAATGCCCTTTTCTCCTAACCTCAAACTTCAATTCCGAAGTATCAGCTTGTCGGACGATGGGTCCTGCCATGTTCTCGCGCATCGGTGCAAGCGTGCATTTCTGCGATCTCGTAGTAGACGAGAAAGCTACGATAATTAACGAGCATATTGATTTCGTTCTCTCAAAACTTGATGAGGAAGATAGAGCGACGATCGAGCAAAGCGATATTCGGGCTTGGTTCATCGAGCATGCTGCAAAGTATGACAACATGCGTACGATGAAAAACAAGATTGAGGTGGCCATATTTAAGAAGCTTTCTGCTCCCATTATTTCGTCCGGAAGAAAGAGTATTTAACGCGAAGAAAAAGTCTCCTCCTCAAGATTCAACTCAGAGATGGGTGTTTTGTTTGTGAGGACCGATTTAGTCACCTATCAGGTAGAGATTCGCATTTCCCCAGCTCAAAGCTGTCACTCTTCACTCGGAATTTGTTACTCTTGGGTTGGGGGCGCCATTCCTCTTTAGTCCATGTAGTCAGTTGCGCGCAATCGAACTGCGTTTCCGCAGGTCAGATATATCACTCTCCGGTCGGGTGAAAATACTCTCCCCAAGTGACTACAGAGCATGTAATCAGTGCTCACTGCATGCTGACTACACGGTTTTTGCGATAGGAGAGTAGATGAAGTCCCAGATCATCCACCCCGCTGACTACATCAAAACGAGGCATGTAACAATTGAGTGGGAATGACAGAGCTTGAACAAGAAATTATCAAGGCATATGATGCTCGCAAGCACGGATATAACAAGAAATAAATAATTACTTTGACGGTTTTTAACAACCAGCTGTACGACTCAAAACTCAAACATGTTCTTATATTTATTGCCGATATCGGCAATAAATATCCTCTTTTGCTATAATAATCTCATTAGTTTTTGCCGATAGGGAGGTGAAGCTCGATGGGATTTCTTTCTGTAGCAGAGGTTGCTGAGCTCTGGGGCATATCTGAGAGAAGTGTGCGCAATTACTGCGCTAATGGACGCGTACCAGGCGCTTTTCTCGTGGGAAAAACTTGGAACATTCCAGCCGATGCAGTAAAACCTTCTCGAAAAAATGCCAAAACATCGTCAACAAGTCCGCTGCTTTCGCGCTTGATTGAAGAAAAGACCTCAAAAATAAAGGGCGGTATTTACCATAAGCTCCAGGTCGAGCTTACCTATAACTCTAATCACATTGAGGGAAGCAAGCTCTCCCTCGATCAGACACGCATGATTTTTGAAACGGCTACTATCGGCGTTGAAGAAAATCCTGTTCATATTGATGACATTGTAGAAACTCAGAACCACTTCCGCGCTATCGATTACGTGATTGACCACGCAAAAGACCCTCTTACAGAGATCATCATCAAAGAACTCCACCGCATTCTAAAAACGGGAACTACAGATTCTGTAAAAGATTGGTTTGCTGTTGGAGATTACAAACGCTCACCAAATGAGGTAGGTGGGCGAGAAACCACTCCTCCAGAAAATGTTGCTAAAGAGATGAAATCGCTGTTAAAGGCTTATAACTCAAACAGCTCCCATTCTTTTGAAAATATTGTTGATTACCACGTTCGCTTTGAGCGCATTCATCCGTTCCAAGATGGCAACGGACGTGTTGGTAGGTTGATTATGCTTAAAGAATGTCTTGCTCATGACGTTGTCCCGTTCGTAATTACTGACGAAATGAAGTCTTTCTATTATCGAGGGCTCTCTAAGTGGGATAAGGAGAACGGCTATCTTCTTGATACGTGCCTTACAGCTCAAGATAGATTCAAAGCCACACTGGATTACTTCCGAATTCTGTACGGTGATAAGTAGGTTTAACTGCTCTTTTCTCGCTTTGACGTTATATTGCTGTTGTAAATCGATAGACGTCAGCTTGTTGCACATGAAGTCGATGAACTCCTTTTGGATAACGAAAGACCCTCGTGAGCCGTTGCACCACTTCCTCAGGGGAGGGGGTTCACCGCGTCTTTTGCGAGTGGTAGTCGTCCAAGGGGTTAGGTAAACGGCGTGAATGCCAAGTTCACGCATATACTTACCAACAGTTCGTTCAGCGATCTTATATCCTTTTGAGCGAAGTTCTTGGGTGATTTTGACGGCACCGTAAATACAAAGGCTTTTGATCCAAATTGCTTTAATTTCACCTTGAATAAACTTCTTCCGAAGCTTTCGCGGTGATTGGTGATTATGACGCTTTTCTCGTTGATAGTAACCACTTCTTGAGATTCCAACATAATCACACATACCATTGATGGAAGGGTGGGATTCCAAAGCGTGCTGAACGTCCATTTCTTGGTGTACCTTTTCGGTAGTTACTTGCTCAGAATCCCGATTGATTTTTTAATACTTCGATCGCTCCTTCAGCGTCACGAAGTTGACGCTTTAGTCGTGCAATCTCCTTGTCCTTATCGCTGGCAAAATTACCAGAGCCACGGCCAAACTCCCCAGTCTCAGTAACTACTTCCTTAATTATACTAAATCAGAGTCTCTATTTAACTTGTACACTTTTTATTCTAGGCCCATACAAAAAACTGACTTACTCAAGTTATGAGATAAGTCAGTTTTTTTAGTTTTTAGAATTTGAATAAGTCATTAAAAGCTTCAGTCATAGTTGGGTGAGCGTAAATTTGGTCACGCAAGTCTTCAGCCTTTAAGTGGTGCTGCATTGCTAAAGTAATGACATTGATAGTTTCGTAAGCTTCTTCAGCGTAAATAGTAGCACCTAAGATTTCGTGAGTTTCTGGGTCAATCAAAGCCTTGTATGAGCCTCTTGGGTTGCCGATGACTTGGGCCTTTGGCACACCAGCTGCAGGCATTGTTAAGACCTTGTAAGCTTTACCTTGGGCCATTAACTCGCTTTCAGTTAGTCCAGCTGAAGAAATTGCTGGCTTAATGAAGATTGAGTTAGCAAAAACTGGACGATTCTTCTTAGTTCTAGTCTTGTCACCAAAGAGTTGATTGTCCATAATCCGCCAGTCATCAAGCGAAATGTAGGTAAATTGCAAGCTACCGGCAACATCACCCATAGCGTAGATATTAGGAACACTGGTTTCAAGCTTATCGTTAACGACAATTTCGCCTCTTTGGCCAACTTCAAGACTGGTTTTTTCTAGGTGAAGGGCGGCAGTGGCTGGGTGGCGGCCAACTGACACAAGCATCACGTCTGCTTGCAAGTCCTTAACACCATCTTCGGTTTCAACAGTTAAGTTAAGACCAGCTTCAGTTTCTTCAACCTTGGTCAAAGAAGACTTAAGCATGAAGGTAACGCCATCTGCTTCCATATCAGCCTTAGCTGCCTGAGCAATTTCTGGTTCAAACCGGCCCAAGATACTTGGCATTGGTTCAATTACAGTTACTTTACTGCCAAAGCCAGCGTACATTGAAGCAAATTCAAGTCCGATTGGTCCACCACCTAAAATAACCAGATTCTTAGCAAGTTCTTTTTTAGCAAGCATTTCAGTTGAAGTAAATATCTTATCGTCAATCTTTAGGCCATCAATATTTGGTACATTACTTTCGGCACCAGTATTAATGAAAAGACGGTCGAATGTTAATTCTTCTGTACCTGATTCATCAGTTACCTTGATTGTCTTATCATCAATAAATTCAGCACTTGCATCAAGCACAGTTGCCAAGTCTTGGTCTGCTATCTTGTGGTAGTTCTTGTTGCGTAGTTTTGCTGTCATAGCTTCCTTAGTTTCGAAAGCTTCTTCATACTTAACTCCTCTTTGAGAGTTAATCACCAAGTTCTTAGTTGGCAAACATGCGATGTTGATACACGTTCCGCCGTACATCATTGGATCTTTTTCAATCAAAAGCACTTCTTCGCCATGACTTGTCAGGCTCCCTGCCAAAGTCTTACCAGCTTTGCCAAAGCCAATAATAATATTCTTAAAATGTCTCATACTTAGACTCCTAATCCAAATTATCGCTACTTATTTTTTGTCAGTAACATATTTTTTTACAAAATATCACGATAGATGTCAGCTGTCTACGATTTTGCTTATAGCTATAATAAGTTCAATTGAATTGCCGGGGCCTTTGGCAAGCACTGGCAAGAGAAGGGATTAGGTGCATGAATAACTAGCGATACTTATAAAGCCCGAATTTACGTAACGTCGCTGACGACACTACCGCGGGTGTAGTATTGCTTAATCATGTCTTAATTTACCGCCATTTACCTGTGCATAATTGCATGCTACTCCGCGTGGTCTTCGGCAGAACCGAGGTATCATGCAGCTTAATCTTTCAAATATTGAATATACCTATCCATCAGCGGTAGAGCCCACCATACATGATGTGACTATTACACTCCCACAGGGATGGACCGGCTTTGTTGGTAATAACGGATCTGGTAAAACAACCCTCGCACGTATCGTATGTGGTCTATTGCAACCTGACAGGGGAGTTGTAAGTCCATCGCTTTTCTCGGCATATTGTGCTCAAAATGCAACGGAGGCCCCAGCTACTCTTTTTGATTTTGCGGTTGCCTATGATGATGTGGCCATTAAGCTGAGGCGAGAGCTTTTGTTGGAGGATGATTGGCCTTGGCGTTTTGAAACGCTTTCGTGTGGTCAGCAGAAACGACTCCAGGTAGCGTGTGCTTTATGGGCATCACCTGACGTTCTTGTGCTCGATGAGCCCACTAATCATGTGGATGTGTCAACAAAACATGCTCTTTTTGCAGCTTTGTCGCAGTTCAAGGGTATTGGGGTGCTTATTTCACATGATAGGGAGTTGCTGGACAAGCTCTGTACTCAATGTTTGTTTGTAGCTAATGGCACGGCAAACATGAAATCTGGTAATTATTCTCAGGCATCATCGCAGGTAGAGCTTGAACGTTCTAGCGCATTACACGCAAAGGAAGCGGCACAAAAAGAGAAGACTCGCCTTGAGCGAGAAACCCAGCGACGTAGAGAAGAGGCTTCTAGAGTTCAGGCGCGCAAAAGTGGAAGAACTATTGACAAGCATGACAGTGATGCGCGCGCAAAAAAGCGGGGCTATATAGTTTCAGGCCAAGATGGTAAAGCGGGAAAATTGGCTGTACGCATGTGGGATAGACTTGAAAAGGCAACGGGTAAAGCCACAGGTATTAGGGTTGAGAAACAATATGATTCCAACATCTGGATGGATAGTGAGGCAAGTAAGAGAAAAGTTTTATTGAGGATGGAACCTAATAACATTCTCATGGGAGAGTGTTGCCTACAAGTTCCATCACTATTTATTGGCAATACGGTTCATATTGGTGTTGTTGGCGATAATGGCTGTGGCAAAACAACGTTGATAAAGAAAATTATTTCAAGTATTTCTGACGATGTACGAATGTTATATATTCCTCAGGAACCGACTGAACTGCAAAAAACAGAGACAGTAAGAAAAATTAAAGGATTATCAAACTCCCAACGCGGAAGAGTGTTGTCTATTGTGGCACAACTTAACTCAGATCCTGATTATGTTCTTGCAGGTGAGTCAACCAGTCCAGGTGAAATGAGAAAGCTTATGCTTGCACAGGGAATACTCGAGTCACCGGAGCTGATTGTGATGGATGAGCCAACTAATTATTTAGACCTTGGCTCAACAGTAGCGCTTGAACGTTTACTATCTGAATATCCAGGAGCTTTGTTGCTGGTCTCACATGATCTCTCGTTGGTTGATTCCGCTACATCGATAAAATGGAGCATTCAGCGATCAACTGACAACTTTGAGCTTGTGGTGCAATAGGGGCGAGAAACACGTTGGACAGTTACGTGGTTTCGCGTTTGTGTTTGAGTAGCTCGCTGACACAGACCGCTGCTTTTATACCGCTCGCCGTAGTTGTTTAAGCAAACTAACTTTTACTGAAAAATTTTATATAAACTGAAAGGTCAAACTGATTTCTTCTGGGATTTCTCGTGTTTTAAGCATGGATTTCGGAGGGACCTATGCTTCACTTCAACCACGGTTCAAAACAAGAAGCCAACGAGGGAAATGCAAGCGCTGCTGGCAATGCAGGCACGTCTGGCGTTGTAGGTGCACCAGGCGCTACAGGCGCCGGAACCCCTAACATCCCCACCCCTCCTGAGGGATATCAACAGGCAACCTTTGCGTCTACGCTTCCAACGATTGCTAATCAGACGGCTAACTTAGGCTCCCAGATTGGCGTTATTTCTCCAGGTGAAAGTGAGGAAGACGCTGAGGCTCGTGAGGCATACGAGAGTTTGGCTCGTCACCGCAAAGCTCGTCGTAAAAAGAAGCTTATTAAAGCAGGAATAGCCGCTGGAGTCTTTGTTCTTCTCGTCACATTGTTTATTTTGCCTATGTGCCAGGGCGGCCAGAACCAAAACACTACTGTTATGCCAAGCACTGCGTTTGTCACGCGTGGCGAGTTCAGCGATTCCGTTTCTGCGTCTGGATCCATCAAGCCCGTGTCGTCCACTGTGGTAACTCCCGAGGTAGATGGCATTATTCAGGACGTTCAGGTTTCCGAGGGTACGTACGTCCATAAGGGCGATAAGCTCTTTACCATCAAGAATGACGAGCTGGATAAGGCTGTTCGTAAGGCATCTCAGCAGGTAAAAGCAGCCGAGAACGAGGTCAGTAAGGCTCGCTCAGCCCTAGCGTCCGCACGCAACGGTGTCCCCGAGGCAGGCGAGGACGGACAAGAAGCAAACGCTGCGTCTGTTACTGCTGCCGTGGAAGCGGCGGAGGCAAATCTGGAGAGCGCTCAGATTGCGCTTGAGGAGGCTCGCTCTGCTTACAACGACGCAATTGCTCAGGCAGATAAGCGCGTTGTCACTGCTCCTTGTGACGGAACGGTTATTGTGATGAACGCGGTGAACGGCGCTTCGGTTGGCTCGTCCGCGCCGGGCTCTAGCAACGCCGGTCCTCTGATTACTATCGCGGACCTTTCCCAGATGAAGGTGAACGTCCAGATCAACGAGGTAGACATTTCTCGCATCGCCGTTGATCAGAAGGCGCAGGTCAGCTTTACAGCTCTGCGAGACCTGTATTGCGATGCAGTGGTTACTCACGTTTCTGCTGTTTCGTCCAACGGTGCCGATGCTGGCGCAAGTTACGATAGTCCTGGTCGCTCCATTGTTTCCTACACCGTTGACCTGCTTATTAGTAGTCCCGACGCTTCCATCAAGCCGGGCATGACTGCCAACGTGGACATCATGATCCAGCACATGGATAACGTACTGACCGTACCCCTTGTTGCTGTCATGGACGATGGCGATGGTGCTTACGTCAATGTTGTTACTTCTCGTGACGAGAAGGGCTATCCTCAGGTAAAACGCGTACCAGTGACCGTAAAGGCACAAAGTTCTACGACGGCCGTCATCGAAGGTGCCGGTATTGAGGACGGCACTGAGGTGCTGATTGGCGGTGGCGCCGGCGGTCCATCTCAGGGTGCAGCCATGGACGCTCCAGCGGGTGCAACGTCTGGCTCATCGACTGACGCAACAGGCTCCAAAGATTCCAAGTAGGCGACGCGTATGTCCAAGGTAATTGAGGTACATAAACTGCACCGCATTTACGAGACGGCTGCAGGTTTGACGCACGCCCTGCGTGGTGTTTCTTTGACTGTGGAGAAAGGCGAGTTTCTCTGCATCATGGGTCCATCAGGCTCGGGCAAATCAACCCTGATGAATATTTTGGGTTGCCTGGATACGCCTACTGCTGGTTCGTACAAGCTCGAGGGACTTGAGGTTGCAGATCTTTCCGACGACGATCTAGCGGAGATTCGCGCCACACGTCTGGGCTTTGTCTTTCAGTCGTTTAACCTACTGCCGCGCACTACGGTACTGCGAAACGTTATGCTGCCGCTCATCTACTCGGACATTCCCGCAAAAGAGCGAGAGTTGCGTGCTTGGAAGGCGCTGCGTTCTGTTGGCCTGCCCGAGGAGTACTACGAGCACAAGTCCAACGAGCTTTCCGGTGGCCAGGTGCAGCGCGTTGCCATTGCTCGAGCACTGGTAAACGACCCGGCGGTTATTTTTGCCGATGAGCCAACAGGCAACCTGGACTCTGCAACAAGTGAGATGGTACTCAACACGTTCAAGTCCATGCAGGAGCGCGGTAAAACAATCGTGCTGATTACACACGACCCCGAGACCGCCTTTTGGGCTGACCGCGTGGTGCATATTCGCGACGGACGCCTGCTTACAGACGAGCAGGAAAAAGAGTTTGTGAAGCAACACGCCGCGCAGTCCACGACGGGTGCACACCCCGTGACAGGCGCACATGCTGCGCCGGGTGCGCATGCCGCGATGGGCGCACATGCTGCACCGGGCGCACATGCCGCGACGGGAGGTGGCGCGCTATGAGGCTGATGGATCTTCTGCGAGAAACCCTGTCTGCGCTCAACGCCAACCGCGGTCGCAGCTTGTTGACAGTATTGGGCATTGTTATTGGCATCAGCGCGGTTATTGCCATGACGGCACTTATCGACGGCATCAAGTATTCGCTGGTCAGCTCTCTGGGCCTCAACCAGTCTCGTATGGTCATGATATACGCGTGGCCAGACCGCGAGGTCACGCAGCAAGATCTTGACATGCTGCAGCTCAGCGTACCAGGGTATGAGCTTGTTACCGGCATCGACTCCACCATGGCCCGCGTCAACTCGGCCGAGAAGCAGTTTGACGCGCGAATCATCGGCTGCACGCCCGACTACTTTACCGTTATGGGCCTCAAGGCATCAGCGGGCTCGCTCTTCACAAAGTCCGATGTAGATGACACTTCTAGAAACGTTCTTCTCGACAAATTGTCTGCCGAGAAGCTCTTTGGCAGCTCAGATGCTTCCATTGGACAGGTTGTTCGCATCAACAACGACAGCTACACCATTGTGGGCGTGGTTGACAGTGGCCCAAATGGGGGCGGGCAAGGCGATACACTGCTGGCCTATATACCGTACTCCACGTATTCAGCACGCCTGACAGGCACCAAAACTATCAGCCAGGTCTTTGGTTACGCTCGCGAAAACGTTGACATGAAGGCGCTTGCGGATGAAACAAAGTCCTGGTTGCTTGACTGGTTTAACATTCCTTCCGCGCAGGCAGAAGATCGCGTGACAGTCATGACGCTCTCGTCCATCATTGAGCAGATGAACGCCACACTGATGTCGTTCCAGGTCCTGGTTACCGCCACGGCGAGCATTTCGCTTCTGGTTGGCGGTATTGGTATCATGAACATGATGCTCACCAACGTGACAGAGCGTATTAGGGAGATTGGCCTGCGTAAAGCTCTTGGCGCTCGCGCGTCCGACATCACCAAGCAGTTCCTGTGCGAGTCCATTTTGATTTGCATCATGGGCGGCGTGATTGGCATTGCCCTGGGTTACGCCGGAGCATGGGGCCTGGCTGGCTCGTTTGGCAGCATGATACAGCTTGAAACTGGTATCACGCCTATTATCACGCCAAATATTGTGATGATCACCTCGGGAATCTGCATTGGCATCGGCTTGATCTTTGGGTATTGGCCCGCTCGTCGAGCCTCAAAGCTCAATCCTGTTGAGTCGCTCCGCTACCAGTAAGTGGGGTGCGTGCAGCGGGTGGCTTGTGGTCAGAGATTGCTTGCTGTTGGTAAACAGCTTGCGTTCACAGACCGCTTGCTGAAAGTAAATGACGTGCTACTAGTAGGGTTTCTCGCCAGGCGAGAAACCCTTTGAAGTGCGGTGGATTGTGTGGTTATAGCAGATCATCTGGTGGCAGCAGCTCGATTTCCCATGTGGTTTCTACGTAGCAATAGATGTCTATGTCTGACGGATCAAATGTAGGAACTTGGTTTTCACAATCAGAATTATAAAAAGCACTACGAGCGCACGCTTTATACACTAGTTCTCTTCTGTCGAAGTCGTAGTCTGCATGCTTAAGCCCAACCACTTTTGCTCTGGCAGCCTTAGCAAGAAGATTTGCTTTTTGGTGACAGGCAACGATAGCATCTACAGATAGGTTGTCTTTAATGGTGTCGTTATGCGCTATCGAGAATTCAACTGAAAAGGTCACTTCATCACCACATGAACTGAGTGCTTTCCAGATTTTCTCGACAAGATCTTCTTCAAGCTGCTGTTTGATGGATAGTTTAGCGCGGAAATCATACCCTAGAAGTTTTTTCTCAGCGACATAATAGTCACCCTCATCATCCTTTTTGTACCGGTTTTCCTCGTGACCAGATACTGAATAGTTGTTGTTTTTTAGAATTGAAGCAGGTAGCCCATTTTTCTCTAGCGCATCTTTGATTGTTTGAAGCAGCACATTATATTTGGCTGTGCAGTCTTCGCGGATTTTGGAAGTTCCTTGAACAGTGATGTCTACGTCAATAGTGTCAGGCGCAACTTGCGTGCTCAGGTTTGTTGATACGTCAATCGTTCGTTTCATGGTGCGTTCCTTTCAGAGATGTTAGAGAAAAAATCAGCTGTTTGAACAGGTAATTTATTTCTCATCGTTAAATAATCATAGGCTTAAAAAGAGTTTTGAGTGTCCAGTGTAATGGACACTCATATAGTGGATAGTAACTGATATTAACCAGGTGAAATAGCTTATTATTAGTGCAAGGGAAGCGTGGGTAGACAACTACCGCGCGGGAGAGGGACACATGATTTTGTATTTTTCTGCAACAGGCAACTGCAAATATGTTGCCGAGCGAATTGCCGCGGAGTTTGATGACACTGCAGTCTCGATTGAGGTTTCAAACGGCCAGGTAAATCTCTCAGAAAATGAGATGCTCGGCATCGTGACGCCAGTTTATAACTGGGAACTTCCCATTACAACTCGGGAGTTTTTGCAGAATCTCCAGGTCATAAGTGCCTCTGCGCCGTACTCGTTCATTGTGGCAACGTACGGAATAATGGCTGGTTGCACGTTTGTTGACGCAAAAAAGATTCTTGCCAACAAAGGACTAGAGCTCAACGCTGGTTTTAGCGTCAAAATGCCTGATACCTGGACTCCAATTTTTGATTTGAGCGACAAGACAAAGGTCCAGCAAATTAACGACAACGCCGAGAGCTATATCAACGCTGTATTAACCGGCATCAAAGAGCGTGCTGTTGGTAATCATATGCAGGGTGTTGTTCCGTATGCAGTTAGACTTTTTATGGATCCCATGTATAACAACGAGAGAAAGACACAGCACTTCTCGGTTTCAGATAAGTGCATCGGATGTAGTCTTTGTGCACGAAAGTGCCCAGTTCAGGCCATTCAGATGAATGATAAGAAACCTGTATGGATTAAAAATCAGTGCGCCGCATGTCTTCGTTGCCTACATCATTGTCCTACGTTTGCCATTCAGTATGGTAAGGGGGCAACGAACAGACATGGTCAGTACAAAAATCCTCACGTCAAAGTGTAGTTTTAGGTGTAAACTTTATGGCGTAGTTAGCTATAGCTAACAAAATGTCAACTGAACGGAGTTCATCGAATGCCTGCTGAGAACGAGAAGAAAGATCATCTTCCGATACTTGGTGTTGGCCCCGCTTATGTCATTGCCATCACAGTTCTGACAGTTGCGTGTATCACCCTGTCCAAGCTGGGTTTTCTTCCGTATCTGCGTATTCGAGCAACGGTTGGCGTAATGCATGCTGTAGGCACGGCTTTTTTGATCGTGGGTATTTGGCTCTGGGTTTCTGCTGCCATCAAAGAAAAGCTTCGCGAGAAGATCATTGCAAATCAGCTGGTAACCACTGGTGTTTATGCGCTGGTAAGAAACCCTATCTACTCCGCATTTGCGTTTGTCATGTCAGGTGCAGCGCTGCTCTCTAGTAACCTTTATCTGCTACCACTACCCCTTGTGTTTTGGGCGCTTTTATCTGTGATGATGCAGGTTACAGAGGAGAAGTGGCTTCTCGAGCAGTTTGGCGATGAGTACAAAGAGTACTGCAAGCGAGTTAATCGCTGCATTCCGTGGTTTCCTAAGCGCTAACGTTTAACGTGAATATAAACGTGACCATTTGTTTTTATCCGAGCCCCAGTCCCATAGTTGAGCTGGGGCTTGTTTGATTTTCTCGCTATATAAATACTTTTACGAAGCGGCTATGATATACATACGTCCGCTAGGCATGCTTGTGTCGTGCCTGCTCTATATACGTCATGCTAGTTTGTTAGTGCTTGTACCTGCTGCTTCATGAGAAACGAGATATGCGATGCTGGATATTCGTCGTGTTTTGGCAAGTGCGCCCAAAAAGCATACGGAGGAGACGCTTAATTCTCTGACGACTGTTTGGGGAGAGGCGCTTGATACATCGAACGTGTTGCCTGAGCATCCGCGTCCTCGTATGCAGCGCGACAATTACGTGATGCTGAACGGCGTGTGGGAGTATGCGATTGCGCCGGTAGATGGCGAGGTGGACGCAGAAACCCTCGCGCTACAGGAGATTCCTTCCCGTTGGGATGGGCAGATTGTGGTGCCATTCTCGCCAGAAGCTCCGCTTTCTGGGGTTGGTCGAACGGTGCGTCCGTATGAGCTTTTATGGTACAGGCGCAAAATTGACTTGCCAGAACTGGTCGATGACCAGCGACTTATTCTGCATTTTGATGCTGTCGACTGGATGTGCGCGTGTTTTGTAAACGGCAAGCTCGCCGGCACGCATACCGGCGGCTACCTGCCGTTTTCGTTTGACATCACGGATCTGCTTGGGTTGGTCGAGGCGGAAGGCGTGGCTGAGAGTGCGGCTGAGGTGGCGACTGCGGCGAAGAGTGGGACCACCGCTGAGCTTGTGCTTTGCGTTTGGGATCCAAGTGACGCCGGCTCTCAACTGCGAGGTAAACAGCGACTTTCTCGTGGCGACATTTGGTACACCGCTCAAAGTGGCATTTGGCAGAGCGTTTGGTATGAAGTTGTTTCTGCAGCTCATCTTGAGTTGCTAACGTTGAAGGGCGACATGTACGGCGTGCTTGAAGTTAAGACGAACGTACAGGTAAGCGGGCAGGCAAGCTTGCAGTCGGAGGCACTGGAGCTGGAGTTGGCGCTCAAGGATGAGCTTGGGCAAGACGTTCTTCTCGCCAGGCTTCCGGTGAGCGAAGCAGGAGAAATTTGCGAGGAACTACAGGTAGACAAACCGCAGTTGTGGTCTCCGGAGAGACCGTACCTCTATTTCGTGGAGGCAACACTTTGGCGGGATGGTGTAGCGGTCGATTTTGTTCGGAGCTATTGTGCGTTTCGTACTGTTGAGGTGAAGCCTGACGAGGCCGGTGTGCCAAGGGTGCATTTGAATGGAGCGCCGTATTTTGTGCGTGGCGTGCTGGATCAGGGCTATTGGCCTGACGGATTGCTGACGGCGCCATCCGACGATGCGCTGGTATATGACATAGAGGCCATGAAGTCGGCTGGTTTTAATACGCTGCGAAAGCATATCAAGATTGAAAGCGAGCGTTGGTATTACCACTGCGATCGTATTGGCATGCTGGTTTGGCAGGATTGTGTTTCGGGAGGTAGCGCATATAGTCCCTGGCACACGAGTCAGAAGCCGACGCTGTTCAGCTTTACCTGGGGACGATTTGACGACACAACACCAAGTCATCACGAGGCTTTATCCGCAGGTGACGAAGGCTATCGCAAGGAGTGGACAGAAACTTGTCAGGAAATGGTCAAGCTCTTGGAAGGGCATCCTTCGATTGGATTTTGGACGCTCTTTAACGAGGGTTGGGGACAGTTTGATGCTTGCGCAGCTACTGAGGTTGTTCGCGCCTTGGATGCAACACGTCCAATCGATGCAACAAGTGGCTGGTATGATCAGGGCTGTGGCGATTTTCTGAGTATTCACAATTACTTCCGACCACTTCGCGCAGGTTGGAGCGGGAAGCAATGGGGGAATCGAGCTGTGATAATCTCTGAGTTCGGTGGCCTCGCGCAGATGACGCCAGGTCACACGTCGCTTGACCACTCATACGGATACGGGGATTTTGTCACAGTTGAGGATTGGCGAGGAGCTGTCCAAAAGCTGCTCTCAGAGGCGGAATCGCTGCAGGTCGAAGGTCTTGCAGGATACGTTTATACGCAGGTATCTGACGTTGAGGAAGAGGTAAACGGCCTGCTCACTTACGATCGAAAGATCAACAAGTTTGAAGGGTAGTAGCTGCCGAATGATGTGTGATGTTGTTGGATAACGTTAGATGGCCTCGGTAGTGCTCGATGGTGTCCGACGTGCTAAGCGATGAACAGTTGAGTGAAAGATGCCCAGTTGATTGAGTAGTGCTCAATGATGATGAGCATTAATTTCTGCCAAAGTGGTAAAAAATGCGTTTAGTTGGAGTTTCATTTTTCTGCATATCGTGTTTTCGCAGATAAAAAATTGCAACGGTGGTAAAAAATCGTCTTAGTTGGAGCTGAAATTTGATTTTTAAAGATTTAATCTCCAACTAAACGGGTTTTTTACCTTTTTAGCCCCTAAAATATTGGTCCAAAAATTGAGTGATACACAAAATTGAATATCTGAGCATAGATATTCGTAGAAATGAATACATCTTTAGCCTAAATAGAAATTTCGCAACTTAATACAAAAAACTCGCCTTCCAGAGATCTATTTCTGGAAGGCGAGGAGAGATCGTATTGCTATGACGCGTCGTGGACGCGCGTCGCGGCTGCGCGTCGTGGTGCGCGTAGCTGCACGTTAAGCGCTTGCACCCGAGGTGGCATCTACGCCTGCACTTGGTGCGGGAGCACCAGCGGCAGGGGAGGGAGCGCCAGCTGGTGGAACAGCAGCGCCGTTAGCGCTTACAAGGCGTTGACCTGTGGTTTGTAGGTACCAATCCAACCATGGCTTGAAGTTGAAGACGATCTCGTTGATGCCTGCATACGAGCCATCAGGGTAGTACATTGCCTGGTAGTTATGGGTGTTGATAATGTCGGCTGGTGTACCTGGGACAATGGTGCGTACATACTCTTTGTCGCCGTTGCGAAGCACACCAATGACAAATTCAACGTTTTTCATACGACCCTCGGGAAGAGAGCTGTGAACTGTGGAAAGACGGTTGCCCGACTGCTCAGGAACGCGTTTTGCCAGCATAGTGTCTGGGTTGTCATGAGCGTTGTTGTAGTAGAGGAACTGGTTGTTGTCGTCCGCGTAAGTTAGCTCAAATGGCATTGCCTTCAGGAACATGTCAATCTGATTGACGGTCAAAATACCGTGGTCAAGCTTAACGTACGTGTCGCCCGAGACCGCGCCCACAAGCTCAGCGGCCTTCTCGACCCAATCGGGATCGTCGGGATCGATGCTCTGGATAGTGGTGGAAATTGAGTTGGTTACGTCCAGATCCTCTGGCGCGATTGGCTTTGGCTTCTTCAATTTGGAGACCACCTCTACGTATTTGACAAAGTTATCCAGGCAAAGGCCCAGGAAGCCGATGGTGCGCTCGTCGATAATGTTGCCGTCCTCGTCAAAAGCCTGCTTGGCTTTCCCAAGAAGGAACTCGTTACCAGGCAAAACGTATGCGTTTACGCCCGGAGCATCCATAATCTTGCGCAGATGTACCTGCGCGCGAGAAGTTCCCTGGTCGTAGTAAGAAGCTCCGACAATCATGACAGGCTTGTTCTCAAATGGATGCACGTCGTAGGAGAGCCACTCGATGACGCTCTTAAGCGCAGGTGAGATGGTGTGGTTGTGCTCGGGCGTAGAAATAATGACGCCGTCAGCGCGGGTAATCTTGTTGTACAGCAGGCGGAGCTGGAAGTTCTCGTCCCACTTGAGGTCCTGGTTGAACAGAGGGATGTTATCGATCTCAAGGATCTCAAGCTCAAACTGCTTGGCAAAGTGTTTTTTGATGAAGTGCAGAAGCTTTCGGTTATAGGAAATCTCCGCATTTGAACCGACGATTCCGACAAATTTCATAGTAGTAGTTCCTTCCAGGCCTACAGGTTTTCCCAGTCAAAGTTCTCGGCCTCTTTGCGGAGAAGTTCGCGCGATGCGGCCATTTTTTCGTTGAGTTTCACAAACAGACGGAAATCGTCAAAGAGCAGGTCAAGCTTCTTGACGGTAGCTTTGTCCTTCAAGTTGCCCTTCTCGTCAAATGCCTGCGGGGCGCGGCCAAGAAGGAACTCGGAACCTGGCATGATTGCGGCTTTGAGCTCGGGAGCGTCCAGAATTTGACGGAGCTGAAGCTGTGCGCGAGAAGATCCGAGTGTGCCCAGGGATGCGCCGACAATCATGACTGGCTTGTTGACCATAGGGAAGATGCCGTAGGACAGCCAAGCAAGCGCGTTTTGCAGGACCGCTGGAATGGAGTGGTCGTACTCTGGAGTTGCGATGATGACGCCGTCGGCGGCCTCAATTTTCTTTGCAAGCTCTGAGACAACCTCGGGGACCTTCATCTTTTGAGGCTTGTTGAACAGGGGAATGTTGTCAATCTCCACCAGCTCAATAGAGGCCTTGTCGGCAAAGTGCTTCTGCATAAACTGCAGGAGTCTTCGGTTATTTGACTCTTTTGAATTGGTGCCAATAAGGCCAACAAAGTTAAGCATCAAACTTCCTTTCTGAATTACGCAAGGAACTCAGGCGAGATTCCCGACGAATAATATACGCGATTATCAGTGGTTACTATGAGCGCCTCGATGCCTTTTTCTTGTTCAACACGGGCAAGGAGTTGTTTGGGTTTCTCGCCATAAAGGCGCGTGGTCCAAATTTCTCCATCAAGTGAGTTGTCCGAGATAATCGTGATGCTCGTAAGTTGCGTGTCAACTGGATAGCCTGTCTTGCGGTCAAGAATGTGGTGATAGGTGTGCTCGTTTACCTGCAGTTTCCTTTCGTAGGTACCGGAGGTCACCACGGACTGGTTGCAAATAGGCAGCACAGCAAGGTTGGTGCCTCGCGGTTGTCGCGGATTCTGGATGCCAATCTGCCACGGCCTGTTCGAGAGCACATTGGCGCCAATTGTCTTAATGTTACCGCCAAGGTTGATAAGGGCGGACATGACGTGCTGACTTTTCAGATAATCTGCAATTTTGTCGGCGATGTAGCCTTTGGCCAAGCATCCCAGGTCCAGCTTCATGCCCTCTTTGGCGAGAAACACGGTGCAGCTCAAAGAATCCAATTCAATGAGTTGTGGATCAGTAAGCGACAGCGCGTGCGTGACCTCGGCGTTATTTGGAATGCGAGCGTCAGAAAAGCCGATTCGCCAGGTTTGTACCAAGGGGCCAAGTGCAATGTTTAAATGACTTGCAGGTAGAAGACTTTGTTCTTTGCCAATTTGAATGAGCTCAAACAGCTCGGGGTCAACGGGGACAGGATGTTTGCCTGCTGCATGATTGATCTGCATAAGCTCGGAATTGGCGTCATTTGCGCTAAACCGCTGGTTATAGATGTTAAGGAGTTTAAAGACATCGTCAAGTAGCTGTTCTGCAGGACACTCCGCCTGCGAATCATTGGAGGGTGGCAATAAAGAAATGGTGATAGTCGCGCCCATCAGGTGAGTTGATCTGGAAATGTAGGTTCGTTCTGGCACGACTCTCCCATAGTGTCCAACAGCAGTTTGTTTAATTTTACCTGCAGATTGCTTAGCAGTAACTCTATTTTACGTTTGTTTGTTACGCTCATTTGTTGTATCCACAACATTTTGGCGAGAAACCCTACGGTTTTGGTAGCTCGCTGAAGATCGCTCCCGGCCCCAAAAGTGAAGACCGCTCCCAGCCTCAAAAGTGAAGAAAACTGTGGAGTTAATTTGATTATTTATTCATAGGGATGTCTGTTTATTGTTGATATGTACTCATTCCAGTATCATTTTTTGCAGAAAGAACTGATCGAAGAATTATTCTTGGCTGACGCGTATACGCCAGCCAGTTTTTTGAAGGAGCATAAAAGAAGTGGAAAAAAGAATGGCTTGGTGTGCGCGTTTTTCTCGCCAGGAGTAATGAAGTTAAATCTACGCACTTTGTAGCATTAATTGAGCGCAATTTAGTCAGTTTTCAAAGTCTTTGTCCAAGATTGAAATAAAAAAATTTATTTGAACACGATATTTCTTTAAATATTTTGTCAAAAACCATTAGTATGTTTAGTGGAGCTTTGTATAGCTCCAGGGGTACGTTCGATAGGAAAGATGGGGTTGATATGAGCAACTTTAAGAAGTCGTTTGCAACTATGTTTGCAGCAATAATGATGCTCACTGGTATCATTATTTTAGGTACAAGCACTGTTGCAAAGGCAGTGACCTATCCGTTGTCGCAGAACATTGATTTTGGCGCTGACGGAGAACTTACTGTTAACCTTAAGCCCACTTCACCCACAACCGTTAAGGACAATGCAAACATCTCTACAGGTATCGAGATTGACGCAACTGGCCTTCATAAGCCAATCGACGGTCTTTACCTGGAGATTGAGGTAAACACCAAGCAGTCCTCTGAAAACGTCAATAACACCAACAACATTACTCCTAACACCTACCTTGATAACTTTGCTACCCCAGCAGCAGCTACTCAGCCTATTATCAAGCGCGAGGAGACCATCGTTACCCCTGATGGCAGGACCATTAAGCGCCTGTACCTCAACACTATCGATACCACCGTTAAGCTGGAGCTCCCTTACGTTATGAGCTTCAGAGATATGGTTACCCCAGCAGATTTCCAGCTCAAGCCAGTTGTTCGTGTGTACAATGCAGACGGCACAGAGCTTGCTAACATGCCTGATCAGACATACTCCATCACCTACGACAAGCCTTGGCTTATGAAGCAGGTTGCAGGTGAAGAAACCAACGATCAGCTCCTGTATGGTGGTATTAACGCCCCAGGTGATTCGTCCGCGCTTTCCAACGATAAAACTTCAGACGTCATCTTTAATTTTAGGCTTTACCAGTATCATCGTGCTTATCGCTCCATCATCATTACTGATACCCTTCCTACATACGTAAACGCAGCAGGTCAGACCGTTACCGCTCACTTTGACCCAGCTAAGAACCCTAACTGGACGCTCAGCCCAGATGGACGTACCGTAACCCTCAAATTTGATATTCCTGCAGGAACCACCATTCTTAACGACTACATCAGAGATAACCTTCCTGCATATTCCCAGCTCAAGCTTTCCTTCCCGGGCGCTCGCTACCTCAACGGCACTAATCGCGTAATCTTCAACAACACTGCAACGGTTCAGGGCATACCTTACAACCCAAGTGCAGCAGAAGAGACTGTTGGCCAAGTCCCAGGCAACGAGCACAACTTTGATGACGACTCTAAGCAGTTCCGCCTTGCTGGTAATGATTTCAGCGGTAACGGCATGCTCAGCAAGCGTGGTCCCGTTACCATCCAGTACGACAAGAACGGTCTTGCGGTTAAGAAGCTTGATTACACTATCAAGTTGGTCAACAAGCTGGACACCCCACTCACCGACATCGAGTTCATCGAGGATGTTGCCAACACCGACAACCGCCTCTTCATGACTGCGCTGACCGGCAATCTTGTTGCAGTTGGCCAGCGAGTTGGACTCTCCATGGACCAGATTGAGGTCCGTGGCTACAAGGCAGACGGCAGCTACGACATCATTCCTACCAGGAAGAACGGTGCAAACTGGCTTTACCGTGCTGACATGAACTCGGCAAGCCAGCAGCAGCTGCAGTCCTATCTGGACCAGATCAACCAGGGTACGCTTGATCCATCCAATGCTTCCGCTGTGTCTCCTCAGTACAGGAAGATTGGTATTTACTTTAAGAACGTAACTCTGCAGCCAACCAGCAACATTGATTTCAACATCCAGATGATGTTCATGAATCCATTTGGCGAGGTTTACAGTGACAGACCTATTACCAACATCATCAAGGTCAATGCCAACAAAGTTAATACCGACGGTACCAAGACCCCAATGAACTTCTCCGCAAATTGGGATACTCGCTTTACTCCATTTAGCGAGAAGGTCTGGCTGTCCAAGTCCTCTTGGTACCAGCGCGTTGGTATGCCAAACGAGCGCTTCAGTGCTCGCTTTGGCTTTGCACTGTCAGAGCTTTCACCTGCTCGTTATTTGAAGAATCCAACCTTCGTTGATCTTCTCCCTGCAGGCGTTTCTTATGACGCGAACACCTCGGTTTCACCAATTGCTGACTCGCTGCAGCCTGAGAAGGTTGAGTACATCAGGAACTACAACGAGACCGGTCGCAATGCAATCAAGATTACCCTTCCATCTGGATACGTGTATCAGTATGGAACCATGGGTTATGAGATTAGGAACCTGGTAATCAACGACGACATCATTCCTTCTAAGGCCGAGAATGACGTTCTGAACAACAATAATGACGTCTACTTCTACGCCACAAACTGGACTCACGGCACACCAGATGACTTCTCTGGTATGTATAACGCCAGTAACTTTGTTCGGGATAATCTTGACATCAATATGAATGGTGTCACTGACGAGACTATTCTGAAGGCAACTGCAAAGGTTCTTGGCAACAACGTTGAGAGTATCCAGTCTGATAAACACATCCGTAGTCTTGAGCCAAATATTGCTGGCGGCGGTACATTCTACGGTAGGGCATTTACCTCGGCTACTATCATGACTGACTTTGCTGGCGTCACTGATACCAGCGGACTCTTCCAGTATCGTCTGAGCATTCGTAACTACTACAACACGCCAATGAATAAGATCCTTATGTACGACGTGTTGCCATATGTGGGCGACGGCAGAAACTCTGCTTTTAGCAACACACTTCAAGGTCCTATTGAGCTGAAGATTGGTTCAAATGATGTCAGCTCCCAGTACGAGATTTACTATCGCACCGATGAGCACCCAGCTCAGAACGATATCAACGAGATTAACAGCCCAGAATGGACTAAGACTCCAGCTGACTACACTAAGGTAACGGCAATCAAGATTGTTGGTAAGGATGGCACTATTTTGCCTCCATACACTGTTCTGTCTGCGGTTTTGACCATGAAGGCACCACTGTATGATCCAAACCTCTCCGAGGCTCTTGCATACAACGACATGAGCGTTATCTACAACAACGAAGCAGCTATGCGCCGTACCGAGAAGGTCGCAAACCAGCTTGTTGACATCATGGATGTCAAGGTAGAGAAGAAGTGGCTTGATGCTGACGGCAACGCAATTGCTCAGCCAGATGCTACCTCCATTACCGTAAAGCTTCTTGCCGACGGTGTTGATACTGGTAAGACGCTTGACCTTACCGCAGCTAATAACTGGACTGCTTCGTTTACACACCTTCGTAAGTACACCATTGAAACTCACAACGATGGAACTAGCACAAAGACTCCTATCGTTTACACTCTTGAAGAGGTAGGCACAGACGCTAATGGTATGGTCACTTACAACGGTAAGAAGTACAAGGTAACTGCTACTTCTGGTCAGGCAGACGAGAATTCACCAAACGATTCCGTTGCACTGAGTGTTACCAACCAGCTGCAGCAGGAGAAGGTCTCCGTCTCTGGCAAGAAGCTCTGGGACGACTCTAACAACAACGACGGTAAGCGTCCAGCTTCCATTGTTGTCAGGCTTCTTGCAGATGGTGTTGAGGTTCAGCACAAGACTGTTACCGCTGCAGATAACTGGGAGTACACCTTCTCTGACCTGCCTAAGTTCAGTGGCAACACAGAGATTACCTACACCGTTTCTGAGGACGCTGTACCTGACTACACCACAAGCATCAATGGCTTTGAGATTACAAACCAGCATGCTCCTGAGGCTTTGAGTATCCCAGTTAAGAAGGTCTGGGTTGACGACAATAATGCTCAGGGTCTACGCCCTGCTAGTGTTCACGTCAGGCTCTATGCAGACGGCACTCAGGTTGACGAGTTTGACCTGAACGCAGGTAACAACTGGTCTCACATCTTCAACGGCCTGCCTCGTTACACTGCTGGTCGCGAGATTGAGTACACCGTCAAGGAAGACCCAATTGCTCACTACACCACTTCCTACTCTGGTTCTTCAGCTACTGAGCTTACAGTTACCAACACCATTGAAGGTAAGGTTTCTGTTCCAGTAACAAAGAAGTGGATTGGAGCACCTGCTGCCAGCGTAACTATTCACCTGCTTGCTGACGGCGTTGAGGTTCAGAGCGCTACTCTGACTGCTGCAGACAACTGGCAGCATACGTTCAGCAACCTTAACCAGTACAACAATGGTGCTCTGATCAACTACACCATTACTGAGGATGCAGTTGACGGCTACACCACGCAGATTACTGGCGACGCTACTAACTATGTAGTAACCAACACCAACATGAAGACTCGCGATATTCCGGTCACCAAGGTTTGGGAGAACCAGGAAGGCAACTCTGCTGAGATTGTTCTGTATCGTGATGGTGTCGAGGTTGATAGGGTAACCATCACCAAGGCTGACGACTGGAAGCACACTTTCAGCAACCTTGAGTTCTACGACAAGACTGATGGTCACGAGTACGCATACACCATCTCTGAGACTCCTATTTCTGGCTACACAACCCAGATCACAGGTAATCAAGACGACGGTTTCACAGTGACCAACACTGCTCCTGTTGTTCCTCCAACCACGCCACCTACTACTCCAGAGCCTAAGAAGCCAGGTCTTCCTTACACTGGCGACGCATCAGGCATTGCTTCAATCGTTGGAGCTGCAGCTCTGTCCCTGAGTGGTCTTGGTATTGCTCTGAGAAGGAAGAACAGCTAATAGTTAGGGTTTCCAACTCGTGATAGCTAACTAAAAACAGGCTCCTGGTAAAACCAGGAGCCTGTTTTGTGTAGCGCACCAAAACCGCTAAAGCGACCAAGCTGCCAAGGTCACCGTATGTGCGGCGCAGAACTATCCCGTCGTATCGCTATCCTGGTGTTTTGTAAAGTTCCCACTTCCGCTTTAGCGCTAAGTGGTAAAAAATGCGTTTAGTTGGGGGTTACATTTTTCTGCATACGCGTTTACCCAGGAAAAATTTTTAACTATGGTAAAAAATGCGTTTAGTTGGGCATCAAATAACAAAATTTCAATTTTCATCCCCAACTAAACGGCTTTTTTACCTTTTTGGACACTAAAATCAGTACCCTAAAATTGCGGTATTCACGATTATGAATAAACATACTCCATTATACAGGAATCAAATTACCCTAACGATTTTGACGGCTCTGCCAACGTCAAGTTATCTTCATCCGCCGAAAACTTAGTGTGCAGCAAAGAATTATCCAGCAACACGATATAATTTTAAGGTAGTTCCTAGTTATTTCCTGTACTGCAAAACGTGGAGGTAAAAGGCACATGAGAAGCATCTTTGAGGATCGACAGGTATCAATTAAGTGCGACGATAAGTATTCTTATACCGTTACAAAAGATGGTCTGGCTTATGTTCCAGGTAATGGAAAGCCAGAGGTCAAGGTTTTGTTTTCAGAGGTCGGTTCAACCTTCTTACTGAATTATTGCAGCTCAAACGGTCCTTACGAGATTACCTTTAAGGATAACGACGGCCATAATCTCGTTAGCATTGACACAGACCTTAAGCTTCGTGAATTTGGACACAACATCCTAGATACAAAGACTATCATCCTCGCTTTTGCAGCTAACAAACTTACTACTGAGTTCCCTAATAACCTTGATACGTTAAATACTAAGCTTGGGTTCAGCCTCAAGGAGAAAAAAATCACTATCGCAAACGGCGTGATTTCCGGCGCAAAGCATCAGGTCAAGCTTTCCGATATTCGTCGAGTTCAGTGTGTTGCTGGTGGCGCTCTCAACAATCTCTTTGTCTACACTAAGGAGAAAGGTGGCTTCTTTGATAGGGCAGACATCGTAGTTCCTGTCAACGAGCTCACAGTTCCTATTCTTGAAGCAGCAATGAGAAGAAATACTGGTCACGGTATTGATTTCAGCAGGGGCAATGGCTTCGACCAACCAAACAGTAACTTCATTGTTATTCGTTATTTGGACTCCAGCTTCTTCGAGACCGCTCCTGGTGTCTTCAAAGAAGACTGGCAGAAGGATGCTTACGAGTTTGTTAAGTCCTTTGGTTACGACCTTCAAAACATGCTAGGGGAGTAACTCCTGGCGAGAAAAACGTCTTATCCAAGAAAAACAGCCGCCCTCTTTTTTGAACTGCCTCCCATTTCTTGGACATAAGAAATAGGAGGCTTTTTATGCGTATGGATCGTAGGGTAAAGTACGATGTAGGGGTGAGAAGAAAGGCAGCAGAGCTCTTTGCTTCCGGTATGGGATCTTGTACGGTTGCAAGTACTCTTTCTGTTTCACTCTCAGCTGTAAAAACATGGCACTATATATACCACGCGTTTGGAAGCGAGGTGCTACTGACCATGGATGGCAAGCAAGCTCCCTATACCTACGAGCAAAAAGTTGCTGCAGCAAGAGCTGTCGTTGAGGGTGGCATGACAAGGACTGAGGCAATGGCCAAGTTTAAGATTATGTCGCTGGCACCACTTAAGAGCTGGTGCAAGCTCTATCGTACAGGTGGCGCAGAGGCTCTTAAGCCAAAGCCAAAAGGAAGACCTAAAGGCTCTAAGTCCAAGCCACAGAAACGCACCCGCGAGCAGGAACTTGAGGAGCGCTGCCGCAGGCTCGAGACCGAGGTAGCCTACTTAAAAAAATTGCGCGCCCTGGTCGAGAAAGACGAGCTCTGACCGGGGTAAAGGCTGAGGTTGTGAGTGCTTTGTGTGCTGAGGGATACTCCTTACACCATCTACTGGAGTGCTCAGGGCTTGCAAGGTCTACCTACTACTACGCACGAGCTCACCCAGTAAAGCCAACACGCCCAGAGCTACACCACGCGGTTGCAGAGATTTTCTCGCGTACCGCAAACGGATGTGGTCACAGACAGATAGCCATGTGTCTGCGCGCTGAGCTGGGTGTAAGAATCGCCGACAAGACTGTTCTTAAAATCATGCGTGAGATGGGTATTCGCTGTAAGATACGGCGTGAGACAGACTATCACCGCTATAGCTCCTATAAAGGCGTTGTCGGCAAGACCTTTGAAAACGTCATAGGACGCGACTTTTCTGCCGATGGACCGTGGAAGAAGATGGGTACCGACGTCACAGAGTTCAAGCAGGCGTGGGGCAAGGCGTACTTTGCTCCCGTCTATGACTTCGGAAGCAAAGAGATTGTCGCATGGAGCACAGCGAGGGGTCCAAACATGGTTCAGCAAAAAGCTCTTCTCGATCAACTTTTAGCGAAGATACCTGAAGGCGTAACTCCGATTCTGCACAGCGATATGGGTTGGCAATACCAGCACAGCGCATGGTGCAAGCGACTGAAAGATGCAGGAGTTATCCAGAGCATGTCCAGAAAGGGTAACTGCATAGACAACGGCGCTACCGAGCAGGTCTTTGGTCATCTGAAAGACGAGTTTTTCCGAGGAAAAACGTGGCCTAACTTTGAGTCTTTCAAAGCTGATTTGGACGCATATGTTATGTACTGGAACACACAAAGGCGTCAGGTTAAACTAAAAGGACTGACCCCGGAAGAGTTCCGGAATCAGTCCTTAGTGGCCTAGGTCTTTATTAAATTCGTCCAAGTTTTGGGACGCAGTTCATTTGAAGGCGGCTGTTTCATTTAGTTCAAAGGTTATAGAAGTCCTTGGACCCTCTGATCATACACTTTTGCCAGCTCAGATGTCATAAATTCTTGCTTGAGTTTGGATATGAATCTTGTATCTGTGAAGAGTCTATAAATTAAAACTGCAGCTCCACCAATATCAAGGTTTCTAGGATTCTTTGTGATAGCAGCCTGAATGACGCTACTTGATGTGGCAATAGAATTCGAGATAAGAAGAATCTTTTTTGTTCTGACTTGGTGCATTTCAGAGCAAAATTCAGTTCCATCATCTTTATTAAAGAGAGAGCATCCATGAAGAGCGGCAACAAGCCAATTGATTGCAATCGCAGCCGCTGCCTGGCCACCAACTTTAACAATGTCTCCCATATTGACATAGCTAGTCAGCTTTTCGGTGGTTGCCTTGTTAAGAATCAGGTTTTCGACAGGTAGCTGGATTCCTACTGGCGTATATAAATCTGTACCAATATGGATGATTTGTTTAATTAATGCGGCAGCAGCTGCATCAGGTTCAGAAGGAATTCTCTTTGCCGCAGCGCCCAAAAGCAACAATGTAGACGTAGGAGTGGTGATATAAGGATTCTTTCCAAATGGATCGTACTCTACGTTAAAGGAGGTGGGTAGGTAGCCAAATTTTCCAATAAGAGGATTTGGATTAGGTGCAGTAAGAGTATTTGTCATGATATTGGCTGTTCCAAAAATCAGTCCAAGAATTGGATCATGACCAAATGTTCCAAAGCGATGATTGGCGCCCTTAAATATTCCAAAATTGCCGTCAGCAAAACGGGTGGCGTCATAAGGAACTCCACGAGCAGATAAGATATGCCTCTTGGAGGCATAAAGAGGTCTACTGGCTTCTTCAGTAGCATTAAATTGTTCGAAAATCTTACTCTGAGCATCATGAAGTCTAACTTCTTTAAGATTGTTTGATCCTGCAGGTTCAACCTCGGTGAGTTTATTAATAAGAAGAACTCTAATAACTTGAAGTGCAGTTGCGCCAATGAGAAACGCTGCATCAGAATCCTGGAGTTTAGTAAGCTGCTTAAACTCATAATCAATGCGGTCGAGATTTTCACCATATTCCTTTACAGCTGAATTGATAATCTCTTTGACTCGCTGATCGTTGACAATGTCATTTGCAACTCTCTCTGTAATGTATGCATTAAAGAGCTCATTTGCTGCTAGTTCTTCTTCGGTAATTTCCTCATCAATTTCGATAGCAATTTGTACCCTTTGAGAGATTGATTCTAGTTGAGAAATTTCAACAGGCTCAAGAAACTCCTTAACAGCATCAAAAGTTAAAGAGTCATCAGCAATGATAGAAAGCAACTTATCTTTAACGGCCTCTGGAATCGTGAGACCTAGCTGTAGATTATCGAGTTGTTCTTCGACCCAAAGCTGTTCCTGTGATGAAAACTCTCCATCGGCTCGGAGGAAATAGCACATTGTGGCAACGTAGGCATAGAGGAAGTTAAAACGTTTTGTTCCGGCAAGATAAGCGCCTTGTTTAATTCCGTCACCAAATCCACTCATGCGAGCCTGTTTGCGACGAGCTGCGGGTGTGTTTTCCTTAATAACATTAACTCCGTCAGTAACAGCCTTTGAGACGTTAGACGCAGTTTCGATTGCGTTATCTGCAACTCCTTTAGCTGTTGCAGATAGAGCATCTCCTGCAGCAGATATAATGCTCTGTGCATTAGCGGGAATGTGTGCTTCATCAATTTTCTTAAGAAGCTGATCCTTGCCGCCAACCAATTTGTTACGAGCTGCATCTAAATCAATTGTAGGCTTCATAAGAAGTCCTTTCTGTAAGAGAAATCTATATGATTAGTATTTCCAGCTAAAATGGAACTCCTGTACAACAGAATGGACAGAAGAATAGAACGACACAGATTTCTTCAGTAATTATTAGAAATTATGATTTCGAAACAGACGAGAGATAAAAGTATTTCTGTAAAAGGTCGTATATTTTTCGTTAATGGATAAATTCTCAAAGATGAATTTGTATAAAAATTTGCACAAAAAATAACCCCGGGAAAGTCCGGGGTTATTTCGTAAAGCGATAAAACCTTAGAAACGAGAAAATCGCTCTAGCAGTTGGATCTTACTTCTGCTTGCGGGCCCTTAGTGCAAAGCCTAGAGCGGTGATACTAGAAGCAACCATGCCAACAGGAGCAATTACAAGCTCAGCGACATCGCCGGTGTCTGGCAGAACGCGCTTCTTCTTGGTCTTAGAAGGCTTGTGTGGATCAGGGCTAGGAGTTGGCTCAGGATCTGGTGTCGGCTGAGGCTCAGGCTCTGGATAGTCGTTTGTGAAGACCAGAGGAGGCGTGCTTCTGCACTCGCACTGATCAATCTCTGTTACGGTTCCATCTTCAGCGGTCTTAGTAATGTGATAGGTGAAATCAAGCTCACCATCATCATTCTTAAAGACGGTGTAGGTGAGGGTGTAGACGGACTTGTCGTAAGTAACCCTCTGGTTAGTGCCGGTAACCTCTTTGATGGTGTAAACATAGGTGCCAGGTTGCGTAAAGACTAGCTCACCGAAGTTATTATCGCCAGAAACATCAACAGAAGTCTCAACGCTATCTGTTGTTGCGTTGTTTGGCATTGGGTAGGAAGGATCGTTGCGGGTGAGCGTGAACTTGAAGACATCCTGAGTTGTTGCAGTGCGTGGGTTGCCGCCGTTGTCATCAGGGAGAACTGATGGATAGTCGGTTGGAGCATCTGGTGCGTTACCAGTAACAACCTTCTGGACAACTGGATAGTCCCTGGCTGGCAGTGGATCAGGATAGACATTAGTAAAGACAGCGCCTGTTGCATCGTTATTCTCGCCAAGGTCAACGGTAGTAACGTTTCCGTCCTCGTCAGTCTTGGTCATAGTACGTGTTGCCTCAAGCTGGCCAGTACCGTCGTCAGTAACGTTATAGGTAACGGTGTAGACGCTCTGATCGTACTGGATGTTCTGGGTGCCGGTAACCTCTTTGATGGTGTACACGTAGGTGCCAGGCTGAGTGAACGTAATGTTGCGGAATACAGCGTCGCCACCGAGAAGCCTGCGTGTACGAGCAGTATTGCCGGTAGATCCCTCAGGCATAGGGCTGGATGGATCAAGGCGTGTCATCTCAAAGATAAAGACGTTAGGAGCGTCGCCTTCGTCTTCAGAGCCATTCGCCAGGAAGTTGTTGATCAGGCTCTCGGCAAAGCTGCCGCTTGCAGTGTCGTCGGCGCTTGTCGCGCTTGCAGTGCTTGTGGCGCCTGCTGCGCTAACGTTACTTGAGCTCAGGTAAGAATTAACCAGAGACGCAGGTGAAGGCCCTCCAGGTATAGGAACAACTGGGTAATCGCCTTCGACAATCTTGGTAACGGATGGCGTCACAATGGTAGGCCTGACATTGTAGACATTTACCAGCGACTGAGTGGTGGTGTACTGCTCAACGCCAGAAATACTACTTCTAGTTGAAACGTAGGAATTAGGAACGTTCTCGGTGATGGTGTACGAAACAGTATCAGCAGCAGTATTGTCTACGTACTTACGAAGACCCTTGTAGACAATGGTGTAGGTATTGTCGCCGTTATCGGTAACCATAGGCGTAATGGTGCTGGTATCAAGGTGCTTATCGTTAGAGAGAACCAGATTGTTAGCACCAAAGTCAGTTGTGGATGGACGCTTACCAGCTGCATTGTTGTTATCGTCCCAGACCTTATTGATCTTGAGGTCAATGCCTGCATAGCTCAGAGCGTGAGTAGAGAGGGTACGAGTGGAGTGGTTACCAGCAATGTCGTAGTCAAGAACGCTACTGAATACACTGCGCTTACCGTCGTAGGAAGCATCTACGTTATCGGCAACCTTGTACGTAACGTCAGCAAAGCCGCCGCTATTTGCGTCAAGTGCCTGAGTTGAAGTAAACAGCACCATGTCGGCCTCAGTAGGATCAGTGACTACAGTATAGTCGCCAGGCTGTGGAGCATGGTTTGCAGTGTAGGTAACACCAGGGTTCAGCTTGATGTACTGGTAAGAGAAGTTGGAAGAAGAACTTACGCCCTCAAGTGTAAGAGGAAGCTGAGTTGCACCTTCTGGATTGATGCCAGCACCGCGGTCTGCAGACTTGGAGAGCAAAGGAACAAATAGCTGCGTGGTATTTGCAGTGTTACCGGTGTTATTGCGGACAGCAATGTGAACAGTTGCGGTGTCTCCGCTCTGCATAACAGGGGTAGTTGCGCCTGGATTAGCGGAGTCGTACGTGTAATCAGTTACGGTTCCAGAGATAACGTCCTTTACAGAGAGGGTGGATGCAGCAGCAATGTCGGATGCCTGAGCAATGTTGATACCAGGGCGCTCGGAGAGTGAAACCATGGTCTCACCAGAGTTGACGCTGTTTCCAAACAGGCTGGTGTACTGGGAAGTGTTCCAATTGTCCAATATGTTGTGAACCCAGTGCTCTTTCTTAATTTGAGCACCAATTTCCTTGAAGTCTTTGGTGGTAATGCCAATAAAGTCATTGATGTGGTAGGTACCTCTAGCGGCAAGATTAGTAGTTTGAACGTCCATGCTCAGAGTCATGTTCTTGCTGGTGAAGTCTGGCTGATACTGACCACGAGTCTCGGTGCCAATATCAATGGTGTATTTCCAGACCTTAACTGCAACGCCGTCCTTATCGTACGTTCCTACAAACTCTGGAGCACTGAGCGTGCCATTGGAAACGGTGAGGTTACTGTAGGTAAAGCCCTCAGGCATGATGACGTAGAGTACTGGCTCCTGAAGGGGGTTCCAGTCCCAGTTAGCGTCGTCGATGCGACCAGAAATCTTAAAGGTCTCGCCGCCGTTAATCTGGGGCTTATCGATTCTACCAACACCGTTAAGAACCTTAGGTGCGCCGGATTTAGCGGTCAGCGTAACGCCTGCGTCAGGAGTGGTACCGGTGTTGTAGAGCTTGACGTTAGTGACAACGTCGGCGTTAGTGCCCTTCTTCCAAGAGCCGTAAACGCCGTTGGAGATGTAGCTCCAACCGTAGAACTCGTCAGTGACATGCTTGTTGTTTGGATTCCATGTGTCGAGAAGATCGCTCATTGGCCTAATACCATCGTATCCGCCAAGAATTGGACCAAGGTCAACCTTGATGGAAGTGATGGAGGTATTGATATCAAGGCCAAGGGCAGTGTTGGTGATAAGTGCGGAGACACCATCTTTACGCAGAATGCTTGGATCAGCAGTTCCGCTCGTACCGTCTGATGCGGTCCAGTGGATTGGACCATAGGTCATACCTTCCTTGTAAGGGATGGTGACGCCGCGGATGATAGCGGTCTGGTTCTGATCGATGGTCATCTCGAGCGTCTTTGGAGCGGTGTCTGTGGAGAGCTCGTTCTTGATGAGGTAGGTGCCAAGGCGAACGTTGTAGGTATCGTTTTTCTTGTATGCCCAGTTAGGAGCTGTGTCGACAAGAGCGTGTGTGGTAAGACGTTCTGGGTTAAGACCGTCAATTACGGTAACCGTAAGAGTAGAAGAAGCGTTTGCGGAGGTACGGTTGACGTTTGGAGTGTCATTCCAAACGGACATAGTAAGGTTCTTAATGGTGACGTTAAAGGTTGAGTTGTTAGGTCTGGTGCTTGATGCAGGAACCTTAATCTGTGGCTTAAAGGTTGGGGTACCTGCGTAAGAGCCTGGCTCGTTCCACTCAACTGTTGCGGTCTTGTTAGTGCCATCATCGGTGGTAGAAACAATGGTACCTGCGGTGTTGTAGAGGCTGGTCTCGTTGACACCAACTAGCTCCATATCGCTTGGGTAGACAACCTGAACCGTAGTCTTGCTGTTTGCCTCGGTGAGTACCTTAGAGCCTGTGGTAGAAACCTGCAGGGTAGAGGTGGTGCCACCCTTAGAGAGAACCTCGGTGGACTGATCAGCCCAGAAACCATAGGTCATGGCGTCAGCTGCAGTAACAGATGAGGTATGTGGATCAATGTTTTGTATTGCAGCGGTGCTCAAGCTAACACGAATTGCATTTGCGATAACCTGGCTTGCGCTCTGGTTCTCAACAGCGTCATCAAGCTTGAACTGAATTTCTCTTACGGAAGAAACCTGGGTAAGGCCGTTATTGGTCATGTAGACCAGATCACCACTGCGGTTCTTCTCGGAACTTGCGCCAGGATAGCCGTAAGGAAGGGTTCCTGTTCCCGTAGGTGTGGTAACCAGGTCAGAGAAGCTGGTGTTTGAGATACCACCAACGGTAAATGTTGCACCTGGAGTACCTGTGACATAGAGTCCGTCTCCAAACCTCACGTTGAGGTACGTTGGGGAGAACTGCAATGATGCAGGGATTGTGTAGCCAACATTCAGGGCGTAGGTGACTCCCGCTTTTAGAGCAGGAGTTTGACCTGCAAGAAGGTCAGCAACTTGGGCGTGAGTTGACGCATCTTCAATGCTCAGAGCATTGATTTGAAGACCTGTAGTGTCTTCTGCGTAAGCCACGCTAAGGTTGGGCAGCAATGCTGCGACGAATGCAACGGCAGCTAAAAGCAATCCCGCTACAATCCTTGCCTTACTTTTCATAGCACATCCTAACTAGAGCGATACAGAACCAATCACTTTCTTTCTTACTTATTCTTACGACGCTTAGTAATGCCAAGTGAAGTCATTACAGCGGTCATACCAGCGAGAAGTGCAGCAAGAGGTGCTGCAGCAGAAGCATCTCCGGTGTATGGAGTCTTCTGCTTCTTTTTCTTAGATGGCTTAGTTGGAGTAGAAGGAGTCTCGGGAGTCTCATCCTCTGCAACAGTAATGGTTAGCTGGATTGTGTCGTTATCAGTTGCAACGGCGTCCTTACCATCTGGCCACTGGACACCATTCCAGGTGAACGAGAAGACCTTGCGGTTGCCAGCTGCGGAATCAGCGATAGCGCTGAAGGAGCCGGTAACGGTGCCGACAGCGGTGAGCTGGGTGCCTGCAGCAACATTGGAGTCAATGGTGACGCCAGGAATGGTGAGCTTCATCCAGCCATCGTTGGCACTTGCCTCATCAACAATGCGCTCGAGGTCAGAGTACGTTCTAATGGAGGAAGGATCGCTGAGCTCAAAGGTGACGGTAACCGTACGACCGTTGACCTGAACATCGCTGACCTTAAAGCCGCTACCAAAGTTGGAAGTCTGGATGGTGTTGGCATCAAGGTTGCTTGGAAGCGTCATTCCCTCAGGAACAGTCAGGGTTGCTGTGAACTTGAACTTCAGGTTGCTCAGCGTAATGGTGTCATGGTTGGTATTAGGGTAGGCACGCTCAATGTTGTTCATCTGCTCCTGGATAGAAGAAGCAAGAATTGAACCAGTGAGGTTAAAGGTAGAACCTGCCTTCATAGTGATGACCTGATCATGCTCGGTATTCTCGTCAGCAAGCATATCAGCAGGAAGGTTCATCTCAATTGGGTTGTTCACAATCAGAGTCTGCTGAATGCCAGTACCACGAGGGTCTCTGCTTGCAGCAATCTGAACGCCGTTCCAAGAAAGTTCGAACTTCTTGGTGACGTTGGTGACGGTGTTCTTTGCAAAAGATTCAAAGGTGCCAGTAAGAGTACCTGTAGCGGTGAGCTCCTGACCATTGGTTACCTGAGTTGGGTCAAGTGTGAGACCATCAACAGTTACGGTAAGAGGTCTTGCAATTTCTGCGGTAGCTGCATCGTCTTTGCCAACTGTCTCGACAGCGTCTTTGAGCTGCTTGTAGTTGGTGTACGTGCCCTTAAGCTTCAGGGTAACGGTAACTTCCTGACCGTTGACGGAAACGTTTGTAACCTCAAAGAGGTCACCAAGGCCAGAGGTGGTTACTGTTGGATTAGCTGGAACAACAACGCCAGCAGGAAGCGTGAGCTTTGCAGTAAAGGTAGAAGTTGTGCCAGAAAGCGTAATCTTGGTTAGGTCGTCGAGGCCGCCAGCAATGCCATTCTCAAAAGCGCTCATCTGATTAATGACGGAAGTGGCGTCAATAGCGCCTGTAAGACTGAAGCTCTTATCGTTAGAAACTTCCTTGATCTGAGTGGTGTTGCTCTGAGAGTCACTCCACATATCAGCAGGAAGATCGCTCGTAAGCTCTACTCTCTGGATGGAAGGATCTTCCTTCCACTTGAGGTAGTAGGTGACATCGTTAGTAAGTGTTGCACCACCGTCGATGGTTGCAGCGGAGTTACCTGCAGCGTCAGTGAACCAGTAGTGATAGTTGTGACCAACAACAAAACCAAAGAACGTTACAGGGGTTTCTGCGTTATCCAAAACGTAATTCTCTAGTGTTGCAATCTCTGTATAAGCGGTATTAGTGTTGGTGCTGGTTGAGCTTGCAATTCCAGCAGTATCTGTGGTCAAAGTATTGCCACTGAGATTCTGTAGAAGAGCGTTAATAGTAGTCTGCTCAGCAACAGTTGGATGAGTCTTGATAGTTGCTACTTCTCCGCCATTTGCATCGGTGGTGATGTCAAAGACGTTAGGGTTCTGTTTAAAGACACTGTTTGCAGAGAAGGTGCCACCATTTGCCGAGAAGGACACGGTAAGGTGCTGCTCCTCCCAGTCTGCGTACAAATCAACGGTATCAGTACCTGCAGGAACAGCCAGGTTGGAATTAGCTGCAACCTCGTCACCAGCGCCGTTTGCCTGGGTGGTCCAACGCTTGAAGGTCTTTCCAGCGATATTGAAGTTATTGTCGAGGTTGTTGACCTCAGCGTCAGAACGGACCGTTACGGTACGGCTAGCGTTGGTAGCAACGCGGTCAATGACAGAGACGCCATTACCATTGTGATACCTAACGTAGAACCAAGCAGTGTTGGCCTTCCAATGTGGATAGACTGTCATGTCAGAGGTGACCTGGGTATCAGCGGTGAACTGGTGCTCGGTACCAGCAGCGTCGGTGTAGTACCAGCCGTCAAACTCCTGACCACTTGCGTAAGGATCTGCAGGTAGGGTAGTGGAGCCTCCTGCTACAGAAGAAGCAGTTGCAAGAGAGTTGCCGCGCATAGCAAGAGCAGTCTTGTTAGCAGTAGTGCCGTCAGCAAATGTTGGGTTGATGCCGGTAACGCCTGGGGTATTGAGGTCAAAGGTAACGGTTGCGGCAGGTGCCCAAACGTGCTTCTGACCATCGCTTGAAGCATTAGCAACTGGGTAGGTATAGGTTGCTCCGTTAGCATTAATGAGGCTCAGAGAGTTAGTTGATGGGTCAGCAAGGGTAAAGAGCGAGAGAACCTCGTTGCCGTTAGCTGCACCGTTTGTAGGGATAGTGCTACCAAAGCCACTGTTGTAGCTTGGTGCGTATTTGAGCAGGTAAGAGCCGCCAACAACGTTGTAGTTCTGACGAGTCTGGCCAGCTCCGTTATCGGAGTTCTTGGTAGCAGGGGTTTCTACCAGGCTGTTTCCGGTGAATTGGATGGAGCCATTAGTCTGGGCTCCAAAGAGGGCGCCAGAGTTACGACCGTCTCCCTTAATGGTGGAGTTGTTAATGATGACGTCACCAGTGTTGACGTTAAGACCGCCGGTTCCTCCATTGGTGAAGTTAAGGGTTGAGTTAGTAACGTTTACTGTTCCACCAGCTACACCAACAGAAATACCAGAAGTTGAACCAGCATTAGCATTAATGGTGGAGTTAACAATATTAGAAGTACCCTGGATGGTCATACCCGTAGCGCCGTACCATGAAGGATTAATGGTCAGCGTAGAGTCATTCATGTTGAGCTGGTTGACGTAGAAAGTCTGACCAAAGCCTTCAACGGTAAGGTCTGTGTTCTTAAGGTTGAGGTTGCGAGCATCATTCCAGGTACGAGCCTGTGAAGTTACTTTGATGGTAGCGTTTTCAAAGGTAACGCCAGACTCAAAGAAGTTTGTATTGCTCTTATCGTCTGCGGTGATGGTAACGCTGTTCTTGTTGGTGCTACCGCTAACGGTTCCGCCAAGAGAAATACCACGAGTACCGCTTGCACCTGCATTGTTTCTAAAGACATAGGTACCATCGGTGATGGTTGAGCCATCTTCTGCAGTGAGGGCGGTTTTGAAGCCTGACATGGTAAGAGTGCCTGTGCCAGTTAGCGTTGAGCCAGGTGAAAGAACCAGACCGTCAATGCTGTTTCCAGTGCCAGTAAGCGTTGCGCCCTCAGATTCAATCTTGAGTGTAAGACCAGAAGGAATGGTAACCGTAGAGGTCAAATCAAGGTTGCCTTTGAGGTGAATGGTGTAGATTGAAGAAGTTTCTCCCCACAGCTCCAGTGCTTTCTGGAGAGATTTAACAGGATCGGAGCTGGAGCCCTCGTTAGTATCGCTACCGTTGGTTCCGTCTACCCAGAGCTCAGTTGAGATGTAAGAAAGGCTTCTTGTAACACGGCGAGAAGATCTTTCTGCAGGAGCAACAGTCTGCTCAGAGGTCTGCTGGTTGGAAGTAGCTTCTGCGTTAGCGGTGGTTTCAGCAGAGGTCTCTGCGGTTGCCTCCGAAGTTGAGGCAGTTGCATCACTTGTTTGAGTTGCTGCAACTTCTTGCGTCTGAGCCACCTCTTGAGTGCTTGCAATTTCTGCTAACGCTGAAGAAGGGACCAAAGAGAGCGCAAGTACCAAAGACATAGCTGTCTTTGCCCCTTTGCTTGCAAAGTTCTTGTTTTTTCTTTCCATACCTACCCCTAACAAATAGTGAATACCCCAACAAAATTTGCAATTAAATCTTGCGCTGAAAGTGATGCATCACGATAAGCACGATAGAGATAAATGACACATATTCAGAGCATTTTTCGTATAGATAATTATCTATTATTTTGATAAAAATTGTTAGCTCAACCAGCGATTTTTATAGTTTGAACACATTTCAAAAAACATCTTCATCTCATGTTATATAAATAATTTAATCAAAATATTTGGTACGTTGAAAAATGGCATTTAAATTGCTCTATTTTTGACGATTTTCTCGACATTTGTCGTAAACGTGCAACGGATAAAAATTGCAATAGAAATGTATTAAATTTTGAGACAAATGTGAGTTATGCGGAAACTGAATAGTGGAAGCTGGATAGTTAACAATTTCATGAAATTTGAGCTTCAAAATTCTCAAGCAAGAGAGGCTGTGTACACTAAGAAAAAGACAGTTAAGAGGATGCACAATCTGCGCAAATAATGCGTGAGAGATACGTTTGAATGTGTTGAGCGGGGAGTTATGGACTCAAAAATTATCTATGACGCTTTGGACTTTGTAAAAGAGGTCTTCTCCGCAGATTTTAGTGGCCACGATTACTTCCACACGTTGCGTGTGTACAAAATGGCTGTAAGAATTGCGCAAGAGGAGGGGGCAAATCAAGAGATTGTTGCCCTTGCTGCGCTTTTGCACGATGTTGATGACATCAAGCTTTCTCCAGAGACGCATGAGCATAAGGATAGGGCCGTTGGTTTTCTGCGCCAGCATGCTGTCGACGAGGCCACTATCCAGGCAATTTGTATCGCAATCGATGAGGTTTCTTTCTCGGGAACAGACTCGGTAGTTCCTTCAACGCTTGAGGGTATGTGTGTTCAAGACGCAGATCGCCTGGACGCGCTTGGTGCTGTTGGCATTGCACGCACCTTTGCTTATGGCGGAAGTCACGGTCGTGGTATGTACGATCCGGACGAACCACCAACTCTCAACATGAGCAGCGAGGAGTATCACTCACACAAATCAACGTCGCTCAACCACTTCTACGAGAAACTCTTTTTATTGACAGACATGATGAATACGCGCAGTGGTAAAGAGCTAGGAAAAGCTCGCGAGAAGTACATGCGTGAGTATGTTGATCAGTTCTTAGATGAGTGGAACGGTAAACGTTAAGATATAGTTATTAGCTATATGAATTAGTTAAGTATTTGTATTTCACAAGTGAAGTTTTGATTGTCATACTGGTTTCTCGTAAGCAGTTCTAAGGGGCTATGATGGCAATCAAAAATGATAAAACTACTCCACATCGCTTTGATGTTGTTGGCAGCTTTCTCCGTCCAGAAAATCTTAAGCAGGCTCGTATTCAGTTTGAAAAAGGTCAGATTGATACACATGAGCTCAAGCAAATAGAGGACAAAGCTATTACAGAGCTTATCCAAAAGGAGAAACAGGCAGGCCTTAAAGTCATCACTGACGGTGAGTTTAGACGTGCAACCTGGCACCTTGATTTTATGTGGGCATTCGAAGGTATTGGCCATGCGCCAACTAATACTGGACTTCCTTTCCACGATGAGACTGCAGAGATTGACGACACCTTCCTCGTAGGAAAAGTGGAGCTCATCAAAGAGCATCCGTTTATTGAGCACTTCCGCTTTGTCCAACAGTTTGAGGACGAGACAACCGTTGCCAAGCTTACTATTCCTGCACCTGCACAGTTTATTGAGCAGTTCATTATGCCCATGAATCGCGAGCAGACTAACAAGTACTATGCCAACAACCAGGACCTTCTTGAAGATATTGTTGCTGGCTACAGTGCGTTTATTAAGCAGGTATATGCTGCAGGCTGTCGTAATCTTCAGCTTGATGACTGCTCATGGGGCGTGCTGGTTGACCCACGTGCAGAGCTTTTCTTTGGCGCTGACCAGGAGGGTCTTAAGAGGATCAAGGCACTGCTCTTGGAGATTAATAACCGCGTTCTTGATGCAGCTCCAGCTGACTTGACTATTAACACGCACGTTTGTCGTGGCAACTTCCATAGTACCTGGGCTTGCGAGGGCGGCTATGACGATGTAGCTGATGCTCTTCTTGCTCAAGAGCATGTAAACGCGTTCTTCTTAGAATTTGATGATCATCGCTCCGGTGGCTTTGAGCCCCTGGCTTCTGTTCCAGCTGGTAAAAAGGTTGTGCTTGGTCTGATCACCACCAAGCACGCCCAGCTGGAAGAGAAAGCCAAGGTTATTGAGCGTATTCATGAGGCGGCTCAGTACGTACCTCTGGAGAATCTCTGCCTTTCTCCCCAGTGCGGCTTTGCAAGCTGCGAGATTGGTAACAAGCTCACCGAAGATGAGCAGTGGGCAAAGATTGCGCTTGTAAAAGAAATTGCCGAAGAGGTTTGGGGCTAAACATCGGCTGGTTTACGGTCTGTTTGCGACTCACTTGCCGTTTACCGAAGAGTTTCTGACCATACGTTCTTCTCGACTCCTGTCCACTAAAATGGACAGGAGTTTTTTATTGGAGCTAGACTTCGGAGGCAGTATGCCAAGCGAGAAGACCCGCTGCTTGCATCTCATTCAGATTTTTGAAGAAGAAACTGATGATGACCATGGTTTAAGTACTCCTCAGCTTATTGAAAAGCTGGCAGAGCGTGGGCTAAGCGTGGAGCGTAAAACGCTTTACGACGACATTAAATCGCTGCAGAATTTTGGTTACGACATTCAGTCTTACCAGCGCCATCCTGTTGAATACGGCCTGGCAACCAGGAAGTTTCAGGCTGAAGAGCTCATGTTGATGGCAGATGCTGTGCAGTCGTCAAAGTTTTTGACGGAGCGCAAGGCAAATAACCTCGTAAGCCTTATTGGAGAGCTGGGTGGGAAGTCTACCTCTGATACGCTGAAGAAGCGCATCCATGTTGAGGGTCGCATTAAGTCGCAAAATGAGTCTGTGTTTTATGCTCTTAATGCTATTCAAACGGCCCTTTTGCAGAAGAAAAAGGTCTCGTTTAAGTATCGCAAGAAAGGCTTTAAAGATAAGGTTATTGAAGAGCTTCCCGTAAGAGAAGAAACGCCTGTTCAACTTACGTATATTGACGATTTCTACTATCTTATTGTGTGGAACGATAAGCATCAAAACTTTGTCAATTATCGCGTGGACCGCATGTTTAGACTTGAGGTTTCTGATGCTGACGCCACGGTTAACGAGCAGATCAAGCAGTTTGATATAGACAAGTATCAAGAGCGCGTCTTTGGCATGTATTCGGGCGAGGTTGTTGAGGTAACACTTCGTGTCAATGAACGTGTGATGTGCTCGGTGTACGATCGCTTTGGCAAGAACATTATTTTGAACAATCCAAGTTCTGATGGAAGTACAGCTGACGTGCATGTTTCTGTAATGGAAGCTCCAACGTTTTACGGCTGGCTTGCAACCTTTGGAACAGATATAGAACTGGTAGCTCCAAAGAAGACCAGGCAGAAATACCAAGAGTACTTGAGCGGAATTCTTCAGAGCTACCAAACACAGAAAGGGACTAGCTAAACGGCGAAGACGGGCTAAAACGGACGGGCTAAACCGGACAGTTCACGAGTACCAATTAGCGAGCATCAATGACGTAAAGACCTGCTTTAACGAGAAGATGACCATGGTGATCACTGAGTTGCGTAATCTTGCAGGTAACAATGTTTTGATGTCCATAGAAGAGCAAAGTACTCCAGAGAGAATTGCTTTCTCTAGGAACAAAGCCCAGCTTATGGTCATTAGAGTACAGAGCAAGAGCTTCAGGATCGTAAGGGTTATCGCGTTCAGGAACAATGGTTAGATCTGAACCAAGTTTAAGCTGATCAAAAATAAGAGGGGCGTCGTAGTAGGGAAGACCGGAAATAACAAAGGAATCAACAAGTTTTGTAGGACTGTACATAAGAGCCTCCTTAGAAGATGTTAAGGATAGAGTAAAGAAGTTAAAAAGCATGAGTGTCCAACAGATTGGACAGTATAAGAAAGCTGTAGGGTAGTAAAAAGCTTTAAAGGGAGCTTGTATGATTACAACTAAGAGATTGTTTCTTATTCCATGGCATGCATCTGATGCCAATGAGCTCTATGAATTGGCAAAAGATCCAGAAATTGGTCCACTTTGTGGATGGGAACCTCACAAAACTTTAGAAGATTCCAAGCAGGTTCTTGCAAACGTGCTGTCCGATAAGTCCTGTTATGCCGTAAAAGACATGAGGACCGGTCATGTAATTGGTTCAATGTCGTTGGATTTTGAAGAAATTCCTGATTCAAAGGATTCCTCAAAGCAGCTGCATCAGGCAGAAATTGGCTACTGGATTGGTCGTCCTTATTGGGGGCAAGGGTTTGCATCTGAGGGTGCTCAAGCTCTTACCGCATATGCATTTGAAGAGCATGGTGTTGACCAGGTAATTATTAGATATCTTAAGTGCAATAAAAAGTCTGCTTCAGTGGCTCGTAAGTGCGGCTTCACGGAGGTGGATATCATTACAGACCTTAATAAGTACACAGGCAAAGAAGAGCAGCTTGGTATATCAATGCTCATAAAAGTGGACTGGGAACGTGTTCAAAAATAGCAGTTGTTCTCGCTATTTTATGTGTTGTTTTTAAATGTTGCATAAGGCAAACTCGTATATGCAACGACAAAATTACAGGTAAAGTAAATGAAACAGTTAGTGGACTAAAGATTCTTCTTGTAAGAAAAGCGAAAGAAGTCTGCATATGATGATTAACAAACGCCTCATTGCCCTCATTGAGGAGAGTAAAAAATATATTGGCTTGACCGTGCTTTACCAGTGGATTGCACTGCTTGCCAATATTGTATTTATGTACTCTCTGGCAAGAATGATTCAGGCGCTCTTTATGAATTATTTTGTCTTTGAAGAGCAGCTGATATTTATTGGTCTTTGCCTTATTGCTGCAGTGATTCGTATTTATTGTAAAGTTGCTCAGCACAAGACAAGTTTTTATGCAGCTAAGAGAGTTAAAAAGACCCTTCGCGAGAAAATCTATCAGAAGCTTTTAGAGTTTGGTCCTTCTTACAAGAACTCATATGCTACCAGTGAAATTGTTCAGCTGGCAGTTGAGGGTGTCGATCAACTTGAGACATATTTTGCGCAGTATTTACCACAGTTCTTCTACGCAGCTTTGGCGCCACTGACACTATTTCTGACGTTGCTCCTTATTAGTCCGGTAGTTGGCATTGTTTTGCTGATATTTGTGCCGCTCATTCCAATGACCATCGTTCTTATCCAGAAGTTTGCAAAGAAGCTTTTGTCTAAGTATTGGGGCCAGTATACGCAGCTTGGCGATACGTTTTTGGAGAACCTGCAGGGTCTGACCACAGCAAAGATTTACAAGGCTGATGGTTTTAAACACAAGCAGATGAACGAGGAAGCCGAGCACTTTAGACGTATTACCATGAAGGTTCTAACCATGCAGCTCAACTCCATCACCGTGATGGACGTGGTTGCATTTGGTGGAAGCGCGCTTGGTACAATTCTTGCAATTCAGCAGGTAAATGACCAGCTCCTCTTTATGTGGGAAGGCGTCTTTGTCATTTTGATTTCGGCTGAGTTCTTCCTGCCTATGCGTCTTTTGGGCAGTTATTTCCACATTGCCATGAACGGCATGGCAGCGTCGGACAAGATCTTTGACCTGCTTGATATGCCTGTTCGAGAGCAGGGCACCAAGACCGTTCCAGCTTCTAGTGATGTCGCTTTGCGCAACGTTTCTTTCTCCTATGATGGTGAGAAACCCGTCTTGGTGAATGTTTCTTTTGGAATGCGCGCTAACTCTTTGAATGCCCTGGTAGGAGAGTCAGGCTGCGGAAAATCAACAATTGCAGCACTTCTGACCGGAAAACTTCGCTCGTATTCTGGCGATGTTCTGTTTGGAAATACCAGTTTGTCAGACATTTCTGACCAGAATTTGCTTCAAAACGTTACGTATATTGGTCATCAAGCACATCTCTTTATGGGAAGCGTTCGCTCTAACCTTGCCATGGGTAATCCAGAGGCAACTGAAGAACAGCTCTGGCACGCCCTTGAACAGGTCAATCTTGCTGAGTTCGTAAAGTCTTTGGGTGGACTTGACGCGCCAGTTGCCGAGAAGGGCTCCAACTTGTCTGGTGGTCAGCGTCAGAGATTAGCACTGGCCAGAGCCCTGCTTCACAATAGCCAGATGTACATCTTTGATGAAGCTACTTCAAATATTGATGTTGAGAGTGAAGACGTTATTATGCAGCAGGTTCACCAGCTTGCTCAGACAAAGATGGTGCTGGTAATTTCTCACCGCTTAGTAAACGTTAAAAATGCTGATCAGATTGTTGTTATGCAGCATGGTCGCGTTGTTGGAAGTGGAACGCACCAAGAGTTGCTTGCAACAAATGACGAGTACAAACGAATGACGCAGGCCCAGACTGAGCTTGAGAATTATGTGAAAGGAGTTGAGGCGTAATGAAAACAGAAGTTAAGAACAGCGCCACAACTGCACGTACTTCTCGCCGTAGTGCGCTCACCATTATGTTGAGGCTGGTGGGGCTGGTTCGTCCGCTGGCTGGCTTTATGATACTTGCAATTTTGATGGGCGTTTTGGGTAACCTTGCCGCCACGTTCATCAGCATTTTTGGAGCATATGCGCTGCTCAGCGCTATGGGCTTTGCTTCATCTTCTCCTATGGTGTTGCTTTTTGGCGGCATGCTTTTGTTTGCCCTGGTCCGCGGTCTGTTGCGCTATGCCGAGCAGGAATGCAACCACTTTATTGCGTTTAAACTGCTTGCGCTTATTAGAGACCGTGTGTTCACGGCGCTCAGAAAGCTTGCTCCTGCAAAGCTTGAGGTCAAAAATAAGGGCAACCTGATGAGTGTCATTACCTCAGACATTGAGTTGCTTGAGGTTTTCTACGCACACACTATCTCGCCTATCTGCATTGCGGTTGTGTTCTGCATTGTTATGGTGTGGTTTATTGCGGGCAGCACCAACTGGATTTTGGGTGTTATTGCACTTGTTTCTTACCTGGTAGTTGGCGTGGCAATTCCGCTTGCTATGTCTAAACGCTCCGAGCAAGACTCTGCTGAGGCAAGAGATCTTGCTGGTAACCTTTCTACGGTTACCCTTGATAACCTGCGTGGTCTTGACGAGATTCTGCAGTACAACACGGGCACTCAAATGCTTGAGAGCTCCAGTAAGCTTGCTGATCAGTTAAGCGACAGACAGCAGGCAGTTAAGAAGGCATTTGGTGTCAACGATGCAATCACCTCAACGGTTATTTTGCTCTCTGGCCTTATTATGTTCTTTAGTTCGTTCTACCTGGCCTATCACCAGCAGATTCTTATGAATGAAGCTTTCATTGTTACCATTGCATTGATGAGTTCGTTTGGGCCTGTTGTGGCTTTGGCAGCACTTGGTACAACCCTGACCAGTACGTTTGCTGCAGGCAACCGTGTTTTGGATATTTTGGACGAACAGCCCCTGGTTGAAGATGTAGTGGGTCAAAAAGACATCTCCTATGAGGGCGTGCGCGTTTCTCAGCTTTCATTTGCGTACGATGACGAGCAGATTCTAGACAACATTTCCGTGGATATTCCTACCGATAAGATCGTGGGAATTGTGGGAAAGAGCGGCTCAGGCAAGTCTACGTTACTTAAACTCTTGATGCGTTTCTGGCCAGCAACACCTGGAGCCATTGAGATTTCTGGAACTCCTTTGGAGCAGATTAATACCTCTAACCTGCGCGATCTTGAGAGCTACATGACACAGGATACGCATCTATATCACGATTCCATTAAGAACAATCTCCGCATTGCAAAGCTTGACGCAACGGATGAAGAGATTGTTGAGGCGTGCAAGAAGGCTTCAATTCACGAGTACATTTCCACGCTGCCTCAGGGCTACGATACGCCTGTTGCAGAGCTTGGCGACTCACTTTCTGGCGGAGAGCGCCAGCGCATTGGCCTTGCTCGCGCATTCTTGCATGACGCGCCACTCATGTTGCTTGACGAGCCAACCAGTAACCTAGACAGCCTGAACGAGGCAATTATCTTGCGCTCACTTGATAAAGAAACTGAGCGCAAATCCGTGGTTCTTGTCTCTCATAGGGCTTCTACCATGGGAATTGCAGATGTTGTTTACACCGTTGATGGGGGACGAGTGAGCTGATGACACCTGAAGAAATTGCGCAGAAACGTCAAAAAGAAAAAGATCTTATTTCGCTCATGATTCGTTTTTATTGCGAGAAGTACCATCGCACCAAAGCCCACGAACCTCTGTGCGACGAGTGCGCTGAGCTTGAGAAGTATGCGCATACGCGTGTGGACCGCTGTCCTCACATTGAGACAAAGACGTTTTGCTCAAAATGCAAATCGCATTGCTATAGCAAAGAGATGCGCGCTCGCGTTAAAGAGGTCATGAAATCCACAGGACCTCGACTGCTCCTACACCATCCAATTCTTGTAATCAAGCACGCGCTTCAGTAACGCAGTCCTAGTTGGCCTTGTACACCTTTGACATCTGCGATTTTCTCGCCATTTCACGGTCTTCTCGCCAAAAGTGAGAAGACCGCATTTTTTTGAATCTTTTTCATTTGAAACATAACTGTTAACTCTGAGAATTACGTATTTTTGTCGCGGCGCGTTAGGTTTACAGTGACCTCTCGCTTTACAGAAGGAGGTACTGCGTTGATTAAATCTAAGAAAGCGTCATTTATTTTTAAGCTATGTATTGCTGTGATTGGCACCTTTGTACTGTGTGATTCTGCGGGCGTCTTCCGAATGAACTTCCGCGTTTCTTTCTTGTATTACTTCACCAACATCTCTAACCTGCTGCTTGTTGCTTATTTCTGGGGTGCGCTATTCCAGGCTTACAAGCATCCCGAGACTGCTCAGAAGCCATGGATGCCAACGGTCAAACACACGCTTATGCTGGGCATTACCGTAACTGGCCTGGTAGCTTACTTCCTACTTGACCATGGCGAGGTCTTTGTCAACGGCGTCTTTAAGTTCAACAATTTTATTCTGCATGATGTGATTCCTATCTGCGCCGTTTTGGACTGGCTGCTCTTTGACGAGAAGCCAACTATGGGCTTCAAAGAGCCTCTGATCTGGCCTTTGTATCCGCTCACGTATTTTGCGTACATTATTGTTTTGGTCCTGGGCTTTGGCGTGCAGATTAAAGAGAAGTCTCGCTGGCCTTACGGATTTATGGACTTTGACAAGCTAGGAGTCCCAACAGTTGCTTTGACCATTGTGATTTTGATTGTTGTCTTTGTTGCCCTGGGCTACCTCTACGTCGTCATTGACAAAAAACTTGGCGAGAAGATCAAGAAGGCTGAAAACTAATCCGAGTAGGTTAAAAGTTGGGATGACCGCAAGGTTAAACCTAACGTATTGAGGAGAAAACCACAATTGATTGCAAAGTGCCTGACATTCGTGAACTGCCTCCCATTTCTTGGACACGAGAAATAGGAGGCAGTTCAAAACACACCTAAGTCGGATAATCTGTTAAAAAGACGTATACAT
>CALLVW010000049.1:0-14605 GCA_938015835.1 uncultured Atopobium sp. | reverse complement strand
GGTGGAGGTCACATTTCCCTCGTCATTTACGCCGAGCTCCTATAAAGAGCGGCTGGTCACGCTCATGCACAACACGAGCGGCATCAGCTTTATGAAGAACGGCGTCGATACGTACACGCCCATCAAGGAGAAGCGGCGCACGAGCGGCGACTTTGAGTATGTCACCGATACGGACAGCCACGGTGTGACGGCGACGCAGGATGTCTATGTGAACGGCTTTCGCTTCCGCAACAATCAGTCTGCCATCTATAAAGCGACGGATGGGACGAATCCTGCCGCATGGGCGGGGCGCACGGGCGTCGGCAACAAGGTCGAGCAGAACAAGCTCACCGTCACGGGTGGGTCTCTTACCCATGCCTATGGCGGCTATGTCGAGAATCATCTGTACGATGCGGCGGGCAATCCGCTCACGACGGGCGATGCCGAGAGCAATGCGCTTGTTATTGCAGCAGATGCAGCGAATCCGTCTGCTCTGCCGCCTGCCATTACGGGCGATATCTACGGCGCCAAGGTCATGGTGAAGGATGGCGCGGCAAAGAAGAATACGGCAGCGATCTCGGGCGGCACGGTGACGGGCAATGTCTACGGCGCGGCACTCACGGCTGTCGCTGCGACGAAGGACGCGGAGGAGAACGGCGTCGGCATCTCAGGCGGCACGGTGACGGGCAATATCTACGGCAGTGCCGTTCTCGATGCGGGTGCGTCGGGCAAGGCTGGAAAGAGCAGTGTCAGCATTTCGGGCGGCGCGATCACAGGAGATGTCTTTGGCGGCTTTACGGGCGGCACGGGCGATGCGGGCGAGAATACCGTGGAGATCACGGGCGGCACGCTCGCGGGCAATGTGACGGGCGGCCGTGCGGTCAGCGGCGATGCGGACAGCAACACGGTGCGCGTCATGGTCAATGCGGGCAGTGTCACGGGCGGCAGCTCGACGGGCGGCTCTGCCTCGCACAATAAGGTGTATATCACGAATGCTGCCATCACGGGGGATGTCACGGGCGGCAGCGGCACGGTGACGACGGACAACGCGATCCACCTGCAGGGGGCGGCGGTCACGGGCGACGTGATCGGCGGTACGGCGGGCAGCACGGACAACGTCCTCGCTCTCCACTACAGTGCGGCGCGTCCGACGAATCGCATTCACGACTTTTCGGGTATTCAGAGACTGCAATTCTATCTGGATGAGAATGTTGACGGGTCGATGCCGCCGATGCTGCAGCTCGGCGTCGCTGCGAAGAACGTCGCGACACTCGACGTCGGGTTTGGCATCGCGGGGCACGCGCGGCGGCTCAGGAACAGCGATACGATCCATCTCATGAAGCTCGCGCCGGGCGGTACGCTCACCATCGCCGGGGCGACGCAGGCGAATATCGTCACGGGCATGCAGGGCGTCTCCATCCTCTATGACTTCGAGCTCATGCGTCAGGGCACGGATGAGCTGGTGGCGCGGGTGCTGCGTGCGACGATCAACAGAGGCAGCAAGTCCTTTGTCGAGCCGCGCTGTGGGGCGACGGACTTCATCAATCGCGGGGCCGACCTTCTGGCGGCGTCGGGCATTTCCTCGGCGGCGAAGGAGGGCGGTCGGGCGGAGGACGACGAAAAGCGCGGCTACCAGCTCTGGGCGGCGATGAGTCAGGGCACGATACGTGCAGAGACCGGCTCCTACGTTGCGACGACCGGCTACAATCTCAGCGTCGGCTGGGCAAAGGAGGGGAAGCGCAAGGCGGCTAAGACCCTCTTTACCCCCTTTGTGGAGTACGGCAGGGGAACCTACCACACCTATCTCGACGACGGCACGCACGGCAGCGGCAAGATCAGCTACCTCGGCGCAGGGCTCATGGGGCGCATCGAACGCCCCGATGGACACTGGCTGGAGGCGGCACTGCATGGCGGCAGGGTGCGCAGCGACTACACGGGCACGATCGTTGCCGGGACGGTCTCGACCTACGACAGTGGAAATACCTACTATGCGGCACATATCGGCATCGGAAAGACACGGCTGCTCCGTACGGGCGATACGCTGAACACCTACCTGCGATACTTCTATTCACGGCAGGATGGCGTCAGTGCACAGCTCAATACGGGCGAAACCTACGATTTCGATGCGGTTGCGTCGCATCGCATGAGAGCCGGATTCACCTTCTTGCACCGCGAGGATACGGGCAAGGAGGTCTATGCGGGTCTTGCTTACGAGTACGAGTTCGACGGCGAGGGGGCAGCATCCGTCCAAGGGCTTGCCACCGATAGTCCCACCCTGCGCGGCGGCAGTACGATGGTCGAGCTGGGCTATCGTTTTATTCCACCGGACAGCCGCCTGTCCTGTCATATCCGCATGGCGGGCTGGCAGGGAACGAGGCGCGGCATGACGGGGAATATACAGGTCAGCTGGGCACTTTGATTCAGCACAATATGGGACTGCTGCACGTGCGGCAGTCCCTCTTTTGTCTCCTTGTCAAGGACGCTCGAAAATGATAGAATAAATAAGATGCAATTCTGCATCAGCGAAGGGGAGCGTATGCATCTGAAAATCCGTATTCTTGACAAGTATATATTTCGCGAGGTCTTTCTGTCCTTTCTCTTTGCCATCTGTGCGTTCTCGGCAGTGTTCATCGGCTCGGGCACGCTTTTTCGCATTGCACAGTACATCACGGACTACGGGGCATCCCTGCCGTCCGTCATTAAGATATTCGTGTTCAGTCTGCCCGGGGTCGTCATGTGGACGTTCCCGATGTCGATGCTCCTCGCGAGCCTCCTGACGTTTGGCCGGCTCTCCTCGTCGAGCGAGATCACGGCAATGAAGTCCTGCGGCATCGGCTTCGGCCGTATTGCTGCGCCTGCGATCCTGCTTGGCTTTCTCGTGAGCGTTGGGGCGATCCTCTTCAACGAGCACGTCGTCCCGCGCGCGAATACGGCGTATCGCAACGTGATCTACTACGAGATCGAGGGCAACTCGGGCATGAAGTCGCAGGAGCACGTTATCATCAAGGAGATCGAGGGCGGCAAGATCAAGCGCCTCGTCTACGCGCGCTCCTACAATGCCGAGCAGCAGCAGCTGACGGGGGTCAGCCTGCAGATCTTCGGCTCGGACGGCAAGGTCTCGCACGTCGAGAACGCCGAATACGCCGAGTGGACGGGCAGCGAGTGGATCATGCACAAGGGGGATGTCTACGACATCGCAGATGAACATCTTGAGCGGCGGATGCGCTTTGAGACGCAGGTGCTCCCCGTGGAGAAGGATCCGCGCCAGATCATCCGCGAGCAGAAAGCCCCCGAGGAAATGACGATGCGCGAGCTGCGCCATCAGATCGCGCTCATGCAGACGCAGTACGTCAACACGAGCAAGCTCGAAGCGGAGCTTTATCAGCGTGTCTCCGTCCCCATGGCGAGCCTGATCTTTACGCTGATCGGCGTGCCGCTCGGGCTCCAGCCGACGCGCAACTCGTCCTCGGCAGGGTTTGCGATGAGCGTCATCATCATCTTTATCTACTACGCGCTGATGACCATGGGAAATGCCTTTGCACGCGGCGAGGTTGCTTTTAAGGAGTTCAAGGCTCTTGATGACATCTCATTTGAAGTAAAGCGTGGCGAGGCTTTTGGCCTGGTGGGCACCAACGGCTCTGGCAAGTCTACCATGCTCAAAATCATTGCGGGCGTACTTGAGCCTTCTAAGGGAACTTGTGAGGTTAAAGGTACTATTGCGCCTCTTATTGAGCTTGGTGCTGGCTTTGACATGGAGCTTACCGCTAAAGAGAATATCTACCTCAATGGCGCTCTTCTTGGTTACAAGAAGGAGTTTATTGACTCGCACTTTGACCAGATTGTAGAGTTTGCTGAGCTTGAGGGCTTTATGGACATGCCACTCAAGAACTACTCCTCTGGTATGGTGGCACGTATTGCCTTTGCAATTGCAACCGTTACAGAACCTGACCTGCTCATTGTTGATGAGACGCTCTCGGTGGGAGACTTCCTTTTCCAGCAAAAGTGCGAGAACCGCATCAAAGAGTTGGTCGCTTCTAATAACGTTACCGTTCTTCTGGTTTCTCACTCCATTGACCTGGTTCAGCGCATTTGTGACCGTGCTATTTGGATTGAGAAGGGCAAGCAGCGCATGCTGGGTCCTGTGGATGAAGTTTGTGAAGCTTACGAGCACCTCAAGAGATAATTAAAATTCCTAACCAAAAGTTAGGGTCTGTACGAGTACAATATGTGTGTCTTTAAATGTGGTACGAGATACCCGTAAGGCTCATAGTCATAGTTTTGCCTTTTGGATACCTTGTGCCTGGTCAGGTGAGGTATCTTTTTTATTGGAGGCGCTATGGCTCAAGAAGGTTCGCACTCTCTCATTGTGGATGAGCAGTCCCTTGACCGCATGCTTACACGAATTGCTCACGAAATTGTCGAGAATAACGATGCAATTGAAAACGTTGCTTTGGTGGGCATTGTTCGCCGTGGAGAGGTTTTGGCTTCTCGTCTTGCGGAAAAGATTTTGAGTTTTACCGGATTTAAGCCAAAAGTTGGCTCACTTGATATCAGTTTTTATCGCGATGATTTTAGAAGAAATACCGCACCGGTTCTCCATGCAACTAATATCGATTTTGATATTACAGGTACAAGCGTTGTGCTGGTAGACGATGTTCTTCAGACAGGAAGAACTATCAGAGCAGCACTTGATGCGCTCATCGACTATGGTCGTCCTGAGCGCGTTCAATTGGCCGTAGTAGTTGACCGTGGTCATCGTGAGCTTCCTATTAGACCTGACTATGTGGGAAAGAATGTTCCTTCATCAAAGAGCCAGGTAGTCAGCTTAAATGTTAAAGAAATTGATGGTCAGGACTGCGTCTTGCTGTACGAAGCTGACTATTCTGACCCCTTTATTGAGGGAGGAAACTAATGCTTTCGGTTAAACATTTGATTGATACAAACAGCCTGACGCGTGACGATATCCAGCAGATTCTTGATACAGCTCAGTCGTTTGAAGCTGTAAATAACAGAGACATTAAAAAGGTGCCGGCACTTCGTGGCCGCACTATCGTCAACCTGTTCTTAGAGCCTTCTACCAGGACTCGCTCTTCATTTGAGCTTGCCGAGAAACGCCTCTCGGCTGACGCTTTAAATATGGGAGGATCTACTTCATCTGTGGTTAAGGGAGAGTCTCTGGCAGATACCATTCAGACTATCGACGCTATGAACGTTGATATGTTTATCTGCCGTGCAAGACTTGCAGGTACACCGCAGAAGATTACTGAGCACACTGATGCCGTTGTCATCAACGCTGGTGACGGCAAGCATCAGCACCCCACTCAGGCCATGCTTGACCTCTATACCATTCGCAAGAACTTTGGGCATCTTGATGGCCTTAAAGTTGCCATTGTTGGCGACCTTTCTCACAGTCGCGTTGTTGGTTCTTTGGTGCCAGCACTCAAGACTATGGGTGCAGAGGTTGTTCTCGTTGGACCTCCAACATTCCACGTAGACGATCCAAGCTGGTTTGGCTGCTATCAGACCTCACATTTTGATGAGGTCATTGGTGATGTTGACGTCGTGTACATGCTCCGCGTGCAGCTGGAGCGTATGGAAGGAGCTCCTATTCCTTCTCGCCGTGAGTACAACAGGCTTTGGGGCCTTGACGAGCGCCGCAGTAAGCTGATGAAGCCCGAAGCAATCATCTGCCACCCAGGTCCTATGAACCGTGGCATGGAAATTAACAGCGAGGTGGCCGATTGCGCTCGCTCTCGTATTCTTGACCAGGTCAATGCAGGCGTTTTGACGCGCATGGCCGCAATGTATTTGCTTCTGGGAGGAGACTCTGATGGCATTTCTGCTTAAGGGCGCGCGTGTTGTAGATCCGCAGCTTAATCTTGACGCGGTACTGGACGTTCGTATTGATGGAGAAACTATTGCTGAAGTAGCAGCAACCGTTGCACCTCAAGAGGGTGATACTGTTATTGATGCAAAGGGCAAGGTGCTTACCCCTGGCCTTGTTGATATGCACGTTCACTTTAGAGATCCTGGCTTTGAGTACAAAGAGACCATTGAGACGGGCTCTAGGGCTGCGGTTCATGGTGGCTTTACTGATGTTGCTACTATGCCAAACACCAATCCTGTCACCGATAACGGACCTGCTGTTCGCTTCCAGATTGACCGCGGCAATGAGGTTGGTCTCATTCACGTCCGTCCTATGGGTGCTCTAACCAAGGGTTCTAAGGGACAGGAGCTTGCTGAGATTGGCAACATGGTTGATGAGGGGGCATCCGCGTTCTCTGACGACGGCCACGGCGTTCAAAGCGCTGGTATGATGCGCACCGTTATGGAGTATGTCTCCCAGTTTGACCGCGTTGTTGCTGCTCACTGTGAGATTGAGTCCATCAGTGCTGGTGGCGTTGTTAACGAGGGTCGTGCAAGTACGCGACTTGGCATGTTTGGCTGGCCAGCACTTGGCGAGGAGCTGGAGATTTCCAGAGACATTGATCTTTGCCGCCTTACCGGCTGTCCTCTGCACATCTGCCACATTTCAACGGGTAGGGGAGCAGAGCTGGTACGTGCAGCTAAGAAGGAGGGTTTGCCTGTTACTGCAGAGGTTTGCCCTCACCACCTCTTCTTGTCTGAGGATAACATCACTGATACGTATAACACCAACCTTAAGATGAATCCACCGCTCAGAACTGCTGAGGATGCGCTTGCTCTTCAGGCTGCAGTCGCAGACGGTACAGTTGACTGTATTGTTACCGATCATGCACCTCATGCAGCTCATGAGAAGGACTGTGAGTGGGAAATCTCTTACTTTGGCTGCATTGGCCTTGAGACCTCGCTGCCTTTGATGGTCACTAATATGGTGCGTACCAATAAGCTTTCTTACACTGGTCTTGTTCGCGCAATGGCCGTTAATCCTCGTCGTATTCTGCGCCTTGAGCCTGTTAAGATTGCTGCAGGTTACAAGGCTGACCTGACCCTTTTTGACCCAGAAAAGAAGGTTCAGATTACGACAGAGTATTTTGAGAGCAAGTCTAAGAACTCGGCCTTTATTGGCACTGAGCTTTATGGCGTTGCAACTGATGTGTTTGTTGACGGCAAGCGTGTTCTTGCCAATGAAGTAATTGTTCCTGGAGGGGAAAAGTAATGCCACTACGTGGAAATGTACAGGTATTTGACTTTACAGTTCTGAGTAATACCCAGGTTGCCCAGAATCTGTATAGAGCTCAGCTTGAGGTGCCAGGTCTTTGTAAGTCCTTGGAACCTGGTCAGTTTGTAAACGTTAATGTACCAGGCGATAAGCGCCATATTCTTCGCATCCCACTGTCCTTCTCGCTTGCTGATAAAGCAACCGATACGCTGGAGCTTATTTACGCAACAGTGGGCGAGGGCACCCGTAGGCTCTCTCAGATGAAGCCAGGGGACACTAGCGATATGACAGCTCCATGCGGTCGTCCCTGGCGACTCAATGCCTCTAGCAAGAGAAGTGTCCTGGTAGCAGGTGGTGTGGGCATCACGCCAATCATCGCTGCAGCGCGCAAGCTTACTGAGCTGGGTGTTGAGTTTGACGCGGTCATTGGCGCACAAACTGCCGAGAAACTCTTTGGAGAAGAAGATCTTCTCGCGCTAGGCGCACAGAACGTGTACGTCACAACGGATGACGGTTCTAAGGGTACTAAGGGCTTTGTAACAGCAGCTTTGGAGGAACCTTTGAGCCAGGGTGTTTGGGACGCCATCTATACCTGCGGTCCTGAGCCTATGATGAGAAGTGTGGCCAAGCTTGCAATTGCCAACAACGTTGCCTGCCAGGTTTCTATGGAGCGTATGATGAGCTGCGCCTTTGGCGCATGCAACACCTGCAATGTCCCACTTGCTAAGGGCGGCTATGCGTCTGCTTGCATGGTTGGACCTGTCTTTGAGGCAAAGGAGATCGCATGGTAGATCAGGTAAAAATGGCCGTCAATCTTGGCGGTATCCAGATGAAAAATCCTATCAATACTGCTGCGGGTACCTTTGGCTACGGTTGGCAGTTTGAGGGTTTCTACGACGTTTCTCTGCTTGGCGCCATCACTATGAAGGGTGTTGCTCGCGTTCCTTGGGAAGGAAACCCAGCTCCTCGTATGTGCGAGCTCAACGGCGGCATGATGAACAGCGTTGGCCTTGCCAATCCTGGAGTGGACGATTTTATCGCCCATACTGATGACTACATGAAAGATCTTGAAGGCCGTGGTACGCGCGTCATCATGCAGATGGCGGCACACTCCGTTCAGGAGATGATTGACGTTGTCGAGCGCCTTGAAGAGCTTAATCCACACATCTCAGCTATTGAGCTTAACGTGAGTTGTCCAAATCTCGAGAAGGGCGGTAAGCCCCTTGGTGGCACTCCAGAGCAGGCTACAGAGATTATGAAGGCAGTTCGTCCTCTGACAAAGCTACCTATCTTGGTTAAGATGGCTCCCGTCAATGTTGCCGAGATTGGTAAGGCTTTTGAGGCTGAAGGCGCTGATGGTCTAACGCTCATCAACTCTATTCCAGGCATGTCAATTAACGTCCACACCAGAAAGAGCAGGCTCTCTAAGCCAACTGGCGGCCTCAGTGGTCCTCTCTGCCATAATGCTGCTGTTCGCATGGTTTGGGAGTGCGCAAGTGCGGTTTCTATTCCTATTTGCGGCGTTGGTGGCGTAGAAACGGGCGAGGATGCTGCAGAGTTTATCCTGGCAGGCGCTACGGCTGTCTCGGTGGGTTCTGCAAACCTTTACGACCCAATGTGTGCTCCACGTATTCTGAACGAGCTTACTGACTGGGCAAAGTCCCAGGGAGTATCTGACATCCACGAGCTGATTGGAGCTGTTGAATGCTAACAGATGAGCAGGCACGCGACGCCGTTATTGTTGCGCTTGATTGCACAAGAGAAAGAGCTCTGGAGCTCACCGATCTTCTCGCCGGCCACGCACGCTGGGTTAAGGTTGGCATGACGCTTTTTTATCGCTACGGACCCTCTATGGTAGATGAGATGCACGCACGTGGCTTCAAGGTGTTTCTTGACCTCAAGGTGCACGACATTCCATTCCAGGTCAAAGGCGCTGTCCACTCTGCATCGCTTTCTGGTGCAGACATCTTATCTATCCATGGCCTGGGAACTGCTCAGATGATCTCTGCTGGTCGCGAAGGTGCAGAAGAGGCTGCAGCAGAGCGTGGCGTTGATGAGTTTGGCCGTACCAAACTGGTGGCTATTTCTGTGCTTACCAGCATGGATGAGGACGCACTCCACTCCATTGGCGTAGACGGATCCATTAAGGATGAAGTTGCTCGTTTGGCTTCTCTGTCTTATAACGCTGGCGCTGACGGAATTGTCTGCTCGCCTCAGGAAGCACAGGAGATGAGAGAGCTTTTGGGACCAAATGCGCTCATCGTGACTCCTGGAGTTCGTCCAGAAGGTGCTGAGAAGGGCGATCAGGTCAGAATTTCCACACCTTCTGCAGCAATTCAGGCAGGAGCAAGCAAGTTAGTAGTTGGTAGGCCGATTACCTGCGCAAATAATCCTGTCGAAGCATTTGAATCCATCATTTCAGAGCTCAAAAATTAACGGAAGTTGTTGGAATTGTGATGAACAGGTGGTTTTTGATGCGGAAATATTAAAAAACCCCTTGTAAATAACGTGTTATGTGGCAAACTATTTTGCTGAAGTGCAAAAGGCACATTAAATTGAGTTTCGTATATGAAGTACGAAAACGATGTTTGGAGGAACAATGGCTCTACCTACACTTACCGATGAGCAGCGCAAGGCAGCACTTGAGAAGGCAGCTCAGGCTCGTCATGCTCGTGCAGAGCTTCGCGAGAAGGTTAAGACTGGTAAGGTCTCCCTTAAAGAGGTCCTTGATTCTACCGATCCTATTGCTGAGCGTATGAAGGTTTCCGCTCTTATCGAGTCCCTTCCTGGCTACGGCAAGGCAAAGGCAGCAAAGATTATGGACGAGCTCGGAATTTCCGCAACTCGCCGCGTTAAGGGCCTTGGCGCTCGTCAGCGTGAGCAGCTCCTCGAGGCACTGACCAAGTAGTGGCTCGTTCAGCCAAACTTTTTGTAGTATCTGGACCGTCAGGTGTAGGAAAAGGAACGCTTGTCTCTCTGTTGAGGGACAAGCGCCCAAACCTAGGCCTGACGGTTTCGGCTACTACGCGCTCTCCACGACCAGGAGAAGTCGATGGAGTTGCGTATTATTTTCTCTCCGATGAAGAATTTAAAAAGCGCGTTGATGCTGGTGAATTCCTTGAGTGGGCTCATGTTCATGGCCATTGCTATGGCACGCTCAAATCCGAGGTTGATCGCCTGATTTCTGCAGGTCAGTCTGTTGTTCTAGAGATTGACGTTCAGGGTGGACTTATGGTCCACAAACAATATCCCAACGCCATTCTCGTCTTTATTAAGCCACCTTCATTTGAAGAGCTTGAACAGCGTCTTAGAGGTCGCGGTACAGAAGACGAGAAGACCATTTCTACGAGACTTTCTAATGCTTCGCGTGAAATGGAGCATGCAAACGACTATACTGTTTGCATTGTGAACGACAACCTTGAGACTGCTCTGAGCAAGCTCGAGGAAGTTTTTGATGACTATGAATCAGACGGAGGTCAGCTTTAATGTCTGTTATTAAGCCTGAGATTGACAGCCTGCTTCAGAAGACTGAGCAGAATCCATTCTTGCTTTGCTCACTTGCTTCTAAGCGTGCTTGCGATATTAACAATATGCTTCACGGTCAGCACCTGCGTGTAACCGCTGTTCAGGATTTTGATGACATTACTACTGTTGCAAGTGGTAAAGATTCTGTCTCTATTGCTATGAAAGAGATTAACGACGGTACCCTTGGCTTTGTTAAAGATTCTTTTGACGAGGCAATTAAGGGCGAGAACACCATCGTTTACTAAGAGTTATGACTGAAAGAGTATGTCTGGTTCACTACCACGAAATTGGCTTAAAGGGTAAGAACCGATCCACTTTTGAAAATCAGTTGGTAACAAATTTGCGACGAGCCCTCCGACACTTTCCAGTGGCGGGGGTTTCTCGCATTTCTGGCTACCTTCTTGTTGAAACCACTGATAAACAAGCAACTGAAGAGCTGCAACATGCTGTGGCCCAGGTTCCTGGCGTTGCACGTGCTTCTTTGGCGTATCGTTGTGGCTTAGATGAGCAGGAGTTTTGTAACGCCGCCGTGAAGGCGCTGGGGGAGTCCGGTGACTTTACTACGTTTAAAGTGCATGCTCGTCGTTCCTCAACGGTCTATCCAAAGCATTCCATTGAGATTAACCAGCTTGTAGGCGCAGTCCTTTGTGAGAATTTCCCTGATAAAAAAGTTCAGATGCATAATCCGGATATGACGGTCTATGTACACGTTGTTCAGGGTAACGCATACGTTTACGCTGCATCTATTCACGGCGTCGGCGGTCTTCCTGTTGGTACTGCGGGCAAGGTTGTGTCGCTTCTTTCTAGCGGTATAGATTCGCCCGTTGCCACATGGATGGTTGGTCGTAGGGGAGCTACGGTTATTCCCGTTCACTTCTCTGGCCGCCCTATGACTTCCGATACCAGCGAATATCTGTGTCAGGATATTATTGAGGCACTTGAGCCTGCTGGTCTTATTGGCAGAATGTATGTTGTGCCTTTTGGCGAGCATCAGCGTGAGATTTCTCTTGCTGTTCCACAGGCTCTTCGTGTCATTATGTATCGTCGCGTGATGTACATCATTGCGCAGAAGATTGCAGAGCTTGAGGGCGCTAAAGCGCTGGTAACTGGCGAGTCACTTGGCCAAGTTGCTTCTCAGACGCTGGATAACATTGCTGCTGTCAACGAGGCAGTTACCATACCTGTTTTGAGGCCTCTGATTGGCTCTGACAAGCAAGAAATCATCCGTCGCGCCCAAGATATCAATACGTTTGATATCTCAACGCAGACGGCTCCTGATTGCTGCACATTGTTTATGCCTCGCCGTCCTGAGACTCATGCAAGAATGCGAGAAGTTCTTGAGGCGTGGAATTCTTTTGATCATGAAGCCATGATTGATGACCTTATGCAGCATATTGAGTACATTGACTTTAGTCAGTGTCCTTCATATAAGCCACCAAAAACACTTGCCGCTCGTCATAAAGAGCTTGCTCCTGCAGAGTTTATTACTGACTAGGATATTCCTGCAGATCAAAGGCTTTTATGGCTTTGCTTAGATGCATTTTAAGAATCCGTCCCGTGAAGGGGCGGATTTTTTATTTGAATGGATTGATAATCTTATTTAGGACAATTTTGTTGATTTCAGTTTGCTTCACTTATCTGCAAATTGTTTATAACTGTGTCAGATTACCAGCAGTTTTATGACAAGATCACCAGATAAATAGTTAAAAGTCGTGTTTCTTATTGACCTAATAGTTGAATATAAATCTGAGGTGATTGTATGGCTCAGATTTCAAATAACCGCACTCAAATAATTAATAAATTGATGAGAAGGTTTAACCTCTCTAAGCAGCAACTCTTGGCGGTTATTGCTGTGGTTGTTCTAGGTATTGTTTCAGTAGTTGTATTTATTGGGATGATTAGCACTGGAACATCAGAGTCTTTTGACAGATCGCATAATCAAGCAAACTCGACACAGGGAGCGATTGTTGCGGAAAATCCACAGCACTCGCAAGAGGATAAGTCTACAGAGCAGCCAGGAGATGACCATAAGATTAAAGAAGCATCTCCTCAAATGATGGTTCATGTTGATGGAGCCGTTAAATCACCCGGTCTGTATGCACTTCAGATGGTAAATCCACGTGTAAACGACGCAATTCAAATAGCAGGTGGCTTGACTGAAGATGCCAACAGTCAAGGCATTAATCTTGCGTCTCCTGTAGAAGATGGTCAAAAAATTTATATTCCTCGAAAGGGAGAAGAGGCACCGCCAGAGATTTTGCAGCCAGAGCAAAATAAAGCTACGAGCAACAAGCAGACAGATAAGAAAAGTGACAAAAAGACAGTTGTAGATATTAATCGAGCAACCGTAGAAGAATTTACCAAGCTTCATGGCGTTGGAGAAGGATTGGCTAAGCGAATTGTTGCAGATAGACAAAAGAATGGACCCTTTAAGACTACTGAAGATTTGATGCGCGTTTCTGGTATTGGTCAGAAAAAGTTTGATCAGCTTAAGGACAATATTCGTGTCTAAGTCGATGGAGCAGCCCTCTCGTCCTTTTATTCCGTATAGCCTATGCGTCCTGCTCTTTGTTTGTTTATGGCTTCATGTATTTATTGCAAGAAGCGCAGCGCTCGATACTGTTCTGATTCATATTCTAGGAATCTGTGCGGCGGCTGCTTTAGGATTTTGGTATGTAAAGCATGCGCATACCAGCATTATGAATGTTGGGGTAGTTTTACTCTTACTTGTAGTTATCCTTATCAGGTCTTCCTTTATATACGACAGTCAAATGGCGTCAGTGAATCTTTTAGAGTCAACTTCCGTACATGATTTTGAACTCGTTGTATCAAGAGATTTAGTCTACAAAAATCATGTATGGACTGGTCAGGCGTCTGTTTTTTACCAAGGTGGCTGTATCGGGTCTGTGGGCATACATGCCAAAGAACCAATCTTACGAGAAACGCATCTGTGCTGCGAAGGTAGATTTACTCGGTATAAAGATAAAGAGTTTTCAGACGAACAATTTAAGAGGGGAGTACTTGGTTCAATTCAGGTAACCAAGGTAAATTCCTCAACTTATGAAGAGGGAGTTATTGGAGAAGTTGCTCAATTTAGAGAAAGCTGCATTTCTCAACTTCAGCCAGAGGCGAGCTTTGGTCGAGCATTAGCTGCATGTGGCCTTTGTGCCTATAGGCCTAGCTTGTATAGCTTTAACATTCCAAGAATATTTATGCGCTGTGGTCTTATGCACCTTATAGCCATATCTAGTTGTCACATGGTAATTCTCTCTACCTTTATTGATGCTTTGCTTAAAAAGTTGACGTTAAAGCCATTTTTGAGAGGAGTATTGAATTTATTTCTACTCAGTAGTTACGCGCTTTTCTGTGGATTACCTGCGTCTGCAATAAGGGCAATACTTCTTGTTGAACAAAAATACGTAATGCAATATGTGGGAAGAAAAAACCATACGCTCTCAGCAGTTTCTATCGTTGCATTATTTATGCTTTGTATAGATCCACAGCTAAGTGTGAATATTGCTTTCACTTTGTCTTTAGCATGTATTTTTGGCATGAATATCTACGGCGGTCTTGCTCAGTACTATGCAAAAATTGCTTTTCACATATCTGGATATGGAAAAATACAGAAGATTCTTAGAAAACCGTTTTCTGACGTACGAAACACTATGTGTGCCACAACCGTTGCTCAGCTTTCGTGCCTTCCAATTTCTTGCATGTACTTTGGTCATTTTTCTTTTCTTGCTCCTCTTTCAAGTGCGCTGATTACAAGTTTATTTTCTCTTCTGAGCTTATTTGGAATTGGAGCAATAGCTTTATGTTGGTTTAAACCGGCTCAAGATGTTGCTTTCTGCCTTGTGGATTTTCTTGGTCAGTTTATAGAGACTCTTACTTCTTTTTTATCCGAAAGATCTTTTGCAAGCGTGTCGTTAACTGACGTAAGTTGGATAGTTTCATTGCTTG
>CALLVW010000048.1:0-14584 GCA_938015835.1 uncultured Atopobium sp. | reverse complement strand
CAATTGTCGACAGAACGAGTTAATTAGCCTTCAATTTAGCGTGAAAAAACCTTTACAAAAGCAACAATGAAAATCAATTGTATCTGCCAAAATCTATAATCAGCCCCTCTGTTTAGAATATTTGAATCTCCCATTTTATTCAGTTCGCAAACTAGTTGATAAGATACAGTCCGATGATGCGACTAACCGAGAAGGTGTAGTCGCTCAGGCCTACTTCAAAATTTTAATTACGGATGGATCACGACGAGATAGTAAATGGACTCCTTCTCTAGACTATGGTTATTCGATTATTAGATCTGCAATTATTCAATCATTGATAGCCCATGGATTAATGCCTTCAAAAGGGATTCACCACAATAGCATTGAAAATGCATTTAATTTAGCGGACGATCTTATCGAACCATTTAGACCAGTTGTAGATTTTTATATTGATTGCATCGTACAAATTAAATGTAGAGTTATCACATGAGGTCAAAGTGGCTTTATCTAAAGTTTTAGAACTTTATGTTTTTCAAAACGAAAGAAAAATTTCCGTAAGACAGTCAATAGACGAGTTAATTGAATCCTTAATTAAGAGCATGAAAAAAGAGGATTCTTCCATACTTTCATGCCCTTCTCTTTTACCCATTGAATTGATCACTTTTGAATAAGGAGAAAAATGAGAGTCATGAGATTACTAATTATGTTTGACCTACCGACCAGAATCCAATCTGATAAAAAGGCTTATCAAGCATTTCACAAGTTCTTAGTCAACTCCGGCTGGGTAATGGAGCAATTAAGTGTCTATAGTAGGACAACTTTAGGTACTGAAAATACGAATAGTCACCTTTTAAGAGTGAATAAACATCTTCCTCCCAAAGGATGCGTAACTGTTCTTGAACTTACTGAAAAACAATACACAGGAAGGAAGATTCTTTGTCAATTCATCGAAAAAGAGGTGGGTTGTCTTACAATCCAGCTCAACTCTCGCTAGAATTTTGATTCTTTAAAAAATTGAACCATATCATTCCAAGCGCGTCTTCATAAACCAATTCTATCTTTGTACTTTTATCCCATTTTCTAGTTATCATCAATTCTGGATCGCTATTTTTAGAATCATAAAACACAGGTGTAAGTTTGAGTGTTTTTTTAGCAATATCGACTGAATTGACTCTAAAAAATGAAGAGTCTACTTTAATAACATCTTGTCTATGAACTATCAGAGGTTTGTTTTTTGACAAGACATCATCAGGAACTGGTTTCCATTCATCATTGGTTGCATTATAAGTGGCGATATATTTTGGAATATATGTACCATCTTTTATGGACTGTAAATCGGCAAAATAAACCGGCTCGATTAGCCATTCTCCTTTACCTTCTCGAGCATTTACATCAAGCCAAAGTCTAATATAGGCAACATCTCCAACAATTTTTACATGCTTGCCATCTTTTTCATTATCAAAGAAACGAATATTTCCTGATGTTTTCTCTTTTCCTTCTTTTCCTATCAAAATATGTTTATTTGTCTTCCCCGCATATCGATAACGTCTATCTTCAAACAACAAGCCATTCTTTTTATTGGGACGGTACATTGTAGGAATTACCCATTCCCTTGCTTCTCGCACCTGATCTGCGAAACCTTCCCAAGGCTCTGCAATAGTAGAATTCTTTGTTTCATTTAATCTAGAGTATGAAGATGCAAACTCTTTAACCATAGATGCACTACAGGCTGCAATCACTGCAGCATCAATAGCATGATGTCTTTTATCGTTTCTATCTTTAATGCCATTCTCACCGAAATTTAAGCCCCATTCTTTTCTCAATTTTGACGTAATTCTTCCATTCGTTGCATAGACATGTTGTTTTTGGCCATATCGCGATGGGAAATCTAAAGTATCAGAAAGCCACGCAACAATAGCTTTACTCATATACTGAGTATCTGAAAGATTACGATTCATAAATTGAACTTCTTTTTTATCGAAGTCTTCTTCTAACAATCTCCATTTCTTGCTATCTGAAATTGACAAGTCAGTAGATACTCGGATAGCAAACTCTTCCCATGAAGGATGGTGCCCATGACCTGAAGTCATCCACTCATATGGCGTTCTGTTGCCTTTATCTTGATTAGATTTGGCTAAAACCAATACCTTATTTGCAATAGAATCATCAGCGCTTCTTGAATAAGGTAATATATGGTCAATTTGACAATAGCTGTCATCTTTAAGGTATGTAAAATCGTCAGCATACAAAGACGGTTTTAGGCTCTCCCCTGTATATACGTCTAAACCTTTTTGTTCTTCATATAATTTTTTCTTTAGAATCTGTTTTTTTGTTACACAAGAAGAATCAATTTCAAGAGCTTTAGAAATTTCTTTTCTAATCCTTTCATTTTCTTTCCTATTTTTGTTTTGTTCTTTCGCAATTTTTTCTCTTTGCTTAGGAGATTTTGTTAACTCCTTAGCTAATTCAACTCTAATAATGTCCGGCATTCCAAATTGTTTAATTCCGGAATTTATCATTTTTCTGGCCTGAGAAAGAGATCTTAAAACGACAGGATTAGTACACTGAGGGTCATAATCAGAATATGGAGGAAGAAGTCTTTGTTTAATTCCTTTGTCCCTTAATCTAAAATCTTGAAGTCCCGATTGTTTTTCAGCTTCATCAAGTGTGAAAGCCTCTCCCTCTATAAATTGATCGTATAGCATCTCAAGCGCTTCAATGGATCTTGAGCCGTATCCTTTAAAAATTTTTGAATTATAAGGTAAAGATTCTATTAAAGTAAGCTCTTCCTCAGAGATTTCTAAGTTTTCTTTATCTTGATACATTAAAATTCTTGATTCAAGACTTTCAAGAGATGTCGCGTAAGTCAGGGACTCTGAAATCGCATTAGCAAATTTAAAGTCTTTCTTCATTCTATTTAACAGTTGAAGTCCAGGATCAGATGCAGAAAACACTCTACAGTAGATATTCCAGGCCTTTGGAACAAACACTGGGTTATTCTCTAAATCTGATTTGATTCCTTTAAACTCAATCAAATTTTCGTTATCTATTAATTTGCGCAAAGTTTTATATGTTATGGATTTTACCCTGCTACCTTGATGAATGCTAAACATCTCATTAATAACCGCATCTCTAACTTCCTTAGTTAGATTTTGCTCTGACTTATAGTCAAATTTCAAACGTATATTTCCAAGCTTTTCATAGGCTTTAACGACTTCAGAAATTAAATCAGCATTTGCCGCCCTTTTTTGAGGTTCGTCACTATATTGATCAAAGTAAACACAGTAACCCACCTTTTGATAGGTCAACTTATCAAAAGCCATAGTATCTTTAAGCCAATTAAGTTGTCTTAAATAGGCCTCTCTAAATTCTTCTGAAGTATATGTATTTCCGAGTCTCTGCTGATGCTTAAATAACTCGTTAATCTCATCAACAACCATTGGATGAGACACGCAATGCCTGTATTCGCCATTTTTATTTCTATAGCTGCGAGTTGTTGCATAACTCTCTTTAAAGAGGTACTCACCAAAAGTTCTATAGCCCGATTTCTTTAGTGCCTTTCTATTATCTGAAATAGCAGAAAGAACTTTTCCTGCTTCGTCAGATTCAGAAGAATCTTCAACTGAAGCTTCTTCATTACTTAGAGCCTCTTCTCCTCGATTAATGTATCCGCGCTGGCTGCAGAACCAATAAAGAACCCGAGCCCACTCTCTATTAGTAAGCATTCGATCAAGCCCCTGACTTCTTAATATAATAATCGGTAAGTCGACCCCGCCGTTACCGTTCTTTTTTGTTTCAAACCATCTGCTATCACATTCTTGACCAATAATCCCGAATTGCTTTAGCACCTTTATAATGTGCTTTTTTCTTGTTGACTTCCTATCAAGCTGTCGTCTAATAGACCGTGCTTCTCGTCTAACTTTGGCAAGTGATTTGCCAGCTCTATCCTCTGGAGCCTTAAAAGGTCTACTTGAAAGAAAAGTGATATCTTTATTCTCGTAATCGATACGCGCTAGACCATTTCCAGATTTTCCTAAATCAACTCCAAAAACAAGTCCACGATCAGATTTTGACATGGCAGCTCCTTGATTAAAATTAAACGAGTTGATGTAATTTTATATCTGCTTAAAATTCTGAAAGATAGATTTATTCCACTATTCCATAAACGGTAATTCTTTTATTCAATATAAACTTAAATCGAACCAAAACAGCCTCACCCATACAGGAGAGGCTGTTGTTAGTTCAAACGATTACGAAGAGCACTGTAGCGCTGTAGTCCAGCGACTATGCACGCTTACGAAGACGAATACCAGCAGCCATAGCGCCTGCAGCAGCAATCATGCTGACAGAAGACAGAACAACGGAAGCATCCGAGGTATCTGGCAGTACGCCCTTCTTGTGCGACTTGCTCCTCTTCTGTGAGCTGTTCGTACCGTTGTTGGTGCTGTTGTTGGAGCTACTGTTGTTGCTGTTGCTGTTAGATGGATCGCTTGCGACATCAGTCACAGTAAGAGTTCCAGAAACGTAAGTGAACTCATAGTCGTCTGCTACGCCACCTGCAGGCGTCAGCTCGTAAGTACCAACACTCAGGTCAGTTGCACTGAGGGTAGGAGCAGTGTAGTTGCGAGCGGTATCAGCAGTCTCACCGTTTACAAAACCGGTAACAGTAAGAGTAAGCTGAGGAGCAACGCCCTTCTCGACAGTCTCGCCAACATAGGTCACAACAAGCTGAGCCTTATTGATTGTCCAAGTTGCATCCTTGGTGTTAGTGGTGCCGTCTTCCCAGGTGTAGTTCATAGGGTCAGCAAGATCAAGTTCAACTTCATACGTACCAGGATAAGTTGCTGAAACCTGGCCACTAACAACTACCTGTGGGTTAGCGGTGGTATCAAAACCACGCTGATTATGACCGTTATAGGTATAGTTGGTTGCGGTTGGAACAGCAACGGTACCCTTCTGAACGCTCATCTTCATAGGAACGGTGAAGTCGTACAGGCTGCCGTTCTTGATGGTGATGCGTGTATAACCGTTACTTGCAGCAGTTGGAGTACCAGAAATAGTTGCGGTGCTTCTACGAGCAGTTGCATCATTTTCCATTGGGCTGAGTGTAAGACCAGCAGGCAGATTGTCTACGGTAAAGGTGTCGTAACCCATAGTGGACGCTGCCCAAGGAATGGTGATTGGCTCGTTGTAGGCCTCGCCAACCTTTGCAGGAGTGATCTTGTTAGAAGGAAGCACTACGCCTGCGGTATTGTTGGAATTCTGGAACCTGGTATTCTCGATAGTCAAATCACCGCCATTGGTGGTAGTAAGATCAATCTGAACAACCGTGGAGTTCTTAACAGTTGAAGTACCCCTGTTATCAAGACCGTTATAGAACGTAACATTATCAAAGGTTACGTTTGCACCAGCCTCAACAATAACCTCGCCCTCAAACTTCATGTTTGAAACGGTTCCGTTAAAGCCGACTGGGAAAATAATGCGAGAACCCCTAGGGCTTAGACCAGCGTAAACCTGAACGCGCGTACCGTTACCCAGGTACGTGCTCTGATAGGTACTAGTAATATTTGTTACGGTAGTAGGAACAGTGAAGTCCTGAATAGAAGAACCGCTACTGGCGCCAATAGTCACCCTTGAACCAGAGAAAGACCATGTAGATGCAGCATCCATTGCAGCCTTGTTGTTGCTGTAGATGTATTGCAAACTACTAGAACCATAGCCCGAGAGCCAGTCAGTAATCTCAAACGTACCATCAGCGTAAGCCTTTGTTGCAAATGGCGAGAAAAACAAGCAAGCAGCAATTGCCATCACAACAGCAAACTGAGCACGGAGCCTACTTGGCACATGCTTAACGTACATAGAGCTTCCCCCAATCTAACTGTTTTATGTAACTCCTCCAGTGAGCCATAACAGTTTTATCCATAAATCACTCGTATCTTATCAGATAAGTTAGACTAGGGTAACAAAAAGACCCAAGTTTTTAACCTTGGGTCAAATAAATGCTTTAAGTAATTTACTTAGGTTCTTAGGTTCTTAGGTTCTTAGGTTCTTAGGTTCTTAGGTTCTTAGGCACTTCTTAATTTCTTGCTTAAAAACAATGAATCGAGCAAGAAACGCAGCAGCTACAGGAATGACCAATAAGGGCGCCACCACAAAAATACCCGCGACAGCCACTCCCTGGGCCGTAACTCTTCTACCAGGTCTTGATAGAATGCTGTTCAAAGTATCGGTCATAGTGAATACAAATGAGCCATCGGTAAGCACATACGCAAGTATCAACTCAAGCGAAAATAGAACAACAAAGACAAGCGCCATGGCAATTCCGGTCTTTTTGCATATAGCAAGTCTCTGGTCAAATGAAAGATCATCTGCCTCAGGAACCTTCTCAAACCATTTAACTGCGCGGTCTTCTGGCGTCATTATGCGCCCTCAATCTCATTAAGCTCTGCATCAACCAACGTTGCTCCAAGAGTGTTCTTAAAGTGCGAAAGAGCAAACTGATGATTCTCTGGCGTTAGCGATGCAACTGCTGGCTCAACAACCTCAATGTGATAGCCCAGGTTGTAAGCGTCAACCGCTGTGTGCAGAACACAGATGTCGGTAAGAACGCCGGTTAGGATAACCGTGTTAATGCCGCGCTCCCTCAGACGAATATCAAGATCAGTTCCCGAGAAGGACGAGTAGTGACGCTTGTCCATCCAGAACACATGGCTATCGTCTTTGTGCTGCTGATAGAAATCATTCAGAGGGCCAAACAGGTCTCTACCACTTGTACCAATGATATTGTGGGGTGGGAAAAGCTTAGTCTCTGGATGGAAGTTGTCTTCTGGATCGTGAGCATCAATAGCAAAGAAAATATAGTCTCCACGATCAAAAGCGCACTTTGTAGCCTCATAAATTGCGTCTGAAATAGCCTGAGCTGGCGCACCTGCTGTGAGCTTTCCGTCATCTGCTACAAAATCATAGGTGTAATCAATCGAAATCAAAGCTTTCTTCATGTTTGGTCACGCTTCTTTCTTGAGTTTAAAAGAGCAGTCAGTAAAAGAATAGACGCCACCCATTGTACAGGTGACGTCTCTGTATTCCACGTTCAACACGTAAATGTTTTATGTGTACGTACTTGTCTCATTATCAACGGCACACTTACTTCTTCTGAGAGATTATCAGGTCAACGTTTTCTGTCTTAGTGTCTTCCATACTCTTACCGCCTTTGATGTGGTAGTACTCAACAACTGCGTCTACCTCGGTCTGATCAGCAAGAGGCTTTTTCTGATTTGCACTATTAACTACAAATGCAAAGACCCTCTCGCCACGCTCAAGATAGTTAGAGTCGTTAGCCCATACGGAATTCTCAGAATTATCTAACTTAAAGGTGCAATTTACCCAGTTTTCAGACCTATTGATAATCTCAAAGACGTAGCCTTCAGAGTAACCATCTGGGGATTTAGCAATACCAACATACCTGACATAGAGATCGTCATTATCGATAAGAACCTTGTCCACCTCGGTCTTCAGCTTAAAGCGCATCTTGTATTCGCCCTTAGTAGAAGAGAAGTTATATGCAATGGTACCCTTGTCTGCCATTGCATCAAAAGGCTTGTACTTAAAGCTGGAATAATCACCAGATGTTTTAGTGACTTGCTTCAATACTGCCTTGGAACCATCAGAACCCTCAATGGTCATCTGGCCTGAGGAATCAACAGTTGCCGTGTAACTTCCAGCATTACCTGCAAGGGTGATAGTGAGCTTTCCGTCGGCATCAACAGACCAGGTAAAGGGCTTCTGAGCGCCAAAACGGATGAAATTGCCCGTGCCGTCATCAGCAAAGTCATAACCATAAATTGACTTCATGGATTCTACTGCCGTTGGGTAAACACTCTCGGGGATATCTCCCTGGCTAGGATCACTAATAGACTTTGCTTCCCAAACGCCCACAAACGGAGCGCGCGCCGCCTTCTTCTCTTCTGCTTCCTTTTGAGCAGCAATCTCTTCAGGAGATGGTCCGCCGATGTTAGGAGTGCAAGCCGTAAACACAATGCTGGTAGAAAGCACAAGTGTAAGTACAAGCATAAAAAGTAGTCTACGCTGTTTCAAGAAAGTCCCTCCAACACCAAAGCTCTCTAGATTGACAATGTCCTTTATTGGCGACACTTTTTTGACAAAGTTCATTATGCTCAATCTAGGTATCGTCTGAGTGCATTACTTATTCTGTGAAATCGTCAAATCAAACTGCTCGGTCTTCTCGTCTTCAAGACTGCTTCCATCTGCAACATGGGAATACTTAAAAGTTCCCTGAGATTCAGAAAGCTTAGCCAGAGGTACATCTGCTTTGGAGCTATCAACTACAAACTCATAGAATCTCTCACCAGGCTCAAGAACATTAAGAGTTGTTCCAAACACAGTGGAATCCGAATTATCCACCCTAAAGTCATATGAGGCCGTCTTATCGGACTTGTTGATTACCTCAAAAACATAACCTTCGGTTTGACCGCTTGGTGTTGTGGCGATTCCAACATATCTGACGTACATGTCGTCATTATCAACAACAACCCTGTTGACATCGGTAACTACCTTAAAATTCATATAAAAGTCATCATGGGAGGAATAATTTCCTCCAATAGTTCCCTTACCCGTAAGTGCATCAAATGGAGCATATTTAAGAGAAGAGTAATCGCCTGAAGTCTTAGTTACTTGGGTAAGCACTGCCTTGGAACCGTCAGAGCCCTCAATGGTCATCTGGCCTGAGGAATCGACGGTTGCTGTATAGCTTCCAGCATTGCCTGCAAGGGTGATAGTGAGCTTTCCATTAGCATCAGCGGTCCAGGTAAAGGGCTTCTGAGCACCGAAACGAACGAACAAACCAGTGCCGTCGTCGGAAAAGTCATAGCCGTAAATAGCCTGGAACGTGTCTCTTGCTGTTGGATAGACGTTCTCGGGAATTTCGCCCTTCTTAGGATCACTAATAGACTTTGCTTCCCAAACGCCCACAAACGGAGCGAGCGCAGCCTTCTTCTCTTCTGCTTCCTTCTGAGCGGCAATCTCTTCAGGAGATGGTCCACCAATGTTAGGAGTGCAAGCTGTAAACATAACGCCAGCAGAGAGCGCCAAGACAAGCGCAAGAACTGGTAGCAGTTTATGTTTTTTCATCAAGTGTCCTTTCAGTGGTAGTGGTGAGTACGCTGAAGATAAGCGTTCTTTTGCTACTCAGACTTAGGAGGGATATTTAGGTCAAGTTCTAATCTCTGCCTTTGCTGAGTAACTACGCTAGTTGTTGGGTCATTGTAAATAGTATCAACCGTAGCTTTTGGATTAGAAAGTGCCACAAGAGATCCTGGTGTCTGCGAGACATTAGGAACGAACAAATAGAACTTCTCACCAGGTTGTAAGGAGGCTTGACCAAAGGCTTTCAGAGGACCATGTAGATCTCCAAGAGAGAACTCTCCGTAAAATGACTCAGGACACTTATTGATAATCTCAAATACGTAACCTTCTTGAGAGCTTCCTGGTACCTGAGCGATAGCATACAGATTCATATACAGCTTATCTGTATCGATAAGAACTTTATTGACCTCTCGAGTTATTTCAAAATTTTTGAACTTGAGATCGTCATACCTAATCATGGTTGGTACGGTACCTTTATTGGTAAGTTGATCAAATGGCTGATAGGTAGCACTTGCATAGTCTCCAGCAGTAGTTGAAATCTGCTTAAGCTCGGCGTCAGTCTCATCGTAGCCAGTACCCTTGAGCCTTAACCTGCCAGTCTCAGCGTCAATCTCTCCGGTAAAGGAGCCCGCAGTTCCCTCAAGGGTAACTGTAATCTTTCCTTCTGCATCAACAGTCCAGGTAAAAGGCTTCATTATGCCAAAGCGAGTAAACAAGCCAGTTCCATCCTCAGCAAAGCTGAAAGCATAAATTGCATGGAACTGTTCTTTATAATCGTCGTAGGCTGCTCCCTCCCTCAGGTTTCCTAGTCCGGGTTCAAAGATGTCATAAGCTTCCCAAACACCTACGATCTGACCAGCAGACTTTTTGTTTCCTGCGGGACTGTTATCCCCTGATGAGCATGCACTAAGCACTGCACTTACGGAAAGCACCAGTGCAAGCAGACATCCTAACAGCATTTGACGCTTTTTCATTAAACTTCCTTCCATACGTGCAGCGATATAAAACTAACTCTTAACTGTTACTTGCTCTGCCCAGTAGGCAAATCAAATGTCACGGTTTTCTCGTCATTATGAAGGGCGCCATCGCTAGAGTGGTCATACTCAAGAGTGCCTTTTACATCTGTGACTTCAGAAAGTGACTTATCTCTACGTTGGTTATTAAGAACATATTCATAGACTCTCTCACCTGGCTCTAACACGTTAAATCCATAAGCCCAATAGCCATCGGTTGGATCTTGAATAGTAAATTGATAGCCGGTTGTATAAGGAGTTCTATTAATAACCTCAAAGACATAGCCTTCAAAACCCTTGAGGTCTTTAAGGGAAGCAATGCCAATAAGCCTTACATAGAGCTCGTCGGTATCAACAATGACCTGATCAAGCTCAGTGGTGATATTAAAGCGTAGTTTAGTTTCATGCGATGATTTGTTCTTAGAAATATTGCCCGTTCCTGTTAATGGATTAAAAGGCTCATATCTAATATGAGAATAATCACCTGAGGTAGTGCTTGCCTGAGTAAGAATAGCTTTTGAACCGTCAGAGCCCTCAACGGTCATCTGGCCTGAGGAATCAACAGTTGCTGTATAGCTTCCGGCATTACCTGCAAGGGTAATAGTAAGCTTTCCATCGGAATCAACAGTCCAAGTAAATGGTTTCTGTGCACCAAAACGAACAAATAGGCCCGTGCCATCGTCAGAAAAGTCATAGCCATATATAGCTAGATAAACATCCCTAACATCCTTGTACATATCTTCGGTGACTGTGCCCTTATTTTCATCCTCGATTGACTTTGCTTCCCATACACCAACATATGGAGCCATGGCAGCTTTCTTCTCTTCTGCTTCCTTCTGAGCTGCAATCTCTTCAGGTGATGGCAAGCCAAAGTTAAAGTTACACGCAGTAAATACAACACCTGATGAAAGCGCAAGGACTAGTGCACAAGTCAGTGCTAGTTGGCGTCTTTTCATTAAGCATCCTTTCGATAGGTGGGGTGCAAAATTAAAAAATTTAAGACCGTACTATCCAATATGTTACAATAAATCTCTCAAATAGGATAATTTTAATATCCTGAACGGTTCTACCAGTTAAAAGGAGGACGCTTTATGTCACTTCCAACTCCACCAGAAACACCACAAAAACTCGCTCAAAAACAAGAAACTCCAGGCAACGTTTATCTCTACGATAAAAACGATACCTCTCCTATTTCTCTTACCTACGATGTGATTGATTTTGGTAAACCTCAGGGAGCTGCGAGCCCTCTTGTTGGTTGGGCAGCCGGTGCGTTTTTTGCTGTTGGCGGCCTCTGGAATTTCTTTAATTTAAATGGTGAGGGCACCATTTTTGCAGGAATTCTTTTGTGCGCCATTGGTGGCCTACTTATTGCAGCTGGTTTCTTTATGAATGGCTATAGCATTATTGCTAATGCAAATGGATTCAGGTCTGGAACAGCCAATAGCGGAGAAGTTACCGAGTGGCCTGTTGCTCGTGGTTACTTTACTGTTAAGGTCCGCCTTGGCACAAACAAGACCGCTCGCATGGCCATGAACAGCGCAACACTTACTATTACCAGACCAGATAACCTTCCTCTTTCTGTCCAGCAAGTTACTTTCACAGGTTCTAACACTGCTGAACTTAAGCAGCGCTGTGAAGTACAGGCTGACCGCATCTGGAACTGGGCTGTTGCAAAGGGATATATCTTTTAGAGTGTCCTAAATGCTCGACTAACCGCAAGCCACAAATTGCTAAAAAGGAACGCCTCTAGAAAATCTTATTTCTAGGGGCGTATTTATTGCTTATTAGCTCTTATGATTTTCTATTGCATTTTCTTACGCAGGCCAAGTGCAACAAGAGTAGTGCCAGCTGCTGCGAAAACACCTGCTACAGAACTTGTATCGCCCGTGTTAGGCAGAACGCTCTTCTCGCGCCTTGGTGCAGGAGTTTGGGTTGCATCAGAGGCAGGCACAACTGTGGCGGGCTCTGGTTCTGGCTGAGGCTCAGGCTCAGGCTCTGGCTCTGGTTCAGGATTTGGTGCCCAAAGAGGAGCAAAAACGTAATAGTAAGTTGTAGTGTCATCACGAAGATCATCAGTAACGGACCACGAAGAAATGTCAGCAAAATTCACGTGGACAAATCCGTTGGCATCAACGGTATAAGGCATCGACTGGTCCGCAGTTGCATTATCCCTTTGATCATTTGAAAGCAATTCTGACGAATAGCCTACCAATGTGTAACCTTCACGCTGAATATTTCCATCAAAAGTGAAGCTCTTATGATCGTCTGAAATCGTTGCAGGGATATAGGCATTTCCGTTGTATTGAGTGCCGTATGCGACGACAACAAGATTGATCCTAGTGTTCCAACCAACTTCAGGATCATAAAAACGAACAATAGTTGCACCATTATCATCTGTTGAGGTGGTGTTGGCAGCAGCTTCAGCTGAAGTGGTTGTCTCAGTTGTCGCAGTCGTCTCAGCTGCGGTGGCTGCTTCAGTTGTAGCGGACGACTCGGTCGAGACGGTTGTCTCAGCTGCGACGGTTGCTTCAGTTCCATCGTCAGTTGCAGTTGTTGCAGTAGTTGCGGTTGCTTCTGTCACCTCAGTACCCTCTGCAAGCGCAAGAGAAGAAAATATTGGCGAGAAGACCAATGCTCCTACAAGAACACCAGAAAGAATAAGGAGCTTTGTGCTGTTGTGAAAATACTTAGGCATAAGGATTTATTTCTACTAGGAGGCGACTATTTACTGCTGCATTTTCTTGCGGAGGCCAAGAGCAACAAGAGTGGTGCCAGCTACTGCGATAACACCTGCTACAGAGCTTGCATCTCCTGTGTTAGGTAGAACGCTCTTCTCGCGCCTTGGTGCCGGAGTTTGGGTTGCATCAGAGGCAGGCACAACTGGAGTGGGCTCTGGCTCTGGCTCTGGCTGAGGCTCAGGTTCTGGTTCTGGTTCTGGCTCTGGCTCAGGATTTGGTGCCCATAAGGTAGTTAGATGATAGCGAATCGTAATAGTGTTTGTATCAATATTGTCGGTAATGCTCCAGGCAACAATATCATCCAAATTCATATGAACATTGCCACTCTCATCGATAGTATATGGTTTCGACATATCTGGTGTTGCATTGTTTATTTCCTCTTGCGAAAAATAACCTGTTGAAAAACCTACCAGTGTGTATCCCTCACGCTGAACATTGCTGCTAAAAGAAACACTCTTAAAATCATCTGAAATAGTTGGTGGAATATAATCTTTTCCGTTATAAGCGCCGCCATCTGTTGAGACTGAAACGTGGATTTCACGCATTATGCCATCGGCACCCATATAAGATCCAACAGCCTCTGCATCACTGTCGTCATCTGTACCTGTAGCAACAGCAGTTGCTTCAGTTGTTGTAGTTACCTCGGTTGTAGCAGTGCCCTCAGTTGTGGCGCGTGCCTCAGCTACCTCAGTACCTTCAGCAAGAGCTATCGCAGAAAGTACTGGCGAGAAAACCAACACGCTTGCCATAATGCCTGCAATTGCGAGCAGTTTTACGTTGTTGCGCAAATACTTTGACATTTCATATTCCTTAACTCGTATGTTTCAAGATAAACAATTATTTTTTCTTTTTTTGAACATGTTTCAACGGTTTGGTAAGTATATATGAAAAGAAATCGCAGTTATACCGCCAAAACACCCAGTTGTAGATATTCTTAAAATATCTACAACTGGGTGGTGAAACCACTTTTATACAGCAATTACAGCGACTGAATAATTTCTTCTCCGCGAGCATTCTGTGGGATAAAACGAACCTCACGACGAGGCTCAGCGTCATCGGATCCCAGCTCTTCCTCAGACAGTCTAGAGACGTACACATCAAGGGTTCTCTCGCCAATTTGCTCTGCAAATTGCTCTCCCCACTCGATGATGGTTGGACCGTCAGACTCAAGTGCATCGTATAGACCGGTATCTTCAAGCTGATCGGGATCATTCAAACGATACAGGTCAAAGTGGTAGAGCGGCATGGCCGTGCCCTCATAGACCATCTCAATGGTAAAGGTTGGGCTGGTCACGTCATCCGTGACGCCCATGCCAGCAGCAATGCCCTTAGTGAGCTGTGTTTTTCCAGCGCCCAGGTCTCCCGTAAGCACCAGAACGTCTCCCGCTTGCAGGAGTTTGCCCAGAATCTGACCAAGAGCGATGGTCTGCTCTGTAGTGGTAGAGATAAACGTACCAGCTGTCGTTTTCTCTGGCAGGTTGTTTGCTGCGGTGTTGCATGTTGCGGTATCATTTGCGCCAATATTTGCGCTAGTAGACAGGTTAGTCACACGAGCCTCCTCGAGGGTGTTCCTCAAGCCAATCAGCAAGAAGTCGCAGGTCGTCCTTGAGGAACTGCGCCCACTCCTTGCGGTAAATAGTTGATGCGGGATGCATAGTAGGTAGCACGCTAAAGGCGCCTATCTGGTAAAAC
>CALLVW010000047.1:0-1613 GCA_938015835.1 uncultured Atopobium sp. | reverse complement strand
CCCGTCCACGCAAGAGGAATACTGTCTACCAGGAATGGCTCCACGCCTTCTTCAGGTGAAAACTCAGTTACCTGAGGCATAAGGATGAACCAACTTACCAGAGAAACAATGCCCGCTGACGCACGGTCTTTAATGCCAATGTGCTCCGCAAAGTTATAACCAATGTTAAAGGCCAGGAAGATTGCCATGAGCGAGACAGTACATGCAGAAGGAATAGCCAGCAGAGCAAACAGTGATTTATCTGGCTGAACCATCGTAGTCTTCAAAAAATCAATCCACGCAGGAATTGGGAAGTTGCGAAGCAAAGTAAACATAGAGCCAATAATCAGGATTGGCATGACCATTGCAAACGAATCTCGCATGGTCAAAAGGTATTTATTTTTACCAATCATTTCAGCTAGCGGCATAAGTCGCTTTTCAAACACATCCATCGTTTTCATAGAACCCTCCAAACTAACATCTCTCCATTTTTATAAAATCACAGGTAAAACATATAGCGAGAAACCCTATGCAGTAGAACCACGCTTAATCAAAGAAATGGCCATCTTAAGCACACGCTCGCCGTTCAGATTTCCATAATCCGCTGACTCAATAACGCCAACAGGAATTTTTGCTCCGTATTTTGCGTTTACATCGTCAAAGCTAAAACGCACCTGAGGCCCCAATAAAATGCAATCGGGAGTGTCGTGCTCTACTTGAAAGTCAATTGACGTAGAAGAAAAGGCCTCAACTTTTACTTGAATGCCATGTGCATCAGCAACTTCTTGCATCTTGTTTGCAAGCATACTTGTAGACATACCTGCACTACAGAACAAATCAATCTTTTTCATACCTACTTCCTTTCACTCACCACTACTAGTAGTTACTTGCTTACAAAGCTCAACAATTTGCACCGCCAAATCATGTGTGGTAAGAGCACACATCAAATGATCTTGTCCGTGGACCATCAGCAAAGATAGTGGTTTGTTATCCTGTCCAATAATTTCCTGCTGAATCCGTTCCATCTGAAACTCATGCGCTCGATTTAACGATTCTGAACTCTGTTTCAACAACTCATCTGCCTGGTCAAACTTTCCTAAACGAGCGCACTTGATTGCTTCTATTGCATAGCTTTTTGCATCCCCACCATGCACAACCAAATTGGTAACAATAGCCTCTACCTCTCTTTCATCCATTTCTATCCCCTCTTTCTCAAACCATCAACTGACGATGTAATCTGATCAACAAAAGTTGAAAAACTTTGATGCTTAACAAGAGAACAAATTGCCTCTTTATCCATAAGAAGTGACGCCATGTTCTTGTTAAATAAACGGGTCTTCTCGTCTTCTGAACAAGAAACTGAGATTAAAAACACAACAGCTACGTCATGACCGTCCCAGTCAATTGGGTTGTCTAATAAACCAACTGCTACACAAGTACGTTCAGATACCGGGCGCGAAGGATGAGGAAGTGCAACCAAGTTTCCAAAGGCAGTCATTGCTAAAGTTTCGCGGTCAAAAACCAGAGCTCTGAACTCATCTTCAGAAACAGAGATGTTTGATCTCTCAATGTTGCATAATTGACTGACCAAAAAGTTAAGTACTTCTTCCTTACTTCTGTACGCAAGATGTGAG
>CALLVW010000046.1:0-39739 GCA_938015835.1 uncultured Atopobium sp. | reverse complement strand
TGAGTCTGCAGGGGTTGATGGGTTAGCTGGAGTAGATGGGTTAGCTGGAGTAGCTGGGTTCTCGGTTTGCCATACAGCATGGAAGGTCAGTCCGTTAATATACTGGAGTTCCGCCAGCTCGCCAGGTTGCATCACAGTACCGTCTTCTGCTACCCATTTAAGAATTGTATGACCGTCTGGATCAGTTAGGCCAGAAGGTGCGTATAGATGTCCTTCAAAATCTCCAGTAAACTTGTAGCCTTGAAGAGATACGTCAGATATAAACTGAACTGCCATTTCGTCATCAGGAACATCCTGTCGTACTGGAGGAATATTGCCCTGTGTAAAGGTAAAAGAAGTTTCAGTTGGAATTGATGCTACTGATGTTAAGGCAGTAGCATCTGTATTTGATGAAGTTTCAGCAAATACAGGGGTTACTCCAGCAACAAGTGATGACGTCACAATAGTTGCTGCTGTTACACAAACAAGAATGCGCCTTTTTGTTTCTTCGTGAAAAAACTTTGACATACCCATTTCTTTCATTGAGAGCAAATTTATTACTCTTACCTGCTTTTCATAGCTTGCTCATCTAGCAAACGATTACAAATAAATATCAATTTGCAAGTTCATTACATATCTCAAGGCTATTTTTGCTGATAATCACGTATTTAATATGGAGTATATATGTATTCACTTAATCCACATATTTGTTTAGATTAAAAATAAGTATGTCTAGCTGCTGTGTATTTAGATGAACAAATTTATAAACATAAAATGTCTCTTAAAACACTGATATGACGCCAAATGCAATTTGATCTCTTTTTGACAAAACGGTTAAATCACACGGGTTTCTCGCCAAAGGGTTGTGGAAAGAAGGCAAAATCAGCGCAATCGAATTTTTAGCGCTCTCTTCCAAGGAGACCACATGACCAAGATTCCAGAGGGCTACCGTTCAAGCCTTTCGCTTTACGATACGCAGAAAGCAATTGAGCAGGTCAAGAACGTGTTTCTGACCAAGCTGTGCGCTGCGCTGAAGCTGTCGCGCGTCACTGCTCCGCTGATTGTTGACCCGCTTACCGGCATGAATGACAACCTCAATGGCGTTGAGCATCCAGTTGCTTTTGACCTGCCAAACGTAGGCAAGAACGCCGAGGTAGTTCAGTCGCTCGCAAAATGGAAGCGTTATGCACTCTGGCGCTACAACTTTGCCGTTGGTCGCGGTCTGGTCTGTGATATGAACGCTATCCGTCGCGACGAACAGCCCGATAACCTGCATTCCATTTACGTGGACCAGTGGGACTGGGAACGCATCATCACGCAGGACGAGCGCAATACCGATACGCTGGAAGACGCCGTTTGTCGCATTGTTGAGGCAATCTCCGGAACCCTTGACGAGCTCAAGTGGCACTATCCACAGCTCAACACGCAGCTTAGCCGCGAAGTTACCTTTGTGACCTCGCAGGAGCTGGAGGACCTCTACCCTACCCAGACGCCCAAGCAGCGAGAAGATCTGTTTGTTCGCGAGCATCCAACCACCTTTATCGTGGGCATTGGCGGTGCTCTAAACTCCGGACAGCCTCACGACTTCAGGTCTCCCGACTACGACGACTGGTCACTCAATGGTGACCTACTGTTCTGGGATGAGACCTTGGACTGCGCGGTTGAAATCAGTAGCATGGGCATTCGTGTTGACGCTGAGGCACTTAAGTCACAGCTGGCAATCGCTGGATGTGAAGACCGCCTTGAGCTGCCGTTCCACAAGATGCTCGTTGACGGCGAGCTGCCCTTTACCATTGGTGGCGGCATTGGCCAAAGCCGTCTCTGCATGCTATTGCTAGAAAAAGCGCATGTCGGAGAGGTGCAGGCATCTATCTGGGACAAGCAGACCGAAGACCGCTGTGCGGAAGCAGGCGTTTCTCTGCTCTAAGCAGCGGGCCTGAACACGCGAAGCGGATCTACATCGCGTGTTACTAAACGCGCGTAGCCGCCCTTAAAACTAAAAACATTTTGGCGTTTCTCCTGTTAACGCTACAATAGTAACCCAGTGTAATTAAAAGCCACTGAGTCTAACTGGCGATTTAAGGAGCGACTCTATGAATTGCCCCAACTGCGGAGCTGAAATTAGCAAGCACGCAAAGTTCTGTTCCAACTGCGGACAGAAGCTTTCTGACGTCGCGGACGCCGCAGACGTCGAGAAAACCGATGCGCTCGCCGAGTCTACAGAACCTGCACCAGAAACCGCACCCGACAACTCCACCACAGCCACCGAGGTCATCGCACCAGCAGAAGCTGATGAGCCATCTGAAACCGCAACTGATCCAGACGCAACTGTCCTGGCAGAGTATCCAGTCGATGACGAAGACACAACTGCCGCAGAAACCTCACTCTTAGAGGTGTCGGCAGACGACTCCTACATCACCCCAGATGAGGTGCCTACCGCTGTCACCGACTCGGACGCCGTTGCAGACGCTGACGCGGATACTGACGCAGACCCCACTGTAATCGCAAACTCCAACGCTGCTGACGAGGAGCCTACGACCTTCATTAATGACCCAGATCGCATCAACGTCTTCACCGCCGATGACCTTGATTCAACTGCTATTTCGCACTTCGACCCTTCGCAGTTCACCGTTGTTTCAAGCGGACCTAGTTCCGTTGAGCGCAAGCAAACCAAGGACGGCTCGGACACACTCCGCAAAGTTGCATTTGGCCTACTTGCGGCTGTTCTGGTTGTAGGCGTACTGGCCATTGCTTGGGTCATTCAGTCCCACCAAGACGACGCAGCCAAGCGCAGCGCCGTCCAGCAGCGCATTGCAACCTATCAGGAGCAGATTGAGAGCGTTGGCGTTGATCCTCGCAGTGACAGTAGTCGTGTTGAACTTCTTAACCAGTACGAGAAACTCAATGAAATTGAAGAACAGATTCAGACTGATCAGAAGAATGGACAGTTCCGTATGCCTAATGGCAGTGACGATACAGGAATCAACGTTCTGAATAGCTCAATCTCTGACCGACAGAAGAGCATTCGCGACTGGTTCGAGGCCGACTACAAGCGCAGACTAACCGCAAACAGCTTCAACGACACAGATACCGCAAATACTATGGATCAAAAGTCTGTGGCAAATAAGCTTGTTGAGCTGCAGGCTCTTCTCGGAGATATTGAGCACGAGAAAATTATCTGGGGAGACGACACAGGCAACAATTCAACCTATGATTCATACCACTCTCGCGTATCTGACCAGATAAAGAAGGGTGAAACTCTTAAATCTGGCGTGGCTGAGAAGACCAAAAAAGAACAAGAGCAGAAGGATAAAGACAAGAAGTCCGAAGAAGACCGCAAAAAAGCTCAAAAATGGGTTGGCACCTATAGCGGTACCGGCACCGACGGCAAGCCGATGGAGGTTGTCATTCAGAAGGACGGCACGGTCATTTGGCGCACTGGTGGTCAGCCAGAAGTTCGTGGCACCTGGACCGGTGACGAGTCAAAGCTTGAACTTGACTTCAACGGCCAGGTCAGTGGCAGAAGCGAGCCTTTCACCCTCTCCTCTACCAACGGTGGAAGAACCGTAACCATCAGCTCTCAGAGCAGCACCTGGAATACTGACACACTTTCTAGGAAGTAACGCTGACTAGAAAACCGCACGTCACAGACACAAATATGGCGAGAAGACCGATCGATCTTCTCGCCATTTGTTTACAAAGCGAACGCTGTTCCACACGGTAGTCGTTCTTCTTGCCAAACTCCTACGCGCCAAGTGCGCGCTGTCCAAGCACCAAAGCACCTAGAATGCCCTGGTTTCCCTCGCAGCCGCCAGGGACAACGTAATTCTGGATATCCTCTATCTCGGGAGTGTTGATGTAGTCGTTGAGGTACGCAACAAGTTTCTGCTGGATAAGCGGGAACAGTTGCTTCTGCTCCATGACGCCTCCGCCCAAAATAATGCGCTGAGGTGAGTAGCACATTACATATGTGGAGAGGGCTTTTGCAAGGTAGGCAGCCTCAAGCTCCCATACCTCGTCTTTCTCGGTAAGCTCAACAGCTGGAAGTCCCCAGCGCTCTTGAATAGCAGGACCTGATGCCAGCCCCTCAAGACAGTTCTGATGATAGGGACACTTAGTTTGCTGCCAAAAATCGTTTGCCTCACGTTCAACAAGGATATGACCAGCCTCGGGATGGAGCATGCCGTGCTGGAGTTTTCCTTCAAGCAGCACGCCGGCGCCAATTCCGGTTCCTACTGTCAGGTAGACAACGTTATCAAGACCGCGAGCTGCACCAAAAACTGCTTCTCCTAAACAAGCTGCATTAACGTCGGTATCGTATCCAACAGGGACGTTCAGTCCATCCTTCAACGCCTGCAACAGATTGAAGTTGCGCCAACCTTGCTTAGGAGTCGAGAGAATCTTTCCGTAGCTAGGCAGACCAGAATTGACTCCCGTGGGGCCAAATGCTCCAACACCTAGAGCCTGAATAGAGCGAACTTTAAACCAGTCCACAATTTTTGGCAAAACAGACTCTGGCGTCGCCGTGGGAAAGACCTCACGCTCGTAAATTTTTCCGTCTGGTGTACCCGTGGCAAGAACAATCTTTGTTCCGCCAAACTCAATACCGCCAAGAAGCGTTTCTGCACACATGTTTTTCTCGCCAGTTACTTGTTAAGAAGCTTCTCGTACACGTCAATGAAGTCCTCAGCAATAATGCGGAAAGACTCGGCCTGCATAAGCTGGTCCTCAGCGTGCAGCAAGATGAGCGAGAACTCAACGTTGCTGTTATCAATTGCGGACTGCTGCAGCATGTTCAAGTGCGTGCTATGACCCTCATTGAAGATTTCTGTACCAGCAATAATATCTGCACGCGCGCCTTCAATATCACCCGTTTTTGCCTTCTGGATAGCGCCAATATACATTGACTTTGCCGTTCCAACGGTAGCAATAATCTCAAAGGCTGCTTCTTGCGTAGCAGTCATGCCGTCATCTAAATCCATTTTTACCCCATACTCTTTTCTTGAGCACCTGGGAGCTCAGAAAATCTTTTACCGCTTATTTAATAAGCTCCAGTGCGTCGTCAAGGATTTTTGCAGCGTTCATCCTGCCGTAATCAACCATAGGAATAACAGCTACAGGAGTAGATCCTGCTGCAGCCTCAACGTCTGCCTTTGCATACGCAATCTGAGGTCCAAGCAAAAAAACGTCTGCGCCATCGATAAGCTCAAGTGCCTTATTAAGAGGATTAGCAATAATCTCTGCATCCAAACCGCGAGAAGCAGCCTCTTTCTGAAGCTTCTGAACAAGCAGACTGGTGGACATTCCGGCGTTGCAAGCAAGTAAGATTTTCATGTGATCTCCTTTTGATGAGCCAGCCACCGAATTCGATGGCCGGCTTCAAGTGATACTCAGATTATAAGCTTACAAACTACTCCGCATCCTGAGCGTTCTCTGCAAGAGCCTCAGCCTGCTTGGCCTGTGCGCGCTCGGAGATCTTCATGAATGGCAGGTAAATTGCCATGGCGAGAAGAACCTCGACGACCTGCCAGATGACGGCACGAATGTCGCCACCGGTTGCCAGCCAACCACTCAGGAAGACTGGGGTGGTCCAAGGAACCATTGCAACGCAAGGGCTAATCCAACCAAGGTTGGTAAGCAGGTAGGTCAGACCGATGAACAAATCTGGAACAAGAACAAATGGAATCATCAGAGGAAGGTTAAAGACGATTGGGTAACCGTAAATAACTGGCTCGTTGATGTTGAAGATACCTGGGAGAAGAGAAAGTGCTGCAACGTCTTTAGAAGCCTTGTTCTTGGAGAAGACAAAGGTGTCAAGAAGCAGCATCAGAGTACAACCAGAACCGCCGATCAGAGCAAAGGTGTTGATGATCTGCATGTTCATGTAGTGGTCCTGAGGGATTGGCTGACCGGCTGCAAAGGTTGCCATGTTGTCAACAATAAGCATGGTCAGGATTGGCTCAATCAGAACACCAGAGATGGTGGACTGGTGAATACCAAGGCAGAACAGCAGGTTAGCAAAGGTGTAGATGATGATGACTGCAAATGGACCAGCATTCATGAGGCCCTTCAGTGGGGCGGAAATGCTTGTTGCAATGATGGTCATAAGGTCAGTACCAGCACAAACTGCAAGAAGAGCAGAAGCAATACCAAAGACGGTCAGGGTCAACATCATAGGAATCATGGTGTTAAAAGAATCTGCAACCGCTGGTGGAACGCCCTCACCAAGGCTGACCTTCAGCTGTTTAACGCTGGAGAGCTTAATGAAGATGGTGGTAGAAAGCAGGCCAATGATGATTGCGCCAAAGAGTCCGTTAGTACCGGTGAAGGAAGTGGAGAAAGCACCAGTTACATCAACGCCGGTAACTGCATAGCCAGTTGGCAGAAGCTTAGCAACATCAGCTACAGGAAGTGCGACTGCTGCAGCGGCTGCGTCTGCGGCGTTAGCTGCGTGAAGAACAGCGCCTGCAGTAGCAACAATGCTCTGAGGCATCATGATGATAAGAGCAGCAATGCCAATAACTACACAAGAAATTGCGTTCTCAAAACGCTTGTTACGAGCAAGGCAATAACCAATAATGCCTGCAAGAATAACTGCCGAGAAACTCAGAGTGCCCTGAGCAACAGCTGCACCCCAAACCTTGAAATTAGCCAGGGTAACTGGATCGTTTGCAAAGATGAGTGGGAACAGAACGTTGTTGATCAGTACTGCAATACCAGCCAAAATATAAATTGGGCTGACAGTTGCAAATGCATCGCGCAGGCTCCTCAAGTGAACTTGATTACCTACTTTTGCAGAAACTTCTGCAAATTTATCTAGAAACGATGCTTGGCCATTATCTTTTGCCATGAGCAAACTCCTTTCACGAGTTTCTAGTCAACTATATGTGTAGTGGCAACCTGCTTAAGCCACTCAGCTGATTTCTTAAGACGGCGGTTGTAGTTATCTTCCAGGTCAACCTCAACAAAGCCGTAACGGTTCTTGAAAGCATTTGCCCAAGACCAGTTGTCGATGATGGCCCAGTAGTGATAACCACGGCATTTTGCGCCGTCCTGAATTGCACGAGCAATCCACTCAAGATGACGACGGACAAAATCAACACGGTAGTCGTCCTGAATTACACCGTTTTCGTCTTTCTTAAGATCTTCTCGCTCTACGCCCATGCCATTCTCGGAAACAAACCACTCAAGCTCTGGATACTCATCACGAACTTTCATGGCAAAGTCGTAAAGACCCTGTGGGTAAATCTCCCAACCACGAGAAACATTCATCTCTGCTTCTGGCCAAATATAGGGGTCGGCAAAGTTTGGAATGCCGTTCTCATCAGTATCTTTTGCTGGAGCCTGAATACGCTCTGGGTGGTAATAATTGCAACCCAACCAATCCACTACGCCATCAGCAAGAATGAGCTTGTCCTCAGGGCGAATAGGCAGGTCAACACCACGGTCCTGCAGCGTATCAATGACATCCTGTGGAAGCTCTCCCTTAGTTACCAGGTCAAGCCACCAGCGAATGTTAACGCCGTCAGTCATACGCAGCGCCTCAAGGTCTGCCTCAGATGGATTCTCTTTGGTATATGGTGGTGCAAAGCAGTTAATGAGGCCAATGCGAGAGTCCTCAAGCATAAAACCTGCTGCTTTTGCACGGCGATACTCGCGAACACCAAGCGCGTGAGCAAGTGAAATATTGTACTGAACGGCACGAGCGCGAGAGTAATTCTTTACAAAGGGGTACCAATCGCCCAATGTGTAGCGAACCTCTGGCTCAACAATTGGCTCGTTAAAAGTGAACCAATAGCGGATTTCTTTTCCAAACGTTTCAAAAGCAATACGTGCGTAATGTGCATACGCCTCAACAACCTCACGGGACTCCCAGCCACCGCGGTTGAAGAGGTATTCAGGCATGTCAAAATGGTAAAGGTTTACAAAAATCTCAATACCAACCTTCTTAGCAACAGCAAAAAGGTGGTGATAGTACTTCTCGCCCTCTGGATTAAGGTTGCCGTTAATGTCCAGCAAACGACTCCACTGAATAGAAGTGCGGATGGAATCTAAGCCAAGAGACTTGAGAAGCTGAAGATCTTCTTCCATTCTTTCTGTAAAGTCATTTCCGGCATAGGAGCCAACGCGATTGTGGAATGCGTGGATGTCCAGGTTGGACCAGGTATCCCAAAGGTTTGGCAGCTTTCCGCCGTCTTGCCATTTACCCTCAGTCTGTGGACCAGACATTGACCCACCAAAGAAGAAATTCTCAGGCAACTGATACGACATGCCTATCCTTTCTCAAACGTATTAAACCTAACATGTCAACTTTATAAAACAGATATGTTAGATTTTCTATGTAGTATACTAATGCAAATCAGATAGAATGCAAAGTAAAATTTTGCTACCTGAGGAGGTGTCATGAATAAGTACGAACTGATTGTTCAGGATCTTAAAACTGATATTGCTATAGGCACGTATCCTGCTTATTCTCGTCTGCCTTCCGTTGCTCAGCTTTGTGAGCAATATGAAGTGAGCAAAATTACCATTAATAAGGCATTAGAAGTTCTTGAACAGCAAGGGCTTATTTTCAGGCGCAAAGGCTCTGGCACTTTTGTCAAAAAGCTGGAAGAAGGAACGCAGATTAAGCCAAGTAAAGAGGTCTCCGGTCAAATGGAAGGCTTCATGGCTGAACACGCCGCCCGAGGTGAGCGCGTCAAATCAAAGGTCTACACCTTTGAAGTTGAGCGTCCTTCTGAATACATTGCTAAAGCTCTTGATATTACTACCGAAGATTTTGTCTATAGAATTGTGCGTGTCAGGCTTGTTGAAGGAATATCGCAGGTCATCGAGTATACCTACATGCCCATTAGCCTGGTCCCCAATCTTAAAATGGCCCATCTGGAGCACTCAATTTACAACTATATTGAGAGCGAAATTGGGCTCAAAATTGCCAACGCGCACCGTGTTATCAGGGCAGTTATGCCTACAGAGGTAGAGGCTTCAAGGCTAGAAATTAGTACAGGCGATCCCCTCTTAGAGGTTGAGCAAATCGGTTATATCGACGATGGTCGTGCGTTTGAATATTCCATCTCGCGACATGCGCATGGCTATGAATTCATGACCATTTCTATGCACTAACCCCTGGTATAACGTTACAAATATGGCGAGAAGACCAATCGATCTTCTCGCCTTGTTGTTTGCGTGTGGATATCACAGACTTACTCGCCGAGGATGACGTGCCTGAACTCGCCGTCCTCGTAGATTCCGCAGCTATGGGTGCCGTCTTTTGGAATACCCACGGAGCCTGGGTTGAACACGGTGACCTCTGGGTGGTCAGCGCTTTGCATGTTAACTTTTCTGTGCGTGTGACCGTACACAAACGCGTCCATACTTGGCGTCTGAGGCCATTTATCAACGCTGTTATGAATACCAGGGCCAAAAACGTGGCCGTGCGTAAAGAAAATGGTGAACTGCTTGCCTGTCTTGGGATCTTTGTCAAACAAGATGTTGTAGTCAGCCATGCATGGGAAGTCCAGGACCATCTGGTCAACCTCTGCTTCGCAGTTTCCACGGACCGCAATAACCTTATCGGAAATGCTATTCAGCATCTCAATAACACGCTTTGGTGCATAATCTGCAGGAAGATCGTTGCGAGGGCCATGATAAAGCAGGTCTCCCAGAAGCAAGACGTACTTTGGCTGCTCCTCCTCAATGACCTGCATGAGTTTCTCGCAATAGTCGGCAGCGCCGTGAATATCTGAAGCAATGACAACCTTCATCAACGTATCCTCTCTATACGTGTTTCTACACGTAGCTTCATACGCGTGTATCAATCAATTATTTTATTGTATTGATGGCGTCCAACCAGTTACAAGCGCTGGCAATTCGGTCACCGTGTAAACGCCTGCTTAGAACCTACCGGTCATCCTTGCATCGGGATCAGCCTCGGAAACACGCTGACGAAGATCTGCAATAGCCGCAGGTATCTCGTCTGTGTTGTACGGCGTCATCTGATACACCCAGTTAATCCAGTTGCGATACAGCAAGTTAGCGTGCGCGCGCCAGGTAAACAGCGGCTGCTTTTCTGGATCGTTATCCGGGAAGTAGTTCTCCGGCAGGCGAATAGGCAGACCCTTATGGAAGTCGCGCCAATATTCCTCTGCAAGCGTGTCGCGATCATATTCAAAATGACCGGTTACAAAAATCTCATGAAAGTCTCTTGTGGCGAGAAGTGCAGGACCGCTGGTAAAGCCCTCAGAGAGCACTGCAAGCTCGGGGTGATCTACCAGAGCTGATGTCTCAATCGCAGCATGACGAGAATGCGGCATGTAATGTACCTCGTCAAATCCATTAGTGAGGAAGCAATACTCATCGCATAAACGCTGTGGGAAAATACCAAAGAGCTTAGCACCCAGCATTTTCTTAGGAATGTCGTGCAGATAATACAGGCCAGCTAGTGCGCCCCAACACAGGTACATGGTAGAAAAGACATGCTCCTGAGACCAGTCAACAATGCGACAAAACTCATCCCAATAGTCAACGTCCTCGTATTTAAGGTCCTCGATAGGAGCGCCGGTAACAATCAGACCGTCGTAATTTTTATCTTTGAAGTCATCAAAAGTTGAATAAAACGTTACCAGGTGGTCAGCGGCAGTGTTTTTAGATTCGTGCGAAGAGATGCGCATAAAGTCACACGTAACCTGAATAGGAGACTTTGAAATCAGACGGAGAATCTGCGTTTCAGTCTGAATTTTCTTGGGCATTAAATTCAAAATTGCCAGGCGAAGTGGACGAATCTCCTGGTGTTCTGCAACTTCTTCCTCAAGCGCAAAAATACGCTCTTCTTGCAGTGTCTTCTTAGCTGGTAAACCATCTGGAATATTAATAGGCATGGTAACTTCCTTTAGCTAATCGTTGCACATAAGTATACTTGTTTGTATGGAAATAACTTTTGCCGAGCTCGGGCTAAACGAGCAAATTCTGGCAGGCGTAGCAACGCTTGGGTTCAACGCACCTACTCCCGTGCAGGCCGCGGCAATTCCCGCTGTCCTTGCGGGCAAGGACGTTGTTGCGTCAGCGCAAACGGGAACAGGTAAAACTGCGGCGTTTATGTTACCTACGCTGCAGCGCATTGCTGTCGAGAAACCCGGTGGGGCCGAGAAGCCCGACGCCAAGGAGCCCAACGCAGCCGCCGGACGCAACGCGAGTGCCAAGCGTAACGCCAAGCGTGGTGACACCAAACGTAACGCGTATCCCCGCGCGCTCATCATCACGCCAACACGAGAGCTTGCGGCCCAAATTGACGACGTTGCTAAAAACGTTTGTGCATCCACTGGCCAGCAAGCTGTCATTGTCACTGGCGGCGCTCGTTACAAGCACCAGATAACCGCACTGCAAAAAGGTTGTGATGTGCTGGTGGCAACACCTGGCCGCTTGATTGATCTTCTCGACAAGAAGCACACAAGCCTAGAAAACATCCAGGTGCTGGTGCTTGACGAGGCAGACCGCATGCTTGACATGGGCTTTTGGCCAAGCGTTCGCCGCATTATGGAGCAGCTACCCAAGGCGCACCAAACGTTGCTTTTCTCGGCAACGCTCCCCGCGTCAATTACCTCAACCATAGATGCGTTGCTCAAAGATCCAGAGCGCATTGAGATTGCAAGAACGGGACAAACTGCGGCAACAATCAAGCAACATTTGTGCTCAGTTACCCAGGGACAAAAACCGCAGCTCTTAAAGGCGCTTATCGACTCCTTTGATCCTGCGCCAGAGCGCGTTTTGGTGTTCTGCAGGACAAAGTCGCGCGTTGACAGCATTTACAAAAACCTCAAAGCCGCAGGTCTCAAGGTTAATGTTATGCATGCGGACCGTCCGCAAAAGGCTCGCGCAAGAGCGCTTGATCGATTCCGCAGCGGCGCTATTCAGGTTCTTGTTGCAACCGACGTTATGAGTCGCGGCATTGATATCCAGGGCATTGACGCCGTTATTAACTTTGATGTGCCGCTTGACCCCGAGGATTATGTTCACCGTATTGGCCGAACGGGCCGCGCGGGAGCCGCAGGTCAGGCCTATACGTTCATGGGACCAGACGAAGTTACGCCGCTCAGAGAAATTGAATATTTCACAAAGGCGTTGATTCCTGCATGGGATCTACCTGGCTTTTCTTATGATGAGGGACGCATTATGCTCCAGGATTCCCGCTCTACCACCAAGACCACGCGCTCGATGTTCTCGGGCTCAAGGTCAAGGGGCAAAGGATTTGGATTTGGCGGCAGATATGGCCGACACACGTAATCTATAATCAAAACGCAGGTAACTAATACAGTAAAGGAATAAAACATGGGCCCTTTTAGTAATGCTGGTATAATTTTTGCTCTTGGAGCTGCAGTTTTACACGTGGTCATATTTTATCTTGAGTCATTTGCCTGGACTTCTGACGGTGCGCTCAAGGCCTTTAACATGACAAAAGAAGAGGCAGAGAGCACTGAGAAGATGGCTTTTAACCAGGGATTTTATAATCTCTTTCTTGCTATTGAGGTATTCGTTGGCGTCTTCTTGATGGCTAACAGAAATCCACTAGGTAAAGCGCTTGTTGTCTTTGCTGTTTGTTCAATGGAATTTGCCGCAATTCTTCTCTTTGTGACTTCTCCCGACAAACGCTCTGCAGCTATCAAGCAGGCAATATTCCCTCTTATGGCTCTCTGCAATTTTTTTATGTAACTTTTTGAGCATCGACACTGAGCACATACAAGCACCAAGCCTTTTGTAAGCGCTTCTCGCGAGAAGGAACATCATGAAGCAACTCCGCCCTTATCCACAGGTTATTGTCACCAAGAAAGCAGCTCGCGCACTTGCGGGCGGACATCCTTGGGTCTTTGAGGGCGAGGTTATCCGTGTAGAACCGTCTCCAGAAACCGGCGAACATGCTCAAAATGGTTGCATCGTTGATGTTTTTGAGGAGAACGGAACCTACCAGGGAACTGGCCTTCTGTCAGAAATGAGCAAGATTCGCGTCAGAATTGTGACAAGAAACGCCAACGATAGGCTCAACGAAGCGTTTTGGAGCCGCAAGATTAGCTGGGCGTGGGAACACCGCAAAACCACTATGGGAAACCGCGCTCTACCAGACACTGAGCCCGATACCAATTGCTGCCGCGTTATCTTCTCGGAGGCCGATGGTTTTCCTGGCTTGATCGTAGACCGCTACGAGAACGTGCTTGTTGCGCAGGTAGGAACCGTAGGCATGGAGCGTCTGCGCAACGTTATCTATCCGCTGCTGCTTGAGGTTTTGTCTACAGATGGCCAGGTCATTGATGGCATCTACGAAAGAAATGACTCTCCTTCGCGCCTTAAAGAAGGGCTTCCACAATATAAGGGCTGGTGGACAGGTGCTTCTCCTGACGAGAATGGCTTACTTGCAGAAAGCTCCCTTACTCTGCCTTCAACCCATGTTCTTGCAACTGAAAACGGACTTAAATTCAATCTTGACCTTGAAAACAGCCAGAAAACCGGCTTTTTCTTAGATCAAAAATATAACCGCCGAGCAGTTCGCCAGCTTGCACAAGGCCGTCGTGTAATGGATTGCTTCTGTCACGTTGGTCCGTTTGGCCTTAACGCTGCAGCAGGAGGGGCAGATTTTGTCCGCTGCGTAGACGTCAGCCAAACAGCCATTGACCTTGCTCGCCAAAATGCGGAGCTCAACGGCTTGGCAGACAACATGGACTTTACCTGTGCAAACGTCCTTGAATACCTGCCAGAACTGGCTGGTGACCGAGGTCAGCTCAAGGCAGAGGGAGGTCCGTTTGATCTCATCATTCTGGATCCGCCTGCATTTACCAAGACGCGCGACAAGGTTCGCAGCGCCATGCGCGGCTATAAGGAAATCAACGCTGCAGCCATGAAGCTGCTACCTCGAGGCGGCTACCTGGCAACCTGTTCCTGCTCTCACTTCATGACCAGAGATCTTCTCGCTCAGGCAATTGCCGAGGCAGCTCACCACACCAACGTACAGCTCAAGCAAATTGAAGAGCGCCAGCAAGCTCCTGACCACCCAATTCTTTGGGGTGTTCCCGAGAGCCATTACCTTGATTTCTTTATTTTCCAGGTGATCTAAAACTACAATTCCATTCTCCAAAGAACACTTTATGAAATTTATTCCATATTGTGATATAATACTCTTATAAAATATTTTATGAATTTATAAGAGTGTTTACGGCATACTTTGGAGGCTCTTATGGCTGAGACGGATGTCAGTGATTCATCTGAACAAGTAACCTCAAGCAAATACCAACCCCGATTAACCTACGGGCTATTAGCTTTTATTGGTGGCTTTACCGGACTTCATACATTTTATAGAACAGGTAAAATCTCGTCCTTCAGGACTGTATTATCTGGGTGTTTCCTCTATTTTCTTGTCTCTTACAACTATTGGTATCTCTATGCTGTTCTCGTGCTTATAAATTCTTTTATTACGCTCTCTATCGTCTTTGATAAAAATGTAGCTATTCAAAATATCCAAGGACACGCATCTCAGTCCCAGGCAGCTGACGATAATGACAAATTAATCTTAATCGCAATCTCTGTATTTGCATTATTCCTGTTAGTAAGCGCGTCTTTATCTCTTGTATTCAGCATCTCAATGGCTATAAAGCTCATTCTTGTAGTGGCTTTTATTGGTCTTGGGGCTTTGCTGATAGCTGCTAGCGGAATCAAGATTTCTTTTAAATAATTCCTCTAAACTTCTCAATTTTCCAAACTTTTGGTTTTGCGACGCTCTTTAAAGAACGCTTTGAGCTGTGCAGATGCCTCGTCTGCTAATACTCCGCCTGAGACAGCAAACTCGTGATTAAGTCTTGGGTCACTACTCACGTCAAACAACGTACCCGTTGCACCCCCCTTTGGGTCAAACGCGCCAAACACGCAGCGATCAATACGAGCATTGACCATCAATCCTGCACACATCAAGCATGGTTCCAGCGTTACGTAGACCGTACAACCCGAAAGCCTCCAGCGGCCAAGCTTTTTTGAGGCCTCTTGCATGGCGAGAAACTCAGCGTGCGCAGAAGGATCGTTATCAATCTCACGACGATTATGTGCAACGGCAATAACCTCTCCCTCGCACACTACAACTGCTCCGATAGGCACTTCTCCTATCTGTGCTGCAAGCTCTGCCTGCTCAAGAGCGAGTTTCATATTCTTCTGATCAAGAGCAGCTTGTGGGGTCAAAGGCTCTTGTGCTTCGTCACTCATAGCTGCTCCTCACTTGTCCGATTGCTGCTGCTAATCTGTCGCAGTTCTGTCTCGGTTCTGTCGCAAATCTGCCGCAGTTTTGACGCGAATCTGTCCCAAACCTGACGCGATTCTGTCCCGAACCTGACGCTTATTTGTCTTCGCTCAATTATGAAGCAAAACCGAACTTACCAAATCCCCTACTCGCAAAAAACTGAATTATGAGGTAGGATATTACCGCTTTGGAGAGGTGGCAGAGTGGTTGAATGCGGCGGTCTTGAAAACCGTTGAGCGGTGTCCCCGTTCCGAGGGTTCGAATCCCTCCCTCTCCGCCATTTTTGGCGGCCTTCAACTCCACGTTTTGTTTTCATGTATTTTTAGTTTTGCTACGGCGTTTTTTCCAGAACTTCCATTCCATCTCACGTCATTTCTAGCTCAACGTTCTTCTCGCCAGTGTGTGGGCGAGCATTCCATTTACCAAAAGACTCGTTAGCAAGTTAAAAGCTTTAATTAAAAACGCCTTAGATTTTTACTTTTGGGTATAATTAACCTGTCCAAATGGATGGCTGACACAGGATTGTCAGTGATTGAAAGGATTTAGCATGATTATTGCCGCAGTTGTAGTTATTGTCCTTCTGGTTTTCTGGGCCATTAGCATTCACAACAGCATCATTCGCGCAAGCAACAGGTGCGATAACGCTTGGGCAGCTATCGATACGCAGCTTCAGCGTCGTAACGATCTGATCCCTAACCTGGTCAACACCGTTAAGGGTTACGCAGCTCACGAGTCTAAGACTTTTGAGGCAGTTACTTCTGCTCGCGCTGCAGTCGCAAATGCACGCACTCCTGAAGAGAAGATGCAGGCTTCCGGCACTCTTTCCAATGCTCTGACCAACCTGTTTGCTGTTGTTGAGAACTACCCAGAGCTCAAGGCAAACCAGAACTTCCTGGAGCTCCAGGCAGAGCTTACTGACACCGAGAACCGCCTCAGCTACGCTCGCTTGAGCTACAACGATGTTGTCATGAACTACAACAACATCATCGCTGTTTTCCCAAACAACCTTCTTGCTGGTGGACGTTCCCCACGTACAAGCTTCCAGGTTACCGACGAGTCCGCTCGTCAGGCACCAAACGTACAGTTCTAAGAGCTGTTTCGTTTATCCTTTGTACCAGTACAGCCCGGTATCTGCGTTCCGCAGGTACCGGGCTTTTTTGTGCGCCGTGAAGCTTTGCGGATCGGGCTGGTCATGCGCTGGCCGCACGCTAGCCGTGCGCTGGCCGTGCGTTGACCGCACGACGGTCGCACCTCGACTGCAGGTAAATCCGAGCAGCTAGATTATGTGAAGAGTCTTTACAGCCTCGCGAGAAAATCGTTAAAATAGTTACATCTGTGAATTGTCCTCGCAAGCACAATTCACGTTCTATTGGATGAAGAGAAAGGTCAGCATGAAACCTCGACCTCACAGTCGCTGACCTCTTGCGGTGTGCCGATTTGCACCGTGAGGGGTGAAATCGCAATGCAGTCCCCGTGGCAATTACGCGGAGTTTCTCGCCAAAGCCACGCTTTAGTCTTCGGACGCATGTAAGGAGCACACATGATTTATCTTTCCCAGTTAATGGGTAATCCGGTTCTAGATTCAGAAGGCGAGAAGATCGGTTCTGTCTCTGACCTTGGAATTGCCACCGGAGAAGTTTTTCCTCGCATCACTTCCCTTGCTTTTATGGGCCCTGGCCGCACGCCAATGATGATTTCTTGGCGCAAGTATGTTGATACCTACGATGAGGACGTCATCAGGCTCAAGGTACCTTCAACTGAGATTCGCTTCTCGTACCTGCAGCCTAACGAGGTTCTTCTCGCCCGAGATATTCTGAATAAGCAGATTGTTGATACGCGCGGCATTCGCGTTGTCCGCGTAAACGACCTCAAACTTTCCGATACCAGCTCAACGCAGCTTCGCCTTCTAGGCGCAGAGGTTGGCGCACGCGGTCTGCTGCGCAGCCTTTCTCCCCAGCTAGAGCACCTGGTTACCCGCATTGCGCGCGCTATGGGTCACCCCATGCAAGAGCGCATCATTGCATGGAGTTACATGGACCTGGTCGAGCGTGACCTCTCCAACGTTAAGCTCTCCGTCTCCCACAAGACGCTGGACGAGCTGCACCCTGCTGACGTCGCTGACATCATCGAGCGCCTGGACTCTCGCCTGCGTAGCCAGGTGTTTGCCCAGCTTGATGACGAGCAGCGAGCCGGCGCAATGGCAGAGTTCAACGACGACGCTATGGCGGTTGAGCTCATCGGTGGCCTGAACGAAAAAGAAGCATCTCGCATCTTGTCCGAGATGGACCCAGACGACGCAGCCGAGCTTGTCTCCGAGCTGAGCTATGACCGTGCCGAGAAACTCCTGCGCTTGATGGGCGTTAAGGAGCAGCGCGCTATTAGGCAGCTACTGGGATACCGTGAGTACACCGCCGGCCGTATTATGACGTCTGAGGCGCTTTCTATTCCTGAGGACCAGACCGTTGCGTACGCCATTGATCGCCTGCGTAACCTGGACGAGGACTTTGAGACCGTCCGCTACCTTTACCTTACTGACGAGGATGGCCGCCTGTCCGGAATTGTTACCTTGAACCGCCTGATTGTCTCCGAGCCAGAAACTCGTCTGGAGGAGATTGCCAATAAGAACCTGGTCACAGCCTCGCCGGAGGACGACCAGGAGGACGTTGCTCGCAACATTGCAAAGTACAACCTGCTGGCCATGCCTGTTGTTTCTGACGACAACCGCCTGCTGGGTATTGTCACCGTCGACGACGCTCTTGACGTTCTTGAAGAGGAGCACGCCGAGGACCTGCAGATCGTTGGTGGCGGCAGGAGCGATTCCGATTCTGGCGACCGCGGCCGCAACATTATTTGGTTCCTCCACCGCAACCTCTGGCTTTTGTTCTGGGTTGCCTCCGTTGTGATTGCTGCCTTTGTGGGAACAGCTGCAACATCTAATCCAACCATGGGTATTTTCGCAGCTCTTTGCACTATTACCATGCCAATCTCGCTGAACTTAAGCGAGAATACCGTCAACTACGTGACAAACTTCTTCCTCACAGACGATCCTGGCAGCGAGAAGTCTCCTTCTATCTTAGGCTTTGCCTTCCGCTCGCTTCTACTGGGTCTTCTGGTCAGCGGACTCATTTGCATCCTTGGTGCCGCAGCTCACGCCCTGCTAGAAGCTCTATTCCACCCCTACGACCCAAATGCAGGCGCATTCTACGCCGCGCTCTTTGACCAGACCATTATTCAGATCTTTGGCGCAGCAGCTGGCTCTACCCTTATTTCCTTCCTGCTGACCCCAATTTTCTTGGCTGTTCTTCGCCATCGTGACGAGAAAAACCAGGAAACCTCAGGTCTCACGCTTACCCTGATTTCTATGAGCCTTTCGGTGGTGACATTCTTCGTCCTCTCTTACGCTCTCTCGCTTGTGAGCGTGATGTAAATGGCGCAGGAAAACGCACACGTAAAGGACGCGGTTGCAGAGCAGGGCGTGGTTGTAGAGCAGGACGCTGATGGCCAGGACGCCGTCGGCCAGCTTTCTGCGGGCGACGGAATCGTTGTCGAGCAGGGCAAACGCGCATCTAAAGAGAAGGCTCCGGTCAACAAAAACAGCCTCAAGTACATCTTGATGGCAATGGGTCCCGGTCTTCTCGCCGCATTTGCTGGCAACGACGCCGGTGGCATTGCAACCTACTCGAGCGCGGGCGCTACCTTTGGCTACTCGCAGCTGTGGACCGTGCCACTCATGTGCTTCCTGCTGATTGTGGTTCAAGAAACCGCAGCTCGAATGGGCTGTGTCACCGGTAAAGGTATTGCATCGCTGGTGCGCGAGCGCTTTGGTATTCGCCTTTCCACACTGGCAATGGGCGCACTGCTGCTCTCCAATATTGCTGTTACCTTCTCCGAATTCGCAGGTATTGCGTCCAGTATGGAGCTCTTTGGCATCCCAACGTACGTCTCGGTGCCTATCAGCGCTCTGATGGTCTGGCTCCTAACCGTTGGTGGATCGTACCGCCGCATCGAGAAGATTTTGCTGGCAATTAGCTGCATTTTTGTCACATACGTGGTGGCTGGCGTGCTTGCTCAACCAGACTGGGGCGAGGCTCTACGCGTCACCATCATTCCGCAGCCTTCCGCTGAACCGTCATACATTTCTCTGTTGGTTGCAAACATTGGTACTACCATCAGTCCGTACATGATCTTCTTGGTTGCATCAAATGTTGTCGAGAAAAACCTTGATACCAGCGACATTCCCGCACAGCGTGCAGACAATGTTGCCGGAGCAATCCTGGCCGAGGTTATCACCTGGTTCATTATGCTGACTACCGGCGCTGTCCTCTTCCCTCGTGGAATCTCTGTTGATTCCGCTGCCGACGCTGCTCGCGCTCTTGAACCACTTGCAGGTCAGTATGCAAGTACCCTCTTCGCGCTGGGTATGGTTGGCGCATCCTTCCTTGCAGCATGCGTTCTACCAGGCATTACCGCAAGCGCTATCTGCGAGGCATTTGGTTGGGAGCGCGGAGCCGACCGTAGCTGGCAGGAGGCCCCTGTCTACCACGGCATTATTACAACCGTCCTGGTCATTTCTGCGCTGGTTGTTCTGATCCCAGGCATGAGTCTCTTTGGCATCATGATGGCCGCCCAGGTCATCAACGGTATTCTGCTGCCAATTCTGCTTGTCTTTATGGTTATCATCGCAGCCGACAAACACATCATGGGCAAGTACGCCAACGGCCGCATCTGGAACGCGCTGACCTGGTTTACCATCGTCACCGTCATCATCCTGACCATTGTGATGTTCATTCTGCAGGCCATGGGTTTGTAGCAAGCGTCACACAACTACAACACAAAAATAGGGCGAGAAGATCGATCTTCTCGCCCTTTGTTCTTTGCGCTTATCTGCGGCTTATTACTTGCTTGCCTTATCAAACTCATCTTTGAAGTCAGAGAACATCTTGCCCATGCGGCCAAGCTGCATACCAAAACCCTTAGCTGCCTTGTTCGCAGTAGCCTGCGTGGACGACTTACTTGCAGACTTAGCAGCAGGCTTACTAGCTGCGCTCTTGTCAGTGGCGGACTTGTCTGCCCCACCTTGCTCCTCTGCAGATGGCTTCTCGAGGCGAACGTCCTCCGCAGCAACGGGAGCTGGGCGCTCGGAATCGTCTTCTGCGTCAGGCTCGGTAGCATCTTCGATAGCACGCTTTGCCTTGGCCAGCGTCTTACCCAGGGCAAAAGCGCCCTTCTCGGTGGCCTCTGCAACAGCCTTTCCGGCTTTAGCTGTAGCCTCAGAAGCCTTTGCGGCGGCTGCCGCGTAACCCTCGCCCGCCTTTGCAGCTAGACCACCGGTGAGCTGGGCATCTGCCGCTTCATCGGAAAGGACCATTGCACCGTTAGAGTAACCCAACAGCCACTCTGGCTTGATGGCAAACGAACCTACCAGCGCCTCAGATCCGGCACCGCCACCCACAAGAAATGCCGAGACCGCACCAGTAACCTGGTCAAACTCAGCACCGCTCACGTAGCCTAGACTTTTTCCACTCTTAGTGCGGGCCTCCATACCGTGCCATAGAATGCAGGCATCAAAGTCCAAGTTCAAGCGCTTGATAGCTGCTTTATCAACGTTATTCTCGGGATCTTTTACGCAAAGCCCCTGCTCAATGGTCTCCAGAGACTCCAGAGTGACAAACGCGTCATCCTGCTTAATCATGCCAGCAATATCGGGCTTCTGAACCATCACGCCCACTACCTGCGAGGACTGACCCTGTTTGAAGGGTGCAAAAACCACGTTGTGAATTTTTCCTAACTTGGAAAACCGCTCTTCTCCCGCGTGCTTGCCCTTTGTAGCAGGCTTTTTGGGGAGAAGGACCTTTGCGCCTAGGAGCTCGGTTGTTTTCACGTGAAACCTCTCTATAAAAAACGGGACGTCATAAGGCGTCCCGTCACATTGCTTGTAAGTGAGGCTTATGCCTCCTGGTAGCCCTCGCCAGCGTTCTCCTGCTCGTGGGACTCAACGTTCTCGATGCGAACAGCCTGAGCCTCAGCGGTTGTGGCGGTTGGCTCTGGAACAACAAAGGAGTCTGCAACAACATCAGCAGCATCTGCGACGGTGTTAGAAGCAGAGGTCACAGCATCAGAAAGTGACTCACGGAGCTGATCCATGCGCTCGCGAGCAAGGTCAACCTTAGCGCGGAGCTCGTCGGTCTTTGCGTCAACAGTAGGCTTGACCTCGTCAATCTTAGTGCTCACAACCTTAGATGTGCGCTCATAAGAATCAAGTGCGGAATCCCATGCGTCATTGACAGCATCTGCAGCCAAAGCGCGAGTCTCCTCGCCGGAACGTGGAGCCAGGAAAAGACCAGCTACAGCGCCAGCAGCAGCACCAAAAATAGCGCCTAGAAAGAAACCAGCAGACTTCTTGCTCATAAGTACCTCCTGTTAAACAGCAAAACGCTGTACGTAATCATACCGCAATACGGGCGTTTATCGAACGGGCTTTGGACGAGGAACGTTAATCATGTTCCAGTCGTCTGGGACGTCAGTGACCTCGGAGTCGTCGGTGGCGTCCTCGGCAGCTGTTGCCTCGGCGAGCTCGTCGGCTGCGGGCTCGGCGTCTGCTGCGGGATCGGTATCGGCAGCGGGCTCGGCGGCGTCGGCTGCGGGCTCGGCGGCGTCCTCGTCGGCTGCGTCGATGCCTGCAACCTCGGCGTTGTTCTCCTCAGCGTCTGCAACCTCAGCCTCAACTGCATCAGCGGCTGCGGCATCAGCGACGTCCTCGGAGGAGTTGTCGGCAGCGTAATCCTCTGCGTCTACGCTCTCTACCTGGGGCGCAGCGTCCGCCTCAGGTTCCGAGGAGTCTGCAAGCTCATCGGTCTTCTCGCCGTCAAGGCTCTGGATGAGCGCAACGAGGCCAGAGACGATTGCATTGATGTCTGGGTCGGCGTCCTCCTGGTTGCCATATGCCCAGTTGAGGAGCCATACAGCGCTGGAAAGCGAGGCTGCAACCAGCACGTCGTCTGGACATGCGAGGATGATCTCGTAGAGGCCGCGGCGGGAATCTACCAGGGAAGTCTTACCGGAAGCAACGTCTCCCGCAAGGTTGGTCAGGGCCAGGAGCTCGACGGTTACGTGCTCAAGCAGGTGCGCTACCTCGGTATCCTTGGCAACAAGGCCAAAGCGAGCGTCGGCATCGCCCAAGCACAGGTGATCGGAAAGACCTGGCAAAAGCTCAAGCACGCGCTCAGTTGCCTCAGCATTTTCCGAGGTCAAACGTGGCGCTTTAGCCGAAAACTCAACGGTAGCGGTCAAGTTTTTAGGTCCTACCACAACTTTTTTGATAGAAATCAACTGCGCCATTTCAACCTCTTTCTATTGGTTCACTCTATTGTAATCATTCTTTTAGTTATTCATTTTCTGATGTGTCAGAGTTTTCGCTGGCTGGCTCAGATTCACCGTCTACCTGTGGTTCTGGTGCAATTACACGCAACAAAGATAGTCGGCGACGACGCATCGACTGCACGCGAAACACATAGCCATCCTTCTCAAAAACCTCACCTGGACGAGGCAGATGATTTGCCAAATCCAGCACAAAGCCCGCGATAGTCTCGTACTCCTCAGATTCCCCAACCGGCCATCCAAGTTCAGCTGCATCATTGAGCGAGAAACGACCATCTACCAGCCACTCTCTATCAGAGAGCTGCGTCAGGTACTTGTTGTCCGGATCAAACTCATCCTCAATCTCGCCAACAATCTCCTCGACGATGTCCTCAACGGTGATGACACCAGCGGTTCCACCGTACTCGTCAACAACGATGACCATCTGGTCGCGGCTTGTCTGCATCTCAGTAAGCAGCGGAATGATGTCTTTGGTATCGGGCACGTAGTCAGCAGAACGTACGAAGCGCGCGATCTTCTCGTCACTATCGTGCTGGTCAAGCGCCGGCTCCAGCAAATCTTTGATGTGAGCGATGCCCACGATGCGATCGATATTCTCGTGGTAGATAGGGATGCGGGAGAAACCTGTTTGGCGCATGACGCGCAGGACCTCGGCGATAGTTGCGGTGTCTTCCATGGCGGTCATGTCAACGCGCGGGACCATTACCTCGCGGACAACGGTGTCGCCCATCTCGATGACCTCGTGGATCATGGATTTTTCTTCTTCAGAGAGGTCCTCGGAATCCTTGACGATGTAGCGAAGTTCTTCCTCGGTGACCTCTTGATGATCGTTGGTGGTGTCAATGCCTATCAGCGTGGTAACCGCATCTGCCGAGGCAGACGTGATGAACACGAGCGGACGCACAATCTGCATGAACGCCTTCATAGGGCCGACGACTGCTTTGGCCACTGCCTCGGAGTTTGCTAGGCCAATGCTCTTTGGAACCAGTTCGCCGATGACCACGGAAAAGAACGAAACAATCAGCGTAATAGCCACGACGGCCAAAGGAAGCGCCAGGTCAGCGTGGACTCCGATACTGACCAGCCAAGCGCCGAATGGCTCGGAAAGGCTTGTCGCAGCAAATGCCGAGGAAGCAAAACCTACCAGGGTAATTGCAACCTGGATTGTTGCAAGAAAATATCCTCGATCAGTGGCAATGTCAATGACAGCCAAGGCTCTTGGATCGCCCTCGTCTACGTCCGCCTCAAGTGCCGCGCGACGAGAGCTGACAATAGCCATCTCAGCCGCAGAAAAGAAGCCGTTTACCAGGGTAAGCAGCAGAGTTATTCCAATACTTAACGCAATGTCCATCGAATGTATGGGCACCTACCTCTTCGAAGTTACTTTTTTGTACAGACCATTGTACTCTAACGCGCTCTACCTTGTGGTCTGCAGGAATTTGACACAGTCTCGCCATGAAACGTCAGGCGCGAGACGCGATGGCGCGGACGTCTCCGCGAGATGATGGCGTCAACTAAGCACGAGTTACACGGCGCGGATGACGGAAACGCAGCGTGATGACGCCAACTATACGAGCAGCACGCTTTTCCCGCGACGCGAATCGCTTTTCTGCGGTTCAAACCGCAATTTTAATGTCATGCTTCTCTATTTTTCTGCGTTAATTCTGACTAACAAGCAGTTCTCAATATTTGATGCAGAATTTTGAATAACTTGCTCGATTAATTCATTGCCATGAATACGTAACTTTCACGCCTAAAATTATGTGCCGAAAAAGGTAAAAAACCCGTTTAGTTGGAAATGAAAACTTAAAATTAGCCAATTTATCTCCAACTTAGACGATTTTTTACCGCCTTAAAAACTTTTATCTGGGCAAACGCTATATACAGAAACTTGTATTTTCCAACTAAACGGATTTTTTACCACTTCGAGGTCATTCCGGGGTCACTTCGGGGTCATTTGCATCATTCTTACCCGCTTAACTCCCCCTCTACAGCAAAAGACCCCCACATTCATGCTGAATGTGGGGGTCTTGCTCAATATACCGCTAGATTAGAGCTGCTTGCCAGCCTCGATCAGGTCCTTGACCTGCGCACGAACGGCGTCCAGGTCCTCGTCGGAAGGAAGCCAACCGATAGCGTGAACAGGCAGTGGCATGGTGAACTCTGCTGCCTCAAGCTCGGCCTGAACCATCTTTGGTCCAAGTGGAGCCCAACCGTAAGAACCAAACGCAAAGCCAATACGGTGGTCATTCTTTGGAGAAAGACCGCTCATATAGGTCAGGAAGGAAGAAACGGTAGGCAGGAACTTAGAGTTCAGCGTAGGCGAACCAACACAGACATACTTGGAATCCAAGAAGTGATACATGACGTTGGAGATATGAGTCTCCTTGAGGTCGATGAGCTGGGCAGGAATGCCTTCAGCCAGAAAACCGTCCAGAAGAGCGTGAGCCATCTTGTCGGTTGAGCCCCACATGGAGTCGTACACAACCAGGGCTTTCTCCTCAAGCTTGCCGGTAGTCCACTCCTCGTACTTGGAGATGATGTCGGCAATGTGGGAGCGCCATGCAACGCCGTGAGCTGGGGCGATAATATCGATGTTCTCCAGACCAATGCCCTTAACTGCGGTAACAGCAGAGTCAGCCTGACGACCGTAAGGGAGAACGATGTTTGCGTAGTACTTGCGAGCCTGCTTCATAACCTCGCAGTAGTCGGACTCGTCTTCAAAGCGAGTGGTTGAAGCGTAGTGCTGACCAAATGCATCGTTGGAGAAGAGAATCTTATCGTAGTCGGAATACGTGACCATGTTGTCTGGCCAGTGGACCATTGGGGTCTGCACAAAGGTCAGGGTGCGCTTACCAATGTTGAGCGTATCGCCCGTCTTTACGCCGTTGACGTTGATATTCTCGCCATAAAAAGCCTTAAGCTCCTTGACGCCCTGAGGCGCGCTTGCGTAGACCTCGGCGTTTGGCGCAAGCTCCAGAATGCGAGGAACGCTGCCGGAGTGGTCCATCTCGATGTGGTTGCAGATCAGAACATCAATCTTTGCTGGATCGATGATGCTCTTAATGCGCTCGACCAGCTCCTCGGAGAATGGGCGCTTGACGGTGTCAATGAGCGTGACCTTCTCGTCCAGGATAAGGTATGCATTGTAGGTGATGCCCTGCTCAGTGGTGTAGCCGTGGAACTCGCGAGCGTTCCAGTCAAGGGCGCCTACAAAGTAGACATCGGGTTTGATTTCGACAGAACTAAGCATGTGTCCTCCAAAGACCACAGTGCGAAAATTTGACACTACAAGAATATCATTTGCTGGCTAGTGAATGTATGTTCACGTAAACTTTCCAGAAGTTGTCCGAATCTAAATTCTTTCCGTGCTGGAATCTAGATTTTCACTTTGTCCGAATCTAAATATTTTCTTTGCTGTTATGTTCTTTTGACAGTGTTACCATAATTTACATAGGTCTAAAACGTATCCGGAGAGGGGAACCTATGAAAATGCTACGCGCAATGCGTGAGCCACTGAAGTATGTTCAGGGCAAAAATGCTTGTCTCGAGTTCGAAAAAGAGATGGGCTACATGGGAAAGCGCTTCCTGTTTGTTTGCTCTAACAGCGGCTACAAAGCAACCCACGACATGATCGAGCAGAGCTTCGAGGGCAAGGGTGACTATTACCGTCGCTATGAGGTCTTCGGTGGCATCTCTTCCAACGGCGAGATTAACCGCATGAAGGCTATCGTCGAGGAGGACAACATCGACGTAGTCGTCGCTATCGGCGGCGGCAGCGCTGTTGACACCGCAAAGGCAACCGCATATTACGCTGGTAAGCGCATCGTTATTCTTCCTACCGTTGCAGCTACCGACGCTCCATGCACCGGCCTCTCCGTTATTTACAACGATGACGGTTCCTTTGACAAGTACCTCTTCTACCCACAGAACCCAGATGCAGTTATGGTCGACACCCAGATCATCGCTAACGCACCTGTTTCCTTCCTGGTAGCAGGCATGGGCGACGCACTGGGCACCTACTTTGAGGGCCGCGCATCCATCCGCACCGAGTCTCCTTCCCTCGAGGGAACCGGCATTACCCGCGTTGGTATGGCAATTGCTAAGGAGTGCTACCTCACCCTTCGCGATTACGGTTCACAGGCAATTAAGGCTTGCGAGAACAACGTTGTAACCCCAGCTCTTGAGGCTATCTGCGAGGCAACTGTCTACATGAGTGGTGTCGGCGCTGACAACGTCAACTGCGCAGCAGCTCACTCCTTCTACAACGGCCTCACCTCTCTTGGTGGCCACAGCGCACCTCACGGCAACTGCGTTGCTTTTGGTACCCTGGTCCAGCTTGTTCTTGAGGGCGTTCCTCAGGAGGAGTTCGACGAGGTCCAGGACTTCTGCCTTGAGGTTGGTCTTCCAACTACCCTCGAGGAGGTTGGCATCACCACTGACGAGCAGATCAAGAAGATCGCTGAGGCTGCTTGCGTTCCTGGCGAGACCATCCACAACCTTGCTGGCGACGTCACTCCTGACGAGCTCTATGCAGCTATCGTTCAGGCTGACGCTATGGGCCGCGCTCTTAAGGCTTAAGCTTCCAGCTGCAGGTTGCGACGCGACAACGCGGTGCAACGGCACATTTGCTTGAAACAGAAGAGGGACCGCAGGTGCGGCCCCTCTTTTTTGTTGCAGTTTTGATGTGATGGCGAGAAATGCGGACAATGGCGCCGGAGCTGCGACGCACCACCTACAGGCCCAGCACCTGCTTAACGTCTGCGGCAATAAGCTCGGGATCCAGATGACTTTCTCGCATAAGACCCGCGATGTTGACGCGGTCGTAGAAAGCCTTCTTGACGCCATAGTTCAACACGCGTGCGGAAGAAGTTCCCAGGTAGCTAGCTATATTTTGTCCCCAGCCACCCTCGATGATGCCGTCCTCAATAGTTACGATGACGTCATGGTCTTTTACCAGGTTGTCGAGCAGATTCTGGTCAACGCCCGAGGCAAAGTATGGCTTGACCAGCGTGGCTTCAATTCCCAAGGTAGAGCTGAGGGCCTCAACGGTTTTCTCGCCAAGGTCGTAGAAATCGCCCAGGGCAAAAACGGCCACCTTGGAGCCCTCGCGCGTGACCTCGTAAGTGTTGAGGGCGTCAAAATTTGTGCGGACGGGACCCTCGGCATGGACCACAGGACCGGAAGGAATTGCGATGTAGACAGGGTGTTTGTCCTGGTCAAGCGCCCAGTCGAGCATGGCGATATACTCCTCGGCGTTGGATGGCGCGAGGTACACCATGTTAGGAATGTTTGCGATCATGGAAATGCTGCTGAGGCCTTGGTGGGTGGCGGCCATCAAACCGCTAATAGAGCCGGATCCCACGATAACCGCAGGATTCTGGTTGAGCGCCAGGTCCTGAGTTAGCTGGTCGTAGGTGCGCTGGATGAAGGTTGCACTTGAGCCCCAAACTACATGTGCGCCCGCGTGAGCCGCACCGGAAGCCATTGCAACTGCAGTTTCTTCGGCAATGCCCACGTCAAGGTAGTGCTTACCTAGCTCTTCTCGACGTTCCTGCGTAAGACCAAGCAGGCCAGGAACAGCCGACATAAGCACCAAGAACTTTGGGTCAGTCTTTGCGCGCTTGAGAGCATACTCTGCAAAAATGCTGGCATACGACTCGGAAGAACCGGATGCAGGGCTCTGACCAGTCTGGATGTCAAACGGCATGTGCCAGTGCCACTTCTCCTTGTTTGCCTCCGCGGGAGTGTAACCCTTGCCCTTGAGCGTATTGATGTGGACCACGACCGGATGGGTTGAGCCTTTTACCTGCTCAAATGCGGCGATAAGAGCCTCGATGTCGTTACCGTCATTGACATACAGGTAGTCCAGGCCCATCGATTTGAAGAGGTTATTCTCGGCAACTCCGTTGGTGCGACGCAACTCAGCAAACTGGTCGTACATGCCACCGTGATTCTCGGCGATGGACATCTGATTGTCGTTGAAGACGATGATAAAGTTGCTGTTCAGCTCGCCGGCAACGTTCAAGCCCTCAAGCGCCTCGCCACCGGACATGGATCCGTCGCCGATAACTGCGATAATGTTCTCCTTGCCGCCTATGATGTCGCGAGCCTTTGCCAGGCCAAGCGCCAAGCTGATGGACGTGGAAGTGTGGCCGATTTTGAAGAGGTCGTGCGGGGTCTCGGCGGGATCAGTGTAAGGAGACACCGAGTCGTAAAGCGCAGGATCCATGTATGCCTGCTTGCGGCCGGTGAGCATCTTGTGGGGATACGTCTGGTGCGAGACGTCGTAAACGATATGGTCAACGGGCGAATTGAACACGGTATGAAGCGCGATAGTTGCCTCGACAATGCCAAAGTTTGGACCAAAGTGGCCGCCGTGCTTTGACTCCATGACCAACAAGTTGTCGCGAATCTCCTGCGCAAGTACCGCACGAGCCTCTGCGTCCAGCTTCTTTACGTCTTCTGGTCCATTGATATTCTCTAGGTACATGTGCGACCTTTCTTTAAACGGTGCTGAAATGAGCAGATTGCCTGCTTGCAGCGTGACGCGCGGAGCTCGGGGTGCGGGCGCACGGGGCGCGTAGGCGCGGGGTACACGGGGCACGCGGGATGCGTCGGCGCTCGGGACGCGCACGGTCAACCACGCCGTGCGAGCGACGCGTTAGATGTGCAGGTCAAGCACGTGGCAATCTAAACATAGCTTTAATGTGCGAAGTTATGTTTTTGGTTTACCCAGAACACGTCCAAGAATTTCTCGTAATTTGGTTTTAGCAGCATTACTTAGTTGATTGCACTGTTTTGTTAATGGCTGAACACACCTATGACAGATAATCTGTCAAAAAGACGTATACATTACACTGAAAATACCTCAAACGTGCAGATTATCTTCATTAGGTGTGTAATATGCCCGCAATTGTGCAGAATATCTGTCATAGGTGTGTTCCTTAGAAGCGGAATTTACCTATAGTTAGATTTTTTATATATTCCTATTCATTTTTAAGCATATTAAATAAAGTTTATGCATAAAAATGTATATCAGGCAGTGATACCGCCTGCTGACTGATTATCTTGATTAGGAATACGGCAATTCTTCAGCAAGACCTACCAAAACCGCACTATTTTGCACGGCAAGCCTAAAAGCCGCCACCAACACGCTGCAGAAACGCAAAAAGAGCTCTCGCACCTGAAAGATGCGAGAGCTCTTCCTCGAAACGTTACATCTACCTGCGGGCTAGCGCTCGCCGGCGGCGCGACGCTCGGCGTACTCGGCAGCAAGACGAGCCTGAATGTCGTGCGGGACCTGCTCGTATCCTGCCAGCTCAACGGTATATTCGCCCGTTCCGCGCGAGAGGGACCTCAGCCTTGTAGCGTAATCAGTAACCTCGGCGTATGGAATCGTGGCCTTAATGGTGGTCTCACCAGCAGAAACACCGGTGCCGGAAGACATTCCCTCAACGCGACCGCGAGAAGCGGAGACGTCGCCCATGACGGAACCTGCGTAGCTGTCTGGAACGGTAATCTCCAGATGAGCCATAGGCTCCAAGAGAACAGGTTCTGCCTGGTCAACAGCCTTCTGGAAACCAATACGAGCAGCGGTCTTGAAAGCCATCTCGTTGGAGTCAACTGGGTGGTAAGAGCCCTCGTAAACAGCAACTTTAACGTCAATCATAGGATATCCAGCCAAAACACCTTCACGCATGGTCTCCTGGACACCCTTATCAATAGCGGGGATGAAGCCGCGTGGAATGTGGCCGCCTACGATTTCGTCTACAAACTCGTAACCTGCGTCTGGGTTTGGCTCGATGCGCAGCCAGCAGTCGCCGTACTGGCCAGAGCCACCGGTCTGCTTCTTGTGCCTACCTTGAGCACTTGCAACTCGACGGATTGTCTCGCGATATGGGATGCGAAGCGCAACCTTATGTGCGGAAACGCCGGCTCGCTGCTCAAGACGCTCGAGAAGAACGGCTACTTGTGCCTCGCCGATTGCAGAAACAATGGTCTGGCCGGTGTCCTCGTCACGCTCAACCTTAAGGGTTGGATCGGCGTCGGCGGCCTTCTCCAGGAACGCAAAGAGCTTGCCCTCAGTACCGCGCTCATCAGGCTCAATAGCCGTGCGATACAGGGAGTTGGGGAACCTAAACGCGGCAGCCTCAACCTTACCGGTAACGGAGAGCGTGTCGCCCGTCATGGCCTCGAGCTTTGGAACTACTACGATGTCGCCGGCTGCGGCGGTGCTCACATCAGCCGTTTCTTTGCCGCACATACGATACAGGTGAGAAAGACGCTCAGGCTTGCGTGTGCGAGCGTTGATAAGCTCGGAACCTGCAGAAACAGTACCTGCAAGCACCTTTACAAAGGTAAGCTTGCCGTTCTGTGGATCCTGCAGCGACTTGAAGGCAAACGCAACGGGGCGCTCGTCATCAGGGGAAATATCAAGCTGCTCGCCGTTCACCAGCGGAATGCGGCCAAAGTCTGACATAGTTGGGAACCAGCCATCAACTGCATCAAGCAGGGAGATAACGCCCTCTTCGCGGACACAAGAACCGGAGAAGACAGGAACAAAAATGCGCTCCATAAGGGCCTTACCCAGCAGGCCCTCAAGCTCTTCCTGCGTAATCTCTCCGCCCTCGAGGTAGCGCATCATCAGCTCATCGTCGGCCTCAACAACCAGCTCGGTCAGAGCGGCGCGGGCAGCTTCTGCCTCTGCTTGGAACTCGGCAGGAATATCGGTGACCTCAGGCTTGCCGTCTACCAGCTTACGAGCCTTCTGATGGACAACGTCAATGATGCCGGAGAATGCCTCGCCAGAACCCATGGGAATGGTCACTGCACCAAGCGAGGAGCCAAAACGATCCTGGAGCATAGCCATCGCGGTCTCGTAATCTGCATCAGGGCGATCCAGGCGGTTGATAAACAGTGCACGGCAGAGAGACAGGTCCTCGGCAGCAAACCAAAGCCTGGTGGTGATAGTGCCAGGTCCACTAGCTGCATCAACAACAAACAGCGCAGTCTCAACAGCGCTCATTGCCGAATAGGCGTCACCCACAAAGTCAGGATAGCACGGTGCGTCAAGCACGTTAATGCGTGTATTTTCCCAGGTAATTGGTGCGATAGTAGTAGAGATAGAGAATCCGCGCTCTGACTCTTGTGAATCGTAATCAAGCGTGGGCTTTGTGCCTGCGTGGCCGCCTAAACGAGTGGTTGCACCCGTCAGATGCAGCATTGCCTCGGCAAGCATGGTTTTGCCCACGCCACCTTGGCCCACCAGGACCACATTCTTTACCTTAGAAACATTTTTTTCGGCCATGATGCCTCCTCTGACTGCGGCAAGCAGCCGAGAAGGTCAGCCGATAGTACGCGCCCGAGTCTAGCGCGATATGCCTCGGCCCTTCCTGCTACTTACCGAACAAGAAAACCTCTAGCCACCCTACCGTACCGCAAAGCACAAAAAGAGACACCCACCATTCGATAAACGACATACGGTGGGTGCCTCAAAGTTTCTTCTCGACAGAAGAATTTGTGATGTTACCGCAGGTAGATGCCATGGAATTCCATGGGGCCGACGCAGCGCATCACAAAAGTTAGATTCTAACTCCTCGGTGAACGGTGTTGTTAAAGATCAGGTAGCCGATAATTGCGTTCACCAGCGACAGCGTGACAAAGATAATGTTTGGCAGCGTCTCGTTAATCACGCCCGTTGACGAGCTAAATGATTCGATAACCGGAACAATCATCATCATGAACGTTCCACCGATGACAAACATGGAGCCCAGCGTGCCCGCAAGAGAAGATACGGTGACCGAAAGGCTTCTCTTGGTGATATCGATGACAGAAGTCCAGTCAAAGTTTGGTCGGCGAATATCAATGGCCAGGCCAACGTTAGACACCAGGAACACAATGCAGAGCGGCAGAATGACGTTTCTCAACGCCGTTTCAATGGTGATGTGACCAGGAATCAGGAAGAAAATCTGAGTCACAACACTAAAGATGAGCACGTAAAGCATGTTCACGGCAATCTTTGCGCCAAAAATCTGCTTTGAAGATACAGGCATAGTTGCCATCAGCCAGTTTGAGCGGCCTTCCAGCGAATATGAAATGGCAGCAGAGTTGGCAGCGCAGAACATCGAGGTGCCAAACCAGGTGGTTACCATGCCAAAGATGGTTCTTGCCAAAGGTAGATAGCGCGGAACCTCGGATGCAGGAACAAAGTAGGCCACGATAGACGACGTGCTAAAGAACAGAGAAATAAAGGCGAGAATAACCATCAACAAGCAGCCAAAAAGCATGTTTATAAAGACTGCTGGATAACCCGTGATGGTTTGAATCTCTTTTCTAATCAGAGCAACAAAAGGCGTCGCGGACTTGGTGGAAATCTGTTTGGTAGTGAACTTCTTCTGAACCTTATCCTCGCTTACCAGCGCATTAATGCGGTCGTTGAAGCGAGAAATAATTGCCACGATTGCCGCAGGAGCTCCAACAGAGACCAGCGCAAACAGCAAGAAGCTAACAAGGGAACCAGAATTAAAGAAATCCGCAATCCACAGTGATGGAAGATAAACTACGCCAACTGAACTTGCAACGTTAAAGACGGTATCACGGAAGTTATCCACCACACCTGGGACAAACTTGTCCGCGTTGAAAGATACCGTAAAGATAAAGAACAGATACGCGACCATAAAGAAAAGGCCAAAAACGCCGCCAATGACCATTCCCAAGTTCTTAAAGTGCAGTTTTGCAGCAAGGGCTGCAACCGCAAAAGCCAAGAGAATTGCAGCAGAAACTGCAAGGTTAGGTCCAAGAAGAAGCGCAAACAAAGCGCCAATCAAACGTGGAAGCGTGACTGCCTCAAAGCTAAAGTAAGCCAAAAAGACTGGCAGCATAATGGTGATAGACCAGATACCCTCTGCAGCATAAAGAGCAGCTACGCGAGAATAGATAATGGTGCTCTTTTTGATTGGCAACGACATGATAAAGTCGTAATCCTTGTACGCAAAAAGCACGCCATTGGCCTTTACAAACGTCAAAATAATACCAGGTAGAGCGCCAACAAGAATTCCTACCAGAGGAAGCAGCCTTGTGAAGCCAGCAATGGCTAGAGTTGTAGCAATGCCGTAAATGTAAACCATCATGAAGAGCGTGCCAACAACTACAAAAATACCACCGACAATAGGCAGAGCGTTTGCGCCAACCTTTTTCTCAAAATTCTTTCGAGCACCTATAACCTGCGTAGTCCAAATCATGGTGATCTGAACCTTAAGCAGCATCCAAAACACTTTGAGATTGGAAGGCAGTTTGAGCTCAGAGCGATCGAGAACAGGAACTTGACCAGCACTTACTTGAGCTGGAATAAAGACATCTCCTGATAGTTGCAGGTTCTGCTCAGGCACATCGGGGCGCTGAGGAGCCTGTGGAACATTGTTTGCCATGACTAGTTCTCCTTAGGGAAGGAGGGAGGAACTGGAGCACCTGGAGGCACTGGTGCGCCAGGCACGGTTGGTGCTGCAGGTGCTGCTGGAGCCGCAGGTGCGGCGGGCGCTGCAGGTGCGGCGGACGCTGCAGGTGCTGCTGGTGCTGCAGGCGCGGCTGGGGCTGCAGGTGCGGCTGGTGCTGCTAGTGCGGCAGGTGCGACGGGTGCTGCTGGTGCTGCTGCGGGCGCGGCGGGTGCAGCCGCTACAGGTGCGCCAGGAATGACTGGCTGAACAGCGGCGCCGTCCTTTGTAGTAGCCATATCCTGAGCAATCTCGGCAGAAACGCCAGGAGCGCCAGCTTCAAGACCAAGGAAGACTTCCTCAAGAGAAGCATTGCCTCGAATCTCGTCCGTTTTACCTGCAGCAAGAAGCTTGCCCTGACGAATAATTGCAATTTTATTGCAGAGTTTCTCGACAACCTCAAGAACATGTGACGAGAAGAACACGGCAGATCCGCGGTCGGCAAGCTCGTGCAGCATCTTCTTCAACTCGAAGCTTGCTGCTGGATCCAGGCCAACAAATGGCTCGTCCAAAATGATGAGCTTTGGCTCGTGGAGCAGGGCGGAAATCAGAACCAGCTTCTGCTTCATGCCGTGAGAGTAGCTGCCAATAGCATTTGCCAGGGAATCAGTGATGCCCAAGCGGTTGGCCAACGTAGTAATGCGCTCGACGCGGTTCTCTGCAGGAACGCCAAAGATGTCACTGACGTAATTGAGGTACTTAATGCCGCTCATGAACTCGTAAATGTCTGGGTTATCTGGGACGTAAGCGATGACCTGCTTTGAGCCAACAGGGTCAACCAGCACATTCTTTGAATCCACAAAAATGACGCCGCCCTCAAATGGCTGAGCACCAACGATAGACTTGATAAGCGTGGTCTTACCTGCGCCGTTGTGGCCGATAAAACCGTAGATGTCGCCAGGCATAACGTCGAGCGAAAGGTCAGAAACAGCTACCTTGGAGCCATACTTCTTGGTAAAGTGCTGGACGCTCAACACGGGAACAACCTCGCCAGGAGCCGCTGGTGTTGGGGCTGCTGGGGCTGGGGCCGGTGCGGGAGAAGCCGCAGACACAGGCGCAGCGGCAGCTGCAGGTGCGGCTGGTGCGGCTGACGCGGCGGGAGCCGCAGGAGCAGCAGGAGCAGCGGGAGGTACGGGAGCGTTAGGAACAGGTGGCTGTGGAATATTGTCGGCCATGTTAGTTTCCTTCTTCCAATTTATCTATCTTGTTCACACGAGTGTCTTGAACTTTTGGAGAGCGCTTTGCCCTTCTCAGAGCATCGCGCAAAATCCATTCTACCTGAGCGTTAGTTGAACGCATGTCATCTTGCGCCCAGCGTTCAACCGCCTCCCAGACTTCTGGAGCTACACGAAGTGGATATTGTTTGCGAGGTGCCATGGGTTTCTCGCCATGCTTTACTGCTGCAAGGAACCGGTATTAAGCACAGGCTGAGCCTCGGACTCGCCGCAGAGAACAACCATGAGGTTGGAAGCCATGACAGCCTTGCGGTCCTCGTCAAACTCAACGACGCCATTCTCGGAGAGCTGGGTGAGAGCCATATCAACCATGGAAACGGCACCCTCGACGATCTTCTTACGTGCAGCGATGATTGCCTCTGCCTGCTGGCGGCGGAGCATTGCCTGCGCAATCTCAGGAGCGTAGGAGAGATGCGTGAGGCGAGCGTCGTCAACGGTGATACCAGCGACGGAAAGGTTGCGGCTCAGCTCAGACTGAAGCGCCTCGGAGACTTCCTCGATGTTGGAGCGCAGAGTAATTGCGGTGTTGGACTCGGACTCGTCCTCCATGTGGTCGTAGCTGTAGATGCTCGCGACATGCCTAAGCGCGGTCTCTGCCTGCATAGTAACGTAGCTGTCGTAGTCGTCGACGTCAAAAAGAGCCTTTGCGGTATCGCTCACGCGCCAAACAACAACCTCTGCGATCTCGATTGGGTTACCCATGCGGTCGTTGACCTTGAGGACGTCGCCGTTCAGCGTGCGAGCACGAGTGGAAATGATGGAGGTGTGCACGTTTACACTGGGAGTAACGCCTGCAGCGAGAGAAGAGAGGTCACCCACGTTTGTAGAAAGGGTCTTGGCGTAGTAAGGATTTGCCCAACGAAGGCCCTCGTCCTTAACGGTGCCAATATACTTACCAAACAGCACGCAAACCTTTGCCTGACCAGGCTGAAGACTGAATAGTCCGCTCGAAACAAACAAACCTGCAAAGAAGAATACCAGCGCACCAATGATGCTTGGGAACGATGGGTCCAGGCGAGGATTTCTGTCTGCAGCGATAGCGCTGAGTACAAAATTAGCCAAAAACAGGGCTGCAACTGCAAAAAGAGCAATGGTAATCAGCAGGAACAGCCAACCACTCTTGGACTTAATGATTTTCTCGGTGCTCATAAGATCTCCTTTGTGACAATGAGCTTTCTGTTGGCATCATTGTGATATCACATTGATTACAAGTCAATAGAAATTTTTATTTAAATGTTGTTCAAAAATCGCAGGTAAGGCGGTAGTTTTGTTGGCCTCGGCGCGCGGCGAGAGGTGAGCGGTGAGAAAAACGCTTGATGCGGCGCATGGCGAGAAGTTCGTCTCTTCGAGAAAAGTAACCGATCTGTAAGGCTTGGACTAAGCGCGCCTGATTTCTGCAAAGAATCTGTAACGTTTGCCTGAAAACATCAAAGAATCGGTGGATTCTGCCTGATTTCATCAAAGAATCTGTGTCCCAAACACAGATTCTTTGCACTTTTCAGGCAGACCTTTCGTGACGTGACTTTTGAATCCGAGGTTAGTTTCATGAGCACTCTTATGGAGCCTGATTTTCTCGCCATGTCTGAACGATTTGCCGGAAAAGTGCACCAAGTCTGAGCTATTTGCCGGTTTTGCTCGCCATGTCTGAGCTGTTTTACTCAGACTTGATGCGGTTTTCAGGCTCATAACTAGAGGCAATCAAAAGATGGTGGAGAATAGCTCGGTTGCACAAAAACACACCTCGGGAGAAGCCCCCAAGGTGTGTTCGGTGTGCACTATTACCTGGTCACAGCTTGCAGCGCGATTTGACTCGCAGCCACGACCAGCACGGCGTGCGTCACGCTAGTCAATGCGAGCGTCTACCTCAAGCCAGCCGAGCTGCTCAATGTTGCCCTTGACATGCTCGCAAGACTTGCGCCATGCCTCAATCTCGGAGTCGGAGAGCTCGGGCACAAAGACCTTCTCGACACCATTGGCGCCGATAACCGCAGGAAGTGAAGAGTAGAAGCCAGAAACGCCATACACGTCGTTGAGCAGCGTGGAGACTGGCGTGATCAGCTTGGTGTCGTGGACAATGGCCTTGATGACCTCGACAGCTCCGTTTGCAATCGAGTACTCGGTGCACTGCTTACCGCTGTAGGTAACGTATCCGCCCATGCGACCAGCCTGCTCAAGCTCTGGGAGGTCAAAGGTCTTGCCTGTCTGAGCTGCAACTTCGTCGAGGGTGAGGCAGCCAATGGAAACGTGCGACCAGCAAGCAAACATGCCGTTGCCGTGCTCGCCGAGCATCCAAGCGTTGATGCAAGATGCTGGATAGCCGGTAGCGCCGGAAAGCGCATGGCGAAGTCGAGCGGAATCCAACGTGGTACCGGAGCCGATAACCTTATTTGGATCAGCGCCGGTCAGATACTGGAGCTCAGTGGTAACAACGTCGCAGGGGTTTGCGATGTTGACCCAAACGCCATCGAAGCCTGCGTCTGCAATGCGCTTAGCGAACTTCTTGGCCTCGTCAGTGGTGACGAAGAGCTCACCATCACGACTACCTGCTGCAGCCTCAATGTGGCCAGCAGCATTAACAATAATGTCGCAACCAGCAAGCTCCTCATAACGGTCATCAAGCTCATAGACGCGAGCAGGGTGTGGATAAAATGGCATTGCGTCCAGCAGGTCGTTTACCTGAGCCTTGCAGAGGACCTCATTTGTGTCGCTAATGTAGAGCTCAGTTGCAAGTCCCTGGTAAAGTAGGGCGTTTGCAACATGTGCGCCAACATGATTAGCGCCGATAATACCAATTTTGCTGATGAGAGCCATAGTCCACCTCTTTTGTCTCGCCAAAATACTGTGCCTGTTAGCTTAACGGTTTTCTAGACAAACGGGAAACGATACAAAAAATGAAACATATTAGATACAACAATCCCCTCAACGTGCCATTTAAGCCCGCAAACGGTATAGTAGTAACCCAAGATTTGGAGAGGAACTATGGGATACAAGACACCAACATGCTCTATTGCGCGTAGCTGCGGAGGCTGTGAATGGCTTTCGGTCCCCTATCCTATCCAACTTAAGCGCAAGCAAGCGCAGGTAGAAGAACTTCTCGCCCCGCTGGCAAGCATCAATAACGTAACTATCGAGCCCATCCGCGGAATGGATGAGCCTCTGGCGTATCGCCACAAGGCGGCAACGCCATTTGCTCCGGGCAAGGGCCGCACGGTTCGCTCCGGTTTTTACGCAAGCGGAACGCACAAGATTATTGCTTCAAAGGAATGCCTGGTAGAAGATGGTCGAGCTCGCGCTATCCTCAACGACGTGGCCTATCTTGCCGGCCAGTTCAACATTCACGCCTACCAGGAGGATCGCGGCAAGGGAGCACTTCGCCATGGCGTGGTTCGCTGCGGATATGCCACCAACGACGTCATGCTGGTACTGGTGGTCAACGGCCAGCACCTGCCTCATGAGCAGGAGTTTATTGCTGCGCTTCGTAAGGCGCACCCCGAGCTGACCAGCATCTTCTTGAACGTCAACCAGAAGCGCACCAACGCAATCTTGGGGCGAGAAACCCGTCTGCTTTGGGGTTCAACATCTATGAGCGATAGGCTTTTGGGCTGCACGTTTGAGATTGGCCCAACCAGTTTCTACCAGACCAACCCTCAGCAAACTGAGGCTCTCTATCAGTTGGCCATCGACGGTGCACTTTCTGGCTCCGAGAAGGGCAGCACTGCGCAGGACAGCACTACGCTGACCGACGCCTCCGTGCAAGCAGCAACCTCTGTTCAAGCCAGCAACCTGCGAGTTCTTGACGCTTACTGCGGCACAGGAACCATTGGACTTTGCTTGGCGCACGCCGCCGAAGCTCAGGGCATCAACCTCTTGCTCACTGGTGTTGATCAGGTTGAAAACAATATTCAGATGGCTCGCAGAAACGCTCGAAACAATAAACTTGATGCTGAGTTTATCTGCGACGATGCCACTCGCTACATGCAAGCTTTAGCAAAAGAAGGTCAGAACTTTGACGTTATTATTCTTGACCCGCCTCGTGCAGGTTCAACGCCCACCTTCCTTAAGGCAACAGCTCAGCTAGCTCAGAAGAAAATCGTATACGTGAGCTGCAACGTTGTGACACAAGCCAGAGATCTCAAGGTTCTTCTCGACAGCGGGTTTGCCATTGAGCGCGTGACTCCTGTGGACATGTTCCCTCATACCAAGCACGTTGAGACGGTAGCACTTTTGTCCAAACTCGATGTCGACAAGCATATAGATGTTAAAATTAAGCTTGATGAGCTTGATTTGACAAGTGCCGAAAGTAAAGCGTCTTATGCACAAATTAAGGAAAGAACTTAAGATGACAACTCTTATTAAACATAAACGTGTAGAATTTTCAGAACTTTTTT
>CALLVW010000045.1:0-1165 GCA_938015835.1 uncultured Atopobium sp. | reverse complement strand
GAGCCGGACGTAGCCCCGAGCGACCACGAGCCGCGCACTCCCGAGCTGCGCTTAGGACCTTTCCAGGGAAAGGTTGCCTGCGTGCGCATTCCTTTTGGACGGGGAGTGTGCGGTACAGCCGCGGCAACAAAGACAAGTCAGCTGGTAGAAGACGTGCATCAGTTCCCCGGACACATTGCATGTGACTCTGCATCAAACTCCGAGGTAGTTGTTCCTATCTTCAAGGGCGAGCAGGTAGTTGGCGTGTTGGACATTGATAGTCCAAGCGTGGCAAGGTTCACCCAGGAAGATCTTACTGGTCTTGAGCAGGTGGTAAAAGCGCTTGAGAGCTGTGTGAATTTCTCGGACTTCTGCTAAATACGACTACAGAACTAACATTTGGGTACACGAATCATGTACGGGCAGGTTTGCCCGTGCATGATTTTTATATTTACGTAGCACTCACGGAGAGGTCTGCTTATGAAGAAAATTGTATTTATCATCGGTTCTGGTCGAAAGAACTCGTTTAACAAAACGCTGAGTCAGGTTGCGGCAAAGGCACTCGAAGGCAAGGCGGAGATTAAGGTTGTTGACGTTTTAGACGTCCCTCTGCTTAACCAGGACGAAGAATTCCCAGCTCCTGAAGGTGTCCAAAAGGTTAGGGATGCCGTCATGGCCGCCGACGGAGTGTGGCTCTTTACCCCGGAGTACAACTACAGCATTCCCGGCACCATCAAGAATATCCTGGATTGGCTGAGCCGTCCGCTCACCTCCGATTATGAGAAGAAGTCCGAGACCGCAATTGCTGGCAAGGTTGTCACTGCAAGTGGCGTTGGCGGTCGAAACAAGACCGCAGGATCGCTCGCCGTGGTAAAGCAGCAGTTCCTGGCTCTGCGCACCAAGCCAGTTGAGCCGTTCAATGGCTTCTCGCTTCCTGTTACCGCCTGGACTGAGGGAACTTGGGAGCCAGAGCCCGAGGTTCATGAGACAATTGCCCAGCAAGCAGAGGATTTTCTCGCCGCACTGTAAGCTGCGCTTGGCGCACCAACGTAAAAGCACCCGGCCCGCGCGCTCGCAAGCTCGTGACCGCAAAGCGTGCCTGATTTCTGCAAAGAATCTGTAACTTTTGCCCTTGAATTCTCATTGCAAGTGCAACAACAAAATAGAAGGTAGTGACCCATGGGTC
>CALLVW010000044.1:0-100741 GCA_938015835.1 uncultured Atopobium sp. | reverse complement strand
TGCCCTTGGGAAGTCTACCATCACCAAACGTTGCACTTGCTTTGACAATTCAAGCCTGAAAGCATCAAAGAATCGGTGGATTTTGCCTGATTTCATCAAAGAATCTGTGTCTCAAACACAGATTCTTTGTACTTTTCAGGCTCGCTTTAAACAAGCTTTAGTTAGGCCTTAAAACGTACAGAGGACTTCCTTCAGGGAGCCTGGTTTTCTCGCCATGTCTGAGTGATTTGCCGGTTTTTCTCACCTGGTCTGAGCAAATTTACTCAGACTTGATGCGGTTTTCAGGCTCGCGGCGTACCTGCCGAGAAACCCGCGCAGCTCACTGGCCCAGCGCACTCACAAAAAGAGCCCGGATGCCGCGCAATAGCATCCGGGCTTTGGTGTGTCTAGACGGAGGAGAGGGCCGTTGCTAGACAAGATGTGTATCGTACCTTGTTCGTGTACTGCGTTTATTCCCGCTTCGCAGCTTGTTTACACGAGCTTTACGTAAGGAGTCACTTCTCACCGTTGAGCGAAGCCTCTGCCGGTAAGCGGTTTCCGCGTGCTACTTGCCAACAAACTGCGAGATGGTCTTGTACAGGTCGCTTGCCTGGAAGTCCTTGATAACCTTGGAATCTTTCCTCTGGTCGCAGACCTCAAGCAGAGCCTTCAGGGAAGCCTTATCGGGGTCAGTCTGATAATCTGCCTCAGCCTGAATGAGCTTGTACTTGGCAATGACCATGTCCATGAGCTTGGCGTTGTTGCCCTCGGCGTTTGCGTCGTCAAGGCCATCAAATGCCAGCGTAGAAACAACTCCGTAGCCGCCGGTCAGGAAGTGGTTACCCACAAAGTCGTTAGGATTGACCTTGTTGTCAATGACAGGCGAGTTCTTAGTATTGGTGAGCAGCACCAAGCTGGTGTTGTTGTAGACGTCGATGACGGTAAGCGTGCCGGTCCAGCCGGTGTGGCCAACGGTTTCAGCGTTTGCAATTGGCGAGAAGGCCCACTGGTAGCCAATGTGACCCTTACGCCTCCAGCCCAAACCGTAGGTGACGTTGGTGTCCTTTGGCTTGATGAACTGGTCGTGAACGTCCTCGCTGAAGAGCATGGTGTTGCCGTAGCCACCACGGTTCATTACGGTCTGGACAAGAACGGCCAGGTCAGAAGCGTTTGCAAACAGACCAGCGTGACCAGAGATGCCACCCATGGCGTAGTAGGCCTTCTCGTCATGGACCGTACCCTGAATGGTGTCGGTACGCATGTTGTCAAAGGTAATCAGGCCGTCGCGGGTGTTGCCGTTAAGCTCGGTAGCTGCGATTCCGTCAGCCTTGAAGCCGTTGTCCAGTGGGTTGAACGTGACGTTCTTGAGCCCCAGTGGCTCGTAGAGAGCTTCCTTAACGTACTGGTCAAGGCGCTTGTTGGTGATCTTCTCGATGATAAAACCAAGGAGCATGTAGTCTACGTCGGAATAGGCAGTCTTAGTACCTGGGACGTATTGCAGAGGGGTCTCGATGATCTTCTGCAGAATCTCATCGCGATTCTGAGAGTACAGCTTCTGGTTAGCGTTTGGCTGAGGATCGTCAGGCTTCTCTGGGTTGTAGTTGCGGTTGTGGTACTGAGGATCTGGTGGGAATCCAGCCTGGTGCTCAAGAATCTCGCGAACGGTAAGCTCGTTCTTACCCAGGATCTTATCGCCCTCCTGGTCCTTGAAGTCTGGAATGTACTCCTGAACCTTCTTGGAGACGTCCAGCTGACCGTCGGTGACCAGCTTCTCAATTGCCAGGTTTGTGGCATACATCTTTGTGTTAGAGGCCAGGTCATAGAGGGTATTGTCGTCAACAGCCTTGCCATCTTTGATGCGAGAGCCGTCCTTGTTGTAAGAATTGACGTTACCGTAGTTGGTCTTCTTGATAATCTTGCCGTACCTGGTAACTACCAGCTGGGTAGAGGTAAAGCCGTTGGCAATCTCTGCGTTGATGATCTGGTCAATTAGCTTAAAGTTGTCGTTGTCGGCGTAGTCCTTGGTGCCGTCAATAAGCGTTGGGTAGCCAATCTTGACCTCGAAGGTAGCCTGAGTCTCTTTGACAGTGCTGACCTGCAGGCGGTTATCGCCGTTGACGGTTACGTCGGAGATGTCAATTTGGTTCCAGGAAGAACCGTCAAGCTTGTCGGTTGGTACCTGGTGGCCGTTTACAAAGAGCGCAAAGCTCTGAGGCTCGGAGCTCTTTACATAGACGGTGCCCTGACCAGCAAAGCAAACAAAGCTGTTGAGCTGGTTGGTAACAAGAGAGTCGTCAAAGGCCTCGTTGTCGTTGAGAACAGGGAAGACCTTCTCGTACTGGAAGGTTCCGTCTACAGAGTCAACCTTCTTTGCGGTTCCCTTAGCAGCAGTTGCGCCACCTTTTGTCTGGCAGGCAGTAAGGCCAAGACCTGCGAGAGCGGCTAGACCAAGAGCACTTCTGCTGAGGAATTGTCTTCTGGTCTGTCCAGCAGGGGAGCCTGCGTTGGATGAATGCTCAGAGTGAGCGTTTTGATTCTGGTGTAAATCTTCGTTGGTGCGCATATCGTCTCCTTCGGTTTTGCCTTAGGTGAAACACCTGCTATCTCAATTGGCTGAGATAATTTGCGCTTATGATGACGTGCGTCCCATCAAAATTGCAGCTAGTTTGCTTAAGTTGAAATAATGGGTACGTTAACGTACTGCGAGTGGTATCAAAAAAGCTGTCAATGGTATCTAAATTTGAATTTTTTAGGCAAAAATGAAATATTTTAATCAGGTTTCACGTGGTCAAATGTCTACTAGGTAGTAAAAGTTTTTATGAAGTGATAGTAACGTACCCAAATCAAGGCTCAGTTTTTGCGACAATTGTCCCCGCATTATGCTGGGAAAACATGAGCAGTCGTGCATGCAACGCACATGGAGCGCGCTTACACTTGCGCACGCAATACTACCGTTTACGGCACTGCCTACTTTACAGATGAAATTTTTATGGCATCGTGAAACAATATAGTCAAACGTTTTAGTCAACTGGACAGCCGGAGGTGATTGCGTGAGAGGTGTTCGTCTACGTCTGGAAGAGTATCGCAAGAATGCTAGTTCAGCTGAACGCGATATTGTCGACTATATTCTGTCGGATCCAGAGGCGGCAGTTGGTCAATCAATCCATAAACTAGCAGCTCAAACGTATACATCTGCATCAACGGTTGTCAGGCTTTGCAAAAAGCTTGGCTGCGGTGGCTATAAAGAGTTCCAGCAGGCGCTCATTTACGAGCTGGCAGTAAGTAACAAAAGCAACGATATTGCTGTCGGCGGCGTTATCGCAGGTGACACCACTGATGTGATCATCGAAAAAGTTACGGCAAAGAACATTTCTTCGCTGGAGCTTACCAGGCAATTGCTTGACGCTCAGGTTGTTGACTCAGTTGTTTCACTCATGATGCAAGCCCATTCCATCTGCCTCTTTGGCATGGGAGCTTCGCTTCTGGTTGCAAGAGATCTGCAGCTCAAACTCATGCGCCTCAACATTAACTGCAATTTGAGTGACGATTACCACTCTCAGATGCTTTACGCCAAAAACATGGGGCGAGAAGATCTTGCAATTGTCATCAGCTACTCTGGCCTTACGCGAGAAGCCATTGAGTGTGCGTGGATTGCAAAGGCAAATGGCGCCAAGGTGGTTGCCATCACTCGCGGCGGCATTGACTCGGAATTGATTCACCGCTCCGACTACGTTTTAGGCGTTGCGGAAACTGAGCACATTATGAGAAGCGGCGCCATGTCTTCAAGAATTGCCCAGCTCAACGTTGTAGATGCGCTCTTTGCAGCTTATGTAAACAGAAATTACGAGAAGAGCGTTAAGCGTTTCTCGACAAACTATATTGGCAAGTTGGATTCAGCTGAACACGTTAACACGCTTTCTTCTGACCAAGATTTGCCTGGTATAGCCAATGACGTTATTGCGTAATATTGCGTAAAAATCACAACACAGAAGGTGAAAACGTGATTGATTTAACAAAACTTGTCACCGAAACAAGAAACCCCAACACCATGGACCTGGATCAGATGACCCCGCTTGAGCTGGTTAGCGTTATGAACCAGGAAGACCTCAACGTGGTTGCTGGCGTAAAAGAGGTTCTTCCGCAGGTAGCACAGGCAATCGAGTGGGCAGTTTCCTCGCTAGAAGCTGGCGGCAGAATCGTCTATTTTGGCGCTGGAACCTCAGGCCGTCTGGGTGTTTTAGACGCGGTTGAGTGTCCGCCTACTTTTGGCGTTTCTCCTGACGTGGTTGTTGGTCTTATCGCCGGTGGCGAGAAGGCCTTTGTACGTGCAGTTGAAGGCGCGGAAGATTCTCTTGAGCTTTGCGAAGAGGAGTTCAAGAAGATTGGCCTGAACAAGAACGACATTGCTATTGGAATTGCAGCTAGTGGTCGCACACCTTACGTTATTGGCGGCCTGCGCTATGCTCGTTCTTTGGGCTGCAAGACTGTTGCTATTGCCTGCAATAAAGGTTCTGAAGTGGGCAAAGAGGCAGAGCTTGCCATTGAGCCTTCCTGCGGTCCTGAGATTCTCACAGGTTCCACGCGCCTTAAGTCTGGTACTGCTCAGAAGATGATTCTGAACATGATTTCAACCGGTTCTATGGTTGGCGTGGGCAAGGCATATCAGAATCTTATGGTTGACGTGCAGCAGACCAATAAGAAGCTGGTAGTTCGCGCGCAGAACATCACCATGGCAGCAACTGGTTGCACTCGCGAAGAGGCAGCTCAGGCGCTTGAGCAGGCTGATGGTAATGCAAAGCTTGCTATTGTCATGCTGCTTACTCAGATGCCTGTTGACGAGGCTAAAGCTAAGCTCGAGGCAGCTCATGGTCATGTCAGAGGTGCACTGCAGTAACCGCAGTTGTAACAAATGACACACGCGTGAGCATTTTGTTTCAACTGCATCGGTCAGTGGTATCAGCATGACGCTTAAGCGTACGGTAAGTTTTGAAAAACGCTCAATTTACCTGCAGTAACGAGGCGTTCAAATTAGGTCAAAACATGAAACAATGAACCACAGGTATGGATTGTTGTACCGATAAGTTCATTTTTTATGTATTCTTGATAGGTATTTGTTGCAACATCGCAACGAGAGAAAGAAGGAAAGTATGGATTACACCAAGCTTTCAGAACAGATTCTTGCTGCCGTCGGTGGCAAAGAAAATGTTCAGAGCAACATGGTCTGCATGACCAGGCTCCGCATTAAGACCGCAGATCCTTCAAAGGTTGACTCCGAGGCCATCAAGGCTATCGACGGTGTCATGGGTCTGGTCGAGGATGCAGAGTACCTTGAGGTTGTTCTTGGTCCTGGCGTTGTCAACAAGGTTATTGTTGAGTTCTCCAAGCTTACCGGCGTTGCTGCTGGTGACGCATCTGAGGACGACGTTGTTTCCGCAGCTAAGGACAACAAGGCAGCTCAGAAGGCTAAGTACGAGAACAAGCCTGTTCAGCGCTTCCTCAAGAAGATTGCTAACATCTTTGTTCCACTGCTTCCTGGCATCATTTCTGCAGGTCTGATCAACGGTATCATCAACGTTATCAACTTCTCCACTGGTAAGGCTTATGCCAACGAGTGGTGGTTCGCAGCTATCTGGACCATGGGTTGGGCACTTTTTGCTTACCTGCCAGTTCTTGCTGGTGAGAACGCTGCCAAGGAGTTTGGCGGTTCTCGCGTTCTTGGTGCTATGGCTGGTGCACTTTCCATTGCTAACGCTGGTATGCCTCTTCTTGCTTCCAAGACTGTTGATGGCGTTGCAACTCGTCTGGTTCACCTTCCATTCAGCCTCCCAACTGTTGCTTTCAAGGAGGGCGCATTTATCGTCGCTTCCTCTGACCTGTTCAACGCAGCAGCAGGCGGCATGATTGGTGCAATCATCTGCGCAATCTTCTTCGCATTCCTGGAGAAGAACCTGCACAAGGTTATGCCAAGCGTTCTTGACACCTTCCTGACTCCACTTTGCACCGTCATCATCGGTGTCATTGGTTCTGTCCTGATTCTTCAGCCTGCAGGCGCATGGCTCACTCAGGCAATCTTCTTTGTCCTTCAGTTCTTCTATGACAAGCTTGGCGTCTTTGGTGCTTACCTGCTTGGTTCTACCTTCCTGCCACTGGTTTCCGTTGGTCTTCACCAGGCACTTACCCCAATCCACGTTATGCTTAACAACCCAGAGGGCCCAACTCAGGGCATCAACTACCTGCTTCCTCTGCTGATGATGGCAGGCGGCGGCCAGGTTGGTGCTGGTCTTGCAATCCTCTTCAAGACCAAGAACAAGCGCGTCAAGAAGTACCTGACCGAGTCCATCCCAGTTGGTATGCTCGGTATCGGCGAGCCTCTTATGTACGCAGTTACTCTGCCTCTTGGTAAGCCATTCATCACCGCATGCCTTGGCTCCGGTATTGGCTCCGTAGTTGCTTACCTCTTCCACCTTGGTACCGTTTCCCAGGGTGTCTCCGGCCTCTTTGGTCTGCTGATTGTCCAGCCTGGTAACCAGGTCTTCTACCTGCTTGCAATGCTTCTTGCTTACGCTGCAGGCTTCGCACTTACTTGGTTCTTCGGCGTTGACGAGGATCGTATCAACGACGTCTTCGGCGAGTAAAAACCGCACGTTTTAGAAACGTCTATCCCTCTTCTTAGGTATCCTAGGAAGAGGGATTTTTTCTCGCCGGACTTCACGATTGGCTGACTGACCGGTTTCTCGTCGGTCTTCTCGCCTGACGAGACCCCCCGTCTTTTAGAAAGCGTTTTGCAATTGCTTGGAGGATTTATGCGCACCGGAATTTCACTGTATTTTGCCAGTGGATATGAGGCTAATGCTGAGGTTGTAGCAAAAGCGCAGGCAGCCGGATGCCACTATGCATTCACTTCTCTACAGATTCCCGAGGAAGAGGGGATTGATTATCGCACTGAGGCTCGCCGACTTTTAGAGCTGTGCAAAAAGGCCGAGATCAACCTTATTGCCGACGTTTCTCCTGCAACTCTTACCAAACTTGGCGTTCAGAAGTTTGACGAACTTGCTGAGCTTGGCATTACGTACGTACGTCTTGACTTTGGGTTTGATGCGGCAGAGACCGTTGAGCTTTCTCGCAAGTTCCATGTGGTCTTTAACGCTTCGACCATCACCAAGGATGACATTTCCGCATGGCGAGCAGCTGGTGCCGACTTCACTCGTTTTGCCGCCTGCCACAATTACTATCCCAAGAGCTACACGGGCCTTTCGCTGGAGCGCGTCGCACAGATTAACGCACGCCTTTCGGCGCTTGGATTCCAGATTTTCTCGTTTGTTCCTGGCGAGATTTTCCGCGGTCCTCTCTACGAGGGACTGCCAACTGTCGAGGAACACCGGGGACTTTCGGGCGATGCGCTTGTTCAGGCAATGCTTGCGCTTTATGATGCAGACTCTGACGTGGTACTCATTGGTGACCCAGATGTTACTGAGGCTACGTGGAAGCGCATTGGTCAGCTTGAGCGGAATTGTATTGAGTTAAAAGCCGAGTTAAAACCTGATTTTGAGTATCTGTATGATCGCTTGCAGACCGATCGACCTGATTCCAGCTCGTACATTATCCGTTCACAGGAGTCCAGACTCTGGAAAGACGCTCCGGTGTACGACGCAAAGCCTTCTACCTGGGAAACTGTTGCAACTGGCACCATTTTGGTGAGCAGTAAAGCATATGGTCGCTATGCAGGGGAACTTTCGATTGCTCGAGGTCTTTTGGAGCTTGATGCTCGCGATAACGTCGCAGGAAGTGTCTGCGAAGAAGACCGAGCATTCTTGCCGTACATCCACTCTGGCCGCGGCTTTGTGTTTATCCGCAGGTAATTAGCCGTTTTCTGTATGTTGAGCTGCTCGTGCGAGCGTGCCATATGCGCCGTGGTTACGCGGCGGCAAGTATGGCGCGCCAGAGCGCGTTGGTCGCACGGGGTGCACGAGGCGCACAGATACCAGAGTCACCTCGGTGTGCATAAAGACTGCCTAATATGCACAAAAACTAATCAAGAAATTGATATGTCATTTAGAGGGTGCTGTTTTGGGTAAAAAACCCGTTTAGTTGGAAATAAATTTTTGTTTTTGCCATTTTGGCATTTGCGTTTCTGCAGTTCAGAAATAATGTTAATGCATACGTAAAATTTGTCTAACTAAAAGCGCCGGTAAATCGTTTGCATAGAAATTTATTAATCCTGCATACTCCAACTAAACGCATTTTTTACCACTTCGCACTGAAATGGGCCATTTTTGGATCAGAGAAAGTCATTTCACACCAAAAAGGCCAGTTGGCGCCAAAATGGCATGCGACCAAGCTATGTGCAACCGTGTTTCGCACGAGCAATGAGCTTTCTAAATAGCAAAGACTTTTCCACTCAACAAAGAATTGCCTGCTAAACAAACTGCCTCCCATTTCCTCGGTGTCGGGAAATAAGAGGCAGCTTAAAAGTTAATGACTCTTATAGCTCTTTACAGCCTGACGATAACATCCTCAGCTGGCTGGCGACGTTTCTGGACAGGATCCATATCACGATAGCCCAGGCTAAGCATGCAGGAAACGCCAAAGTCGTTGTACTGTCCACCGTCGAGAAGACCCTCTTCTTCCAAAATCTTATCGACAGCCTTGCGGTTGAAGCCTTCGATTGGGCAGCTATCAACGCCAATCATAGCGGCCATAGTGAGCATGTTTGAAAGCGCAATGTAGGTCTGCTTGCAAGCCCAATCAAAGGTTGCGCGTTCGTTGCCTACCAGGTCAAACATGTTCTCCTGGAAGTTCTTGAAGGCTGCAGCGTAGGTTGGTTCAAAGTCTGCAGGAAGCTGCTTGATGTCGTGCATCATGTGCTTGACGTAAGCAGACTCTGCGTTGACGTTCTTGCGAGCAAGCAGAATAACCAGGTAATGAGCACCATCGAGAGATGCACGAGCACCATAGCATGGCTCGTAAAGTTTCTCTTTAAGGCGAAGTGACTGCTCAGAGGCCTGATCCTCTCGCAGATTAACAACCAGGAAGCGCCAAGGCTCCAAACCGTAGGAACTTGGTGCCAGACGACCAGCCTCAAGGATTACCTCAAGGTCCTCGTCAGAGACGTTTTTGGTTGGGTCGAACTTCTTGGTTGCAAGTCTCCACTGGTAGGACGAGAGAACTTTGTTTGCAACGTGTTGTGCGGAACAGGCCATATGAGGTCCTTTCTTGTTAGAGGTGTGGTGCCGAGCTGGTTGCGCTGAGCTAAGAGGCGCGCTGGGTGCGCTAAGCCGGAAGCGCTACTCGGAAAAGTGTCGCTCAGGAAGACGGTGCGGGGGAGTGAGACGTTTGTGAGCTGGGGCGCTACGCGCGGAAGGCTACTCGGAAACGATAAAGCGACCAGGCTGTCCAAGCTCCCACGTACCTTTGAGGTCGGCAGCAAGCTCAAAGTGCAGCTTGGAGATACCCAGGTCATAGTCTTGGATGAGGTGGCGCTGGTTAGGCATAGACGCGCTTACCACGCCATCTGTCAGGTCAAATACAACTGGCAGCTTGTTAATGGCGGTTGGACATGCCAAAACCGCATCAATGCCGCGATTAAACCACTCGGGCATCTGCTCCGGCTCAGTTGGAGTACCGTTTGCCGTCATAATCTGCGCAGGCTTTTTGGTGCGCAGACGAATTGCGGTACGAATGCCCTCCTGCTTGAGTGGAATCTTCTCCGGAGCGTATCCGATAGAAATAATAATGCCCAGCTTAAGGCCGTTGTACTCGTCGCGAGCCAGGGTCTTCCAGTCCATGGTCTCGGCAATCCAGCATGAACCAATGCCCAGCTGGGTGGCGAGAAGAACGATCTTCTCGCCATAGTAGCCGATGAGTTCACGAGCAATTGCGTCTTCACAATAACCTGCTACGTAGTGGTAAATGGGACCGACAATAGACCTGTTCTTCATGTGAACGGAAGTGCCATCCTCAAGGTGAGGGCCCTCGATGGTAAGGATTGCGGGGTGATCAGGCGCTACCTCTGCCATCTGGGCATTTGCGACGTCAATGGCTTCCTGGAGCTGAGAAAGTTTCTCTTGCTCAATAGGCTTTTGGTCGTACGCGCGCAGAGATATGCGCTGGTCCATAGCTTCTTTTACGTCCATCGTGGTCCTTCCTGGAGCAAGGTTAAAGCAGCGAGCCAAATCGCTTAACGTAGAGGCTCTTGATTATGGTGATAAGAACCATATACCCGCTCATAAGCGCCACTAACCATCCAAAGAATGATAAAGGTAGAGCAACAAGACTCAAGGGTTGGGCGAACACCGACAGATACGGAAGAGCACTGACCACAATGATTCCCGCGGTGGTTAGAGCAAGCAGCGATGCCGATGGCATGCTCTGAATAAACGGAATCTTATTGGTTCTGAGCGCGTGGAGAACAAAGGTCTGGGTCCACATGGATTCGATGAACCAACCTGTTTGGAAAGATAGAATAAAGAGTGCTTGAGCAGCGGTGTTTCCAGTTGCAGCAAGTTCTGCCCAGGTTCCTCCGGCAAGCGCGGGAGAGACTACAAAGAACATGAGGGCAAAGGTCAGCACATCAAAGATTGAACTGATAGGTCCAATCCAAAGCATAAAGTTTGTAATTGAATGTGCATCCCAAGAGCGAGGGCTTGAGAGGAACGAATCGTCAACGTTGTCCCAAGGAATCGCGATGCAGGTAACGGTGTACGCAAGACCCAAGAGGAGCAGCTGAAGCGCGCTCATTGGCAAGAACGGCAGAAAGAAGCTGGCCACCAAAACGGATAGCACGTTACCAAAGTTGGAGCTTGCGGTTGCCTTGATGTACTTGATGGTGTTGCCGTAGGTTCTGCGACCCTCTTCAACGCCGTGCTCAAGTACCAGCAGATCCTTCTGCAGCAAAATGATGTCAGCGGACTCTTTTGCCACGTCAACAGCGGTGTCAACGGAGATTCCTACGTCGGAGGAGCGCATTGCAGCAGCATCGTTGATGCCGTCGCCCATGAAGCCGACCACGTGGTTGTTGGACCTGAGTGCAGAGACAACACGAGCCTTTTGCATAGGGGAAAGCTTTGCAAAGAGCTGGGTCTTCTCGACACGCTCTTTGAGCTGCTCATCGTTAAGGTTTTCTACGTCGCTACCAAGCAAAAGCTCGTCAACGTGGATGCCCACTTTCTTGCAGACGGCGGCAGCAACTCCTTCGTTATCGCCGGTAAGTACCTTGACCTGCACGCCTCTCTGGTTGAGCTTGGCAATTGCCTCACGAGCGCTTTCTTTTGGTGGGTCCAAAAAGGCCAGGTAGCCAATGAGCACCATGTCGCGCTCATCGTCTACACCAAACTCGCCGACGCCACGAGGGTCACTCTTCTGAGCAACGCCAACCACGCGCATGCCTTCCTGATTGAGTTGGTAGACGCGGTCCATAACGTTCTTGCGCTGAGCGGGAGTCAGCGGTTTGATTTCAGAGTCCAGGTCAACAAAGGAGCATGCGTTGAGGACTTCTTCAACGGCGCCCTTGGTGATCATATGCGTTTTGTTAGTTTTTGTATTTCTCACTACAACGCTCATGCGGCGACGCTCAAAGTCAAATGGAACCTCGTCGATTTTTTCATACTCAATGCTCAGCAGGTTAGTGGGCAGCTCATCGTTTGAAGTCTTGATAATTGCCTTGTCGATGAGGTTTCGAAGGCCCGTCTGGAAATAGCTGTTCAAATACGCATGGCGGAGCACGCGAGGATCCTCTTCGCCCAGAATGTTGAGGTGGCGCTCAAGCACAACCTCGTCTGCGGTGATGGTGCCGGTCTTGTCGGTGCACAGGATGTCCATAGCGCCCAGGTTCTGGATTGCCGCTGGGTTCTTAACAATAACGTCCTGCTTGGCCATCTGTGTTCCACCGCGAGAAAGGCAAGTGGTTACAATAACAGGCAACATCTGAGGGGTAATGCCAACGGCAACGGAAACGCTGAAGAGCAGCGCGTCAAACCAGTCACCCTTAAGAAAACCGTTTGCAAAGAACACAATAGGGCACATGATTAGCATGAACGAGACAAGCACTTTAGAGACGGATTTGAGACCCTCATCAAAGCTGGTCTCGCCAGAAGGCTGCTGAAGCAGCTCGGACATAGTGCCTACGTAGGTTTTATTGCCTGTTGTAATTACCACTACCGTGGCACTTCCCGACTGAACGGTAGTACCGGCAAACAGCAGGTTTGTGCACTCAGAGAGCGAGAGGGGATAGCGTGTACCATCCGCGCGACGGCGAGCGTGCACTACACCAGCAGTTTTCTCGACGGACTCTGATTCTCCGGTGAGCGCAGTCTCGTTGACAAAGAGGTCCTTGGCGTCCAGAACGCGGCAGTCTGCAGGAATCATGTCTCCCGAGGCAAGGCGGATGATATCGCCAACGACTACCTGTTCAAAGGGGATCTCTTCTCCCAGAGCAGAAGCAAGCTTGGGCTCTTCAGGAGCTTCCTCTTCATCGGCAGCGTCTTCGGCGTAGTCGGCAGCTTCATCTGCGGCGTATTCATCAGCAGCGTCATCCTCGAAGTCCACGGCGGCATTTACGGCGTCATTCGAGCCCTGTTCAACGCCCTGGTCCACACCCGAGTCATTAAAGTCGATGGGACGACGGATTACTCTTGTCGTTGAGGTTACCATTTTGGAGAGCGCGGCCGCTGCCGAGGCTCCCTTGGAGCTCTGGACAAAGTCGATGATGCCGGAGATAAGCACCATTGCGGTGATGATGACGACGGTTGACGGGTCCTTCTCGCCATCTGCGGCAAGGGCCACGTTAGTGACGTAAGAAATGCCTGCGAGCGCAATCAAAATGAAGGTGAAGGGGCTTGCAAAGCTTTTGAGCAGGCGGATGATAAAGGGCTCCTCAGCGGCACTGGTGATAACGTTTGGGCCGTCGAGGTCGTATTTTGCCTGCGCAATGTCAATGGCAAGGCCGTCCGGGGTGGTATGGAACTTTCTACAGACGCTCTTTACCGAGTGTGTTGCGGCAAAGGTCAATGACTGTCCAAGCTCTCCCGAGGTGGTCTGAGCTGTCTTTGTTTGGGTTGTCTTTGTTTGAGTTGTGCGCTTCATGATTGCCATGTGCACCTCCGATGATTAGCGAAAACGAATGACTAACTGGTTGGTGTATGACGCAAACTGAAAGCGTTCTGTTATGTGCGGGACTTGAAACCGGATGATCCGAAACCGGGCACATAGATTCATATATCTACAGGATTGCTCTATAAACCTGCAAATTTATATCCCTATAGGCTTGCGGTGCAGTAAAAATTAAAGCTTTTGAATAAGAGGTTTCTTTATATCCGTCACACATAAATGAACAGGGTCAGCATCTGCTGTCAGACGTAAGCTGCTACTTCGACTAGGCATATAAAGCACCTCCTTATATTGGAGTTCTGCAAGGGACGTCCAGTAAAGCGTGGCATCTTGCGATGGACGGACGTCACGTCTATTCAGACATCTCTAAGAGTAGTTGGGTTGACGACTTTGGTCAACCTATTACTATATATCTTATAAATAACGTGTTTAATCTGCGTATTTATTTGCCGCGATATGGCGAGAAACCCTGTCGAGCAGTAACGCAGAGAAGAAACGACAAGCAGAACGACCAAACGCCGTACACAGCACTCTTGCTAAGAAGGAGCATCTCATGGGCAAAGTAATTGTATTTGGAAGCTTGAACATGGATATCTCCATCGAGGCCGATAAGATGCCTCAGCAGGGCGAGACTATTGGCGGCAAAAATCTTGTCACCAGCCCAGGCGGAAAGGGCGCTAATCAGGCAGTTGCTGCGGCTCGAATGGGCGCGGACGTTCACATGATTGGCGCGGTTGGCGCTGACTCGTTCGGACAAGACCTCAAGCAGTCGCTTATTGGCTACGGGGTCAATGCAGAGCAGGTAGATGAGCTGTCTGGAGTCTCCACGGGTGTTGCTGTAATCGTGCGCGTGGGCGGCGATAACCGTATCATTTTGGACCACGGAGCTAATCACGCACGCACAGCCGACGACGTAAAAGCAGTGCTTGATCGCATTTCAAAGCCGGGTGACGTGTTCTTGACGCAGTTTGAGTGCGAGTTGTCGACCACGTTTGAGCTCATCAGATATGCACATGAGCTGGGACTCTATACGATGGTGAACCCATCGCCATCGGCTACCATGACCACCGGTCTTCTCGCCAGTGTGGACGTGCTTTGCCTGAACGAGATTGAGTTTGCAGACTTGTTTGGCGAGGGCAAGATCAGCCCGCTGGCAGATCCCGAGGCTGCAGTGCAGAAGGTGCTTGCAAGTGGCGTGGCAACTGCGGTGTTGACGCTGGGTTCCAAAGGTTCCATCGCTGCCGACTCACACGACGTGTACCAGCAGGAATGTTACCGCGTGGATACCGTAGATACTACCTGTGCGGGCGACACGTTTATGGGTACGCTTGCTGCGTTCCAGGCATCGGGGCAGCTAGAGGGGCACGATATCAAGCAGGCGCTTGATGTAGCTGCAAAGGCTGCAGCGCTTGCCACCACTAAGGTTGGCGCCCAGCAATCAATTCCAACGTATCAGCAGGTAGTTGAGTTTTAGGCTAAAATTGCAGTGATTGTTGCTTCATAATTCACAGCTTACACGCAGTTCAAATGGCTCCACCCAAGTCCAAACGCAGTCTACACGCAGTTCAAACGTAACGTACACGCAGTTCAAACGTAACGTACACGCAGTTCAAACGCAGTTCAAACGCACAAAGGAGACTTATGACAACGCTTTCAACTAAGACGCGCGTCATCATTGACACGGATCCCGGCATTGACGACGCCATTGCGCTGGGATTTGCCCTGGCCGCAAAGGCGCTGGATATCAAGCTTATTACTACCGTTAGCGGAAATGTTGGCATCGAGAACGTCACCAATAACGCTCTCAAGCTGCTCAAATTCTGGAATCAGCACGTGCCTGTTGCGCGTGGTGCTGCCGAGCCACTGCTCAGAAAACCGATGGACGCAAGCGACGTCCACGGCGCTTCGGGCATGAGGGGCTACGAATTTGACGGCATTCAACCGGACTGTCTGCTCGAAGAAACTGCACTTGAAGCGCAGCGTCGTGTCATCATGGAGGGCGCTTCGGCTGGCGAGAAAACCACGCTGGTGACGCTTGGTCCTCTGACTAACATCGCACTGTTGCTGAAAGCATATCCACAGGTCAAAGAGCATATCGAGCGCATTGTTATGATGGGCGGAGCTCTGACCCGTGGAAACCTTGGCGTCATGTCCGAATTTAACGTGGGTGTTGACCCCGAGGCGGCAAAAATTGTCTTCGCATCCGGCGTTCACGTGGCCATGGTTGGCCTTGAGGTGGGCGACGCTGCTCGCGTCATGCCCGAGGACATCGAGAACATCCAGAACTCCGGCAAGAGCGGCGACATGCTGGTCAAGCTGCTGCTCAACTACCGCGTTCACTACCAGGAGGAGGGTTTCAGCATGTACGACCCAACGGCTGTGGCCTACCTGCTGGCACCTCAGATGTTCGAGACCAAAGATGTGTTTGTGGACGTTGAGTGCGCTGGAGCCTTAACCGCTGGTTGCACCGTCGTTGACCTGGCCGGATACCTTGGCGAGAAACCCAATGCAACTGTATGCGTTGGCGTTGACCAAAAGGCATTTCGCACTTGGTTTGTCCACCAGATTCAAAAGTGTAACGTCCTCGACGGCTCCGCGCCTGCAGTTGAAGGCGTGCTGCTGGACTAGATGCTGCTGAACTAAGATCGTCGCTCCAAAACTTACAAGAAAAAAAGCCTCTTCTCGCCGTTGAGAAGAGGCTTTGTTGTGCGTAAAAGTGCTGGTTGGTAACATGAATTAGCCAATGATGGTCATTACGATAGGAATGACAATCGCAAAGAGCACCGTTGAAGTTGCAACAACGTTAGTTGCAAATTTGACGTCAGCCTTACCCTCGTTTGCCAGAATTGGCAGAACGGTTAGCGCTGGAACTGCGGCCTGGATGATAAACGTTCTAGTTTCAAGTACGTTCTGTGTACCAAACACGCCGGTAAACGCCATGATTACGCCAACCATAATAAGCGGGGCAATAACAAATTTACCAATAAGCGTAATTGCCGTATCGCGGTCAATTCGAATGCTCGAGAGTCCCGTTTCCTGCAAAATAATGCCAATATAAATCAGAGAAAGTGGCGTTACTAGGTTGCCTAAATACGTAAGACCAGTGTTTACAACTGCTGGAACAGGGATGTTGAACACGAGAAAAACGAGGGCTACTAAGAAACCAAGTAATGGTGGTGGTAACAACTTGCTGATATTGAATTTGTGCTCAGCTGCGTTGTTTTTCTCGCCATCATTTTCTGTTGGCATTGGATCACCGTAAATGAAGAAGATTCCAATTGCCCAGGTAGAAATAGTGTTCATGATGTAGTACACCAAGAAGTACGGTACGGCATGCTCGCCAAAGAGCGCAAGATTAAGCGGCATACCAATGAAGATGGTGTTGGCATTTGCAAAGGTATTGAGCATCAAGCCTCTGCGACCTGGTTGGACGCGGAAAACGTTGATAACCAAAAATCCTACGACATAAGACAAAGTAAAGCTAATCGCTGCGATAAGCACCGAGGGACCAAGCTGGAGCAGCTGATTGAGAGACAAGTTTTTTAGTACCGCTACAAAAATGGACGCTGGAAGTGCTACGTTCATGATGAGCTTAGATGCTTGACCAGCGAATGTCTCGTTGAGCCAGTTGATCTTTCGCAGCACATAACCAAGCACAATAATCAAAATGATAGGCAGCACATTCTGTAATGATGTCAAAAAGACAGACATTCTATGCCTCTAACTCCTTATAGACAGGGAACCACTTAAGGGCGTCAACTGCCTCTTTTGCATCGGCAATTGGCTCGCGATTCAGACCCTGCCTAATTGCCTCCCCTGCAACGCCAACAGCAATACGCTCGGAGAACTCGGTAATCTTGGAGACTGGAGGAAGAATTGCCGCACCAGGCTTTGTGGTGTCGACGATTCCACCAAGCGAGTGAGCTGCCAGCGAAATCATCTGGTCTGTGAGTAGGCGAGCCTTTGATGCAAGTGCACCAAGTCCAAGACCTGGATAAATCAGAGCGTTGTTAGCCTGACCAATTTGGTAAGTTACACCGTTCAGCTCCACGTCGTCTGACGGGACTCCGCAGGCTACAAGTGCGCGACCGTCTGTCCAAGTCAGCAGGTCCTGGGCGGTTGCCTCCGCAAGCTTAGTTGGGTTGGACAGAGGGAAGACCATGGGGCGCTCGCAATGAGCTGCCATTTCGCGAATAATCTCTTCAGTGAACGCTCCATAAACGGTAGAGGTTCCAACCATGATTGTTGGGTGAACCGTCTTTACAACGGCCGCTAGGTTGGTGAGGTCGTCAGCGTTTGCGAACTCAGAGCGCTTGCGAGCAAATGGCTTCTGCTGTGGAGTGAGGTTGTCCATATCGTCGAAGAGCAAGCCCTGACGATCTACCAGGTAGAAGCGCTTGCGAGCCTCTTCACGGTCCATTCCCTGATCCACAAATTCCTGAAGCACACGATCAGCGATGCCGCAACCAGCAGTTCCTGCGCCAAAGCAGAGATATACCTGGTCGACGAGTTTCTCGCCAGAAATGTTGAGGCCGCCGAGGATGCCTGCAAGGGTAACAATACCAGTGCCCTCGACGTCGTCGTTGAAGACAGGGTAGGTGTTCTTGTAGCGATCCAGGATTGCTGCAGCGTGCGAGCGGCCGAAGTCCTCGAAGTGCAGGTAGAGGTTAGGGAAGAGCCTCTCGACGGTGGTTACAAAGTTGTCAATGAATGCGTTATAGCGATCTTCATCAACGCGCTTGTGGCGTTCGCCCAGGTATAGCGGGTCATCGAGAAGTTCCTGGCGATTGGTACCAGCGTCAATAACAACAGGCATGATGCGATTAGGGTCAACACCAGCTGCGGCAGTGTAAACCATGAGTTTACCGACAGAAATCTCGACACCGTTGGTGCCCCAGTCGCCAATACCCAGAATTGCCTCTGCGTCGGTGACGACAATCAGGTCGATGTCTCTACCTGCGGCTGCGTTCTTCAGCGAGGTTTCAAGGTCCTCAGGACGATCGACTGACAGGAAGCATGCATACTGTGGATCGACATAGCGCTGGGAGTACTGCTCAATATCTGGAGCAATAGTTGGGTCGTAGACAATAGGCATGAACTCTTCAACGTGCTTGGAGAACAGGTTATAGAACAGCGTGCGGTTCTCAGAGAAAAGCCTCATGAGATAGTGACGCTTTGTCTCGAGGTCAGGATATTGCTGGAAAAGCACGTATGCCTGCTCAGCTTGCTCCTCGATGGTCTGAATGTTTGGAGGAAGAAGTCCTACTAGGTCATACTTTTGGCGCTCCTCCTGCGTAAAAGCGGTTCCCTTGTTCAAAAATGGATCGTTCAGTAGTTCAAAACCCGTCTTCATGATGCCTCCTTAGCGCATCAGCTGTAATAATTGCCGTACTTGGCACAGATAGAATATGTTTTCTATCTGCGATAACAATACCCATATTCTGTTACGTATTTACGAGAATTAGAAGAAATCTCCTTCTTTTTTTGAAAAGATTTTCTTACTAAACATATATGTTCACCTGTGCATTTATAAATTTGGTTAAACTGACAAGGTGATGTTTTCAAATCCCAAGGTCGTGTTTTCAAATTCTTTTGAAAGAATCGTTTTAACGGAGAAATGTAAGACAGAATTAATGTCAACTGCGGTTTTGCTGAGCGCTTGTCATGCAAGTGGTAAAAAATGCGTTTAGTTGGAATATGCAGTCGCGACTAGTTTTTATGCAGGCCATCTACCTGCGGTTTTGTTACGGATAAAAATAGCAAAATCTGGACACTTTTTGCTACCTGCGCAAATGCAAGTCAGGAATTTCCGTGATTGCGATTTGACTTCCAACTAAACGGATTTTTTACCCAAAAGAGGGGTCAAATTTTGGTGAGTCAAATTTTTGATACAAAACTCCGCATAAAGAAGGTGGAATATGCAATTTTCTCGGGTGATTGGATGTTGCTCGGTAAATTGGATAGCGGCCAGCCCTCAAAGTGACGTTATTTCACTACAACAGCTCCTTCGGGAAGTGCGATATCCGCGTCGGTTGCAATTAAGAGGTTGTTGCCTGGTGTTTTGGGAGTATCGGGCCACTCGGGCACATACGCGACGTGCGCAAACTCCTGCGCAAAGACGTTTGCCACCTGGGAAAGTAGCGCAGAACCGCGTTCCTCAAGCGGACAGCGAACATCGGCCAGATATACGCCGCCAGACGCAAGCTTCTCTTTGACCACTTGCGCGCCAGCCGCTGTTCCCAGAGGTCCAAGCGATTTTCTGCCGGCAAACACTTCGTTTACCAGCACGTCAATGCTACTAGCATCCGCATCCTGCAGAACCTTCCAGGCGTCGTCCTCGACAATACGCAGCTCACTTGAAGCCGCAGCTAGAGCCTCGTCCAAAAAGAAATGCTCGCGTGCAAGCAAGGCTATCTTCGGATCAATCTCAATCGCGTCAATAACGCCGCCGCTCATGTGCGTAGCCAGGTGTTTTGGCAGCGAGAAACCTCCGCCGCCCATGACCACAACGTGGCCCTGCGTAGCTACCTGCTGGATGATCTTCGCCATCATGCGGTGATAGTGGACGCAGAGCTCAAAGCGCAGCTCAGGCGCAATGTAGCTCACGGACTGGAAGGTGCCATTAACATTGAGCAGCCTAATGGGCGTACCGTCGGCGTCCTCGGAGTCAAAAATCATCGTGAGGCCAAATTTGGAACGCGTCACAAAAACGCCTCGAGCGCGCAGAATTAACAGAAATAGCTGGTAAATACCAATAACGGCAAGACCCGCTACGGTCGACCAGATAAAAAATGTCCAAAAATCATGTAAGACCATGTTAATTCCTTGTTAGTAAGGTTTCCCTCGGTTATACTAGCCGATACGGCGTTTTTTCTGAACGCTTTTACAGGAAAAGATTTTCTGGGGGTTTATATGATTTTAGGACTTGGTATTCCTGAGCTTCTGATTATTGTTGTCGTTGTTATGGTCATCTTTGGACCTAAGAACCTTCCAAAGCTCGGTAAGGCTGTCGGCGAGACCGTCAAGAGCGTTCGTGAGGGCATGGAGTCTGAGACCAAGGAAGAAGCCAAGGAGCCAGAGGCTGAGCTCGTTGAGGACGAAGAGTCCAAAAAGGCTGAGTAACCCCATCTCACACGTATAGACCTACTTGACCCATCAACAGAAAGAACACGATGGACACTACTAAAGAGATTGTACTTACCCCAGAAGGCCGTCAGAAGCTTGTCGATGAGCTGGCTTATCGTGAGGGCGAGAAACACGACGAGATTGTTGAGCGCATCAAAGAGGCCCGTGGTTTTGGTGACCTTTCTGAGAACTCCGAGTATGACGCTGCAAAAGAAGAGCAGTCTCACAACGAGTCCCGCATCAACGAGATTCGCCAGATTCTCTCTGTCGCAAAGGTTGTCGAGGGCGGCAGCAAGCGCAACGTCACCGTTGCAATCGGCACAACCGTCGAGCTTGCTGATGCAAAAGGCAAGACAACTAAATATGTAATTGTTGGTACTACTGAGACTAACTCCCTTGAGCACAAGATCTCTAACGAGTCCCCAGCTGGCGAGGCTCTTATTGGTCATAAGAAGGGCGACGAGGTTGAGTTCACCACGCCAAACGGCAAGGTGAAGAAGTACACCATTACCTCTATTACTCGCTAGACTGGCACAAAAGATTTTGGTCGCCCCGTGTCCGTCTGGCGCGGGGCGTTTTTACGTGGAGGATACATGTCCGAAGTAGAGAACAACATCGCTGGTAGCTCGGCCGCCGCTGACGCAACCGCCGCCGAGAACGTCGACGCAACCGAGGTCACCCCAGAGGCTTCCATCAACGACGAGCGTGCTCAGCGCCGTTCCCGTCGCCAGGCGCTCATCGACACTGGCATTGACCCATACCCAATCAAGTCCACCGTCACCGCTCACGTCGCTGAGCTGGAGGAGCGCTATGCTGACCTCGAGGACGGCCAGACTGGCGAGGAAGTCTATTCCGTGGCCGGCCGCGTCCGTGCCATCCGCAACCAGGGCAAGATCGCGTTTGTCGTGGTAGAGGACTTCACCGGCCAGATTCAGCTTTTCTGTCGCATCAACAACCTTGACGAGAAGAACTGGGAGCTCCTGGGTCTTCTCGACCTTGGCGACATCATCGGCGCAACCGGCGCCATCATGCGTACGCGCCGTGGCCAGCTTTCCCTGGCAGTCACCTCGCTGGAGGTCCTCTCCAAGTCGCTGCGTCCTCTGCCTGAGAAGTTCCACGGCCTCACCGACCGCGAGGTTCGTTATCGTCAGCGCTATGTTGACCTCATCATGAACCCCGAGGTCCGCGACGTGTTTCGCAAGCGCTCCCAGATCATCTCCATCATCCGCCAGTTCATGGAGGCGGACGGTTACATGGAGGTTGAGACCCCTGTTCTTCAGGAGATTCTTGGCGGCGCAAACGCAAAGCCGTTCATCACGCACTACAACGCTTTGAACACCGAGAACTACCTGCGTATTGCAACCGAGCTTCCGCTGAAGCGCCTGCTTGTTGGCGGTCTTGAGCGCGTTTACGAGCTTGGTCGTCAGTTCAGAAATGAGGGCACCGACCTCACGCATAACCCAGAGTTCACCTCTATGGAAGCATACGCCGCCTACTCTGACCTGGCCGGCATGCGCGAGCTTTCCCAGAACCTCTTCCAGGAGATTGCCCGCAAAGCTTGCGGCTGTGAGGAGGGCCACGAGGTCATCATCTATCAGGGCACCGAGGTTGACCTATCCGGCAACTGGCGCGTTGCGTCCCTGGCAGAGATTGCGTCCGAGGTCACCGGCGAGGAGCTCTCCATTGACACCCCTGTCGAGAAGCTCCGCGCAGTCCTGGACCGCTATGAGATTGAGTGGAATCCAGAGTGGCAGGCCGGCAAGCTGTTGTTTGAGATCTACGACGAGCTTGGCGAGAAGAGCATCGTAAATCCAACCTTTGTCTGCGATTATCCTGCAGAGGTTTCTCCGCTCACCAAGCGTAAAGCAGACGATCCTCGTCTGACCGACCGCTTTGAGCTCATTATCTGCGGCGCAGAGTACGCAAACGCATACTCCGAGCTCAACGACCCCGTTGATCAGGAGGAGCGCTTTGCTGCCCAGATGGAGGCTAAGCGTCAGGGTGACGAGGAGGCCATGGAGTACGATTACGACTTCATCCGCGCACTTGAGTACGGCATGCCACCAGCGGGCGGCATTGGCTATGGCATCGACCGCATGATTATGCTTTTCTGCGATCAGCCTTCAATCCGCGACGTCCTTCTCTTCCCACAGCTCAAGCCCGAGAAGCGCTAAGAGTTTGAGCGCACTGCGAATTCAGCACTCGCGACATACCCACAATGAGACTTGAAAGTTTGTGACACGCCTGTCTTAAAATCCTTCGTGTTCACACGATAGTCACATCAATTAAAACCGGTACCTGCACTTTTACGGGTACCGGTTTCTTGTGATTGTGGGTTTAACCTTTTGGGTACATACCTATCCAAATCAAGATAGTTTTGAGAGGTTTCAGCACATGTTTGATAAATTCACTGACAGAGCGCGTAAAGTCATGAGCCTGGCTCAGGACGAGGCTCGCGGTCTTGGCCAGATGTATGTTGGTACCGAGCACCTGCTACTTGCTCTCATCAAAGAGGGGGAGGGTATTGCTGCTCAAGCTCTGGCAAAGCTGGAGGTCTCGTACGACGAGGCCCTGGCAACCGTAAAAGAGCTCACCACGGGCGCAGGAGACCCTATTCCTGGCGGCCACATTCCGTTTACTCCTCGCGCAAAACGCGTGCTTGAGGACGCGTACAGAGAAACCATGACCCACGGTCAGAGTTATATTGCAACTGAGCACCTGCTTTTGGGCATTGTATCCGAGGGTAACGGTCGTGCTATGGATGCCCTGCGTACCATGGGTGTCTCGGGCGACGCCGTAAGAAATGCCGTTGATGAGCTGGTTGCCCAGACTCCAGAAGATGCACCTGCTGGTCCTCGTATGGCAGAGCCTCGTATTGAGGGTGGCATCTTTGGCATGCCTGTTGGCGCTGGTCAGATGCGTCCTAACGCAAATGACGACGCTTCCATGTTGGAGCAGTTTGGCCGCAACCTTACCAAGCTTGCCGCAGATAAAAAGCTTGATCCGGTCATTGGCCGTGACCGCGAGATTGAGCGTGTCATGCAGGTTCTTGCCCGCCGCCAGAAGAACAACCCACTTATCCTGGGCGATCCCGGCGTTGGTAAGACTGCCATTGTTGAGGGTTTGGCTCAGCTCATTGCATCCGGCAACGTCCCTGACATTCTGCGCGGTAAGCAGGTCTGGACGCTTGACCTGGCAAGTCTGGTAGCAGGATCCAAGTATCGCGGTGAGTTTGAGGACCGCATGAAGAAGGTTGTTGCTGAGCTGGAGAAATCCAAGAATGACATCCTCTTCATTGATGAGATTCACACCGTCATTGGCGCAGGTTCCGCAGAAGGCTCCATCGATGCCGCGTCCATCTTGAAGCCACCGCTGTCTCGTGGAGAAATCCAGGTCATTGGTGCAACTACGGCAGAAGAGTATCGTAAACATGTCGAGAAGGACGCTGCATTTGAGAGGCGTTTCCAGCCTGTCAACATCGGCGAGCCAAACAACGACGACACCATTTCTATCATCCACGGTCTTCAGGACCGCTACGAGAAGCACCACCACGTCCACTACACCGAGGCTGCTATCAAGGCTGCCGTTGTGCTTTCGAGCCGCTACATTCAGGACCGCTTCCTGCCAGACAAGGCAATTGACGTCCTCGATGAGGCTGGTGCCCGCGCTCGCATCCACAAGATGAGCCTTCCACCAGAGATTGCCCAGGTAGACGCAGATCTTCTCCGCGTTCGTACTCAGAAATCCGAGGCAGCAAGCGCTCAAGAGTTTGAGCAGGCAGCCCGTCTGCGCGACCAGGAGAAATCCTTGGTAGCAGAGAGGGATCGCCTAGAAACTGAGTGGCGCGAGCAGCTGGACAAGAACATTGTTACCGTTGACGAGGACGACATTGCAAAGGTTGTCTCTGGCATCACCGGTGTTCCTGTTTCCAACCTCACCGAGACTGAGGCTTCAAGGCTACTTCGTACAGAAGACATACTTCACCAGCGCGTTGTTGGTCAGGATGAGGCTGTTGTTAAGGTTGCAAAGGCAATTCGCAGAAGCCGCAGTCCTCTCAAAGACCCTAAGCGTCCTGGCGGCTCCTTCATCTTCCTAGGCCCTTCTGGTGTTGGTAAGACTGAGCTTGCAAAAGCCCTGGCAGAGTTCCTGTTTGGCTCCGAAGACGCCCTGCTTTCATACGACATGTCCGAGTACATGGAGCGTCACACCGTAGCTAAGCTGGTTGGTGCTCCTCCAGGATACGTGGGCTACGATGAAGGCGGCGAGCTCACCAAGGCTGTTCGCCGTCGCCCATACTCTGTCCTGCTCTTTGATGAGATTGAGAAGGCACATCCAGACGTCTTCAACATTTTGCTGCAAATTCTGGACGAGGGTCGCTTGACTGACGGTCAAGGCCGTCACGTGGACTTCTCCAACACGGTTGTCATCATGACCTCCAACATTGGCGCTCGCGAGATTGCCCGCACCAACACCATGGGCTTCTCGTCAGAGGGCTCTAAGGGACTCTCCGATAAAGAGATTACCAGCCGCGTTATGTCCGAGCTCAAGCGTGGATTCCGTCCAGAGTTTTTGAACCGCGTGGACGAGATTGTTGTCTTCAAGTCGCTCTCTACCGAGCAGCTTCGTGGCATTGTTGACCTCATGGTTCTTGAGCTGCGCGATCGCCTGATTGCCAATGGAATGTCTATTGAGCTCACCGAGGCAGCAAAGGACCTGATTGCCAAAGACGGCACCGATCCTGTCTACGGTGCTCGCCCACTGCGTCGCACCATTCAGTCGATGATTGAAGATCCACTGTCTGAGGAGCTTCTCTCTGGTCAGTGGACTGCAGGCGACATTGTTGCTGTTGACGTTGACGCTGAGGGCAAGAAGCTTGTGTTCGCCAAGACCACGGGCGTTATCCCTGAGCCTCGCAAGAAAGAGACAATGGCGCAGCTTGATCAGATGGATGTCAGCATGGGACCATCCTCGCTGCCACAGGGTAGCGCGGGCGGTTCGTCCGACCTGATGTCTTCCGCCGAGTAAGTTAGTTCTGACCCGAGGTTCTGCCTCGGGTCTTTTTGTATAGCAGCTAAAACGCACAGTTCTCTTGGCAGAAGCTCTTGGCGAGAAACCCGTCTTCTCCAAACCGTCACTACACGCGCCGGCAACAAAACCGTATACTTGAAACGTTGAAACAAATTGAAGCCGTAAACGCACCAGATCGCAAAATGCAGCCTGTAAGCTGCAAGTAATTGAGGGAGAGCCATGGAGCCAACGCAACTTGATCCAAGCGCAACAGAAAACGAGGACCGTATTGCCACCGCTCTGAAGATGACTGCCCCTGGCACAGCGCTCCGCGTTGCACTGGACATGATTATCGCTGGCCGTTTGGGCGCCCTCATTTGCGTGGGAGATACATCAAACGTCCTTGCTGCGGGCGGAGATGGTTTCAAACTTGATGTTTCTTTCACAGCAAATCGATTGTTTGAGCTTTGCAAGATGGACGGCGCTGTAGTGGTGGACAAAGATCTCACCAGAATTCTTCGCGCTAACTTCCACCTCAATCCTGATGCAACGCTTCCAACTGCAGAAACAGGCACTCGTCACCGTACTGCCGCTCGCATGAGCTTGCTCACCAAGTCTATTGTGATTGCAGTGTCTTCTCGCCGTTCGTTGATTACGGTCTACGTTGATGGTCACGTTATCCCACTGAAGTCGGTACCAGCCATTATGTCTACCGTCAATCAGCTCTCGGTTGCTATGCAAAATACGCGCCAGCAGCTTGATCGCGCGCTTTTACGCCTAACCGCTCTTGAGCTTGATAACTACGTCACCCTGGGCGATGTAGCAGGTATTTTCTACCTGTTTGAGGTTCTTTTGAGTGCCGCTGACCAGCTTGATTCTTGTCTTTTGGAGTTAGGTAGCGAGGGAAAAACCACCGCTATGCAGCGCGAGGAATATTTGGGCGGTATCGACGAGGCCTATAACCTGATGATTCGCGACTACGCCGTAGATTCTTCCGCTGAAGAGGCGCGCGCCATTCGCCGCCGCTTCCACGAGACAGCAAACACTGAGCTTCGTTCCGCAGAAAGTGTTGGCCAGATTCTTGGTTACTCCGATGGCCGCGGAGAAGATGCGTCCATGGAGCCTCTGGGCCTGCGCACGCTTTCCCGCGTTCACGTGGTCAACGATGAGATTGCGGCCAGAATTGTTGACGCCTACGACAACCTGCAGCAGCTGCTTCACGTTGCAGAAAACGATACGTCCAGCCTCAAATCTCTGGGTGTCGAGAACCCCGGTGCACTTGCTAACAGTCTCCGCAGAATGTGGGGTAAGTCAGAATAATGGCTGCAAGCAGCACCTGTGCAAAGGTCGTGTTAAAGCCACGTCCTTCTCGCCTCACAACACATGGAGCAAAAGCCGATACCGTGGCCGTCATTGTGGCTGGCGGCATTGGCGAGCGCTTTGGGTATCCTGACGGTAAGCAGTTTATTTCTGTCTGCGGTCTTCCGCTGATGAGCTGGTCAATCCTTGCGTTTGATCACGCACCAAGCGTGGCTCATATTGTGATTGCTTGCTCTGACGAGAAACGCGCTGCAGTTCAAGAGGGTGTTGTGGCCAAGCTTGTACTCCACAAGCCTGTTCACTTTGCAACGTCTGGTGCCACTAGACAGGAATCGGTTTACAACGCGCTCCAGGTAGTGCCTGCTGGATATGATTTTGTTTCTGTTCATGATGCGGTTCGTCCGCTCATTGAGGTAGAGACTATTGAGCAGGTCATTGGTACAGTTCGTAAGTCACCTAAAATTGCGGGAGCAATTTTGGCTCACCGCGCAACTGATACGCTGAAGCGCGTAGATGGTGCAACCATTGTAGATACGCCTGACCGCTCAACGTTCTGGGCTGCTCAAACCCCTCAGGTGTTCAAGACACGCACACTTCTTGAAGCCCACGAAGTAGCTCGCCAGGAGGGCTACCAGGGAACCGATGACTCGTCGTTAGTTGAGCGACTAGGTCTTACGGTACTGTGCGTTGAGTCGCAACGAGAAAACGTGAAGGTCACGTACCCGTCTGACCTTGCAATTGTTGAGGCTACGCTCAGCCGTCGCCTGGTAGAAGGCGCAACCGGAAGTGGGGCTGTAGAGTGAGCATGCCAGAGCTTAAAATTGGCCACGGATACGATGTTCATCGCCTGGTAGAGGGTAGAGATCTTATCTTAGGTGGCATCAAAATTGAGCACACCAAAGGTCTTCTCGGCCACTCCGATGCTGATGTTTTGGCTCATGCGCTCATGGACGCCCTGCTAGGAGCCATGCGCGCAGGCGACATTGGCCAGCTTTTCCCTGATACAGACCCTGCTTATGAGGGTGCTGATTCTATGGTGCTCCTGTCCCATGTTATGCAGCTTGTTCGTAATGAGGGCTTTGAGCTTCTGGATTGTGATTGCACCGTTGCAGCTCAGGCGCCTAAGTTGCTCCCTCATCGCGATGCTATGAGAAACCGTATGGCGGAGGTCATGGGTGTTTCGCCAGATAAAGTTGGCGTAAAAGCTACCACTACCGAAGGTCTTGGCTTTGTGGGTAATCAAGAAGGCATTGCTGCCTGGGCAGTTGTACTGCTGGGACGTAGCGCGCAATAAATTACAGCTCTACGATATGATCGGCTGCCTCCACCACTTTAGGGTCATGAGATATGAGCAGTATTATGTGGTCCTGCTTGACCTTCTTGAGAAGATTAAGAAGGACATCAACGCTGTTTTGATCTAATGCTGAGGTTGGCTCGTCAAGCAACATAACACTTGGGTTCATAAGCATCATGCGGATAATTGCAATCTTTTGTTTTTCTCCACCAGAGATAGCAGAGCTTCTTTCACCCAGGCGAACGTCAAGATTTTGATCGTCTCCAAGCAGCAATTTTTCCAGATTGAATAGCTTGATATAGCTGATTATCTCCTCATCTGTTGGTTGCTTTTTGCACAGCAGTGTCAGATTATTTCTTACCGTATCGTCAACAATGCTTGGTTCTTGCTCGGTAAATCCAAGAGTATTTTTTCGGAGTTCATACTGATTAATTTGAGCTAGTAAGTCCTCGTTAATAGCAATAGTGCCCGATAGGTGAGAAGACCACTCTCCGTTAATGAGTTTCAGGAATGTAGATTTGCCTGTTCCGTTTCCACCGGTAATAGCGTATATATTTCCTTTTGCAAAACTGCAAGACAAGTTGTTCATCAGTACTTTATTCGTATGTGGATAAGAAAAAGATACATTTGTGCAGGTAATTTGATTGACGTTCTCTGATGGAATGATGTTACCAACGGATTCTTGAGGTAAATCAAGAATCTGCTCAATTCGATCAAGACTTACCGTAATACTCTGATAAGCCATGCCAAATTCCATAAGAAGCGTAATAGAGCCTAAAAGCGATACAAAATAGCTTGAAATGGTTGCAATATAGCCAGGCTGCAGCGCTCCAAGGAAAATTTGATATGCACAGGTAATAAAGACAATAGCTTGGAATACAGCAATTACAGCATTGTTTAATTCCTGTACGTCAAATTCCAGTTTGTACTGCTCATGAATAGCACTACGAAGTTTTTGATTAATGGCATAATGCTGATTAAAGAAACGCTCAAAGAGAGAATGACGCCTGATAAAATCTACGTCTGTGAATTGCGAGAGCTCAATAGATCCATACTGTGAACTCAGTTCTTTGGATTCTCTGTATCTTTTATAGGCCGCAGCTTGGATTTGCTTATAGATAATAAAACTCACCAACAACAGAACAACTGTTACAAGAGCGGTTAATGGGTTCAAATATAAAATAATTGCCAGCGTGCCTAAGACAGAGACCGTAGTTGTTACAAAGCTCACGCATTGTGTAAGTATAAAAATTGAAACGTCATTAGCGTCGTTATTTACTGTCTGGCGGTAATGTCCAGAATCATATGATGAGAAAAACGATGAATCTGCATGTTGTATCTTGTCAATCAGCTGTCGCTCAATGGTAAACGCGGAGTCAATCTGCAATTGACAATAGCGTGTTTTGGCAAGATAGGAACAGCCGGCAATAAGGATTCCTAGTGCGGCAACCACGGCGCAATAGAAAAGTATTTCACTCCAAATTGTCCCTGAAATAAAAAGATTAATTACAAATCCAACAAGAAGAGGTTGGATCACCATAAGCGCTGTGACAAAGAATGACAGAAAGAGAAAAATCGCAAGACTGCCTTTATCCAGAATGGTAGATATACAGTAGCGGATAATGTTAAAAAACTTACTCATTCAAATCACCTTCTGAAGTTGTTAAGAGCAAGATTTTTTTGTCTTCTAGTTCTTTGCAGTTTTGATTCAAATATAAATTCTTAAAATTTTTATTCGTCAAGTTTAATAAAACAAAAAAAACAATCCAGTACTAATCCGTAAACGGTAACAAAATTGAATCTTGATTAGTACGGTATGGAACTTAAAGGTTTTCCACAAACCGTTTATACTTACACCAATACACAATGGTTGCGAGGAGTATGCATGCTTGTCTATAACACTCAGACGCATAAAAAAGAAGAGTTCAAGCCAATCGACGAGGGCAAAATCCGCATGTACGTGTGCGGTCCTACGGTTTACGATCAGATTCACATCGGAAACGCCCGTACCTTCCTCTCGTTTGACGTTATTCGCCGTTATCTGATGCACAAGGGTTATGAGGTCACCTTTGCTCAGAATCTGACTGACGTTGATGACAAGATTATTCAGCGCGCCATTGAGCAGGGAAGGACTGCTCAAGAGGTTTCTGAAGAGTTTTCTCAGGCGTTTATCGAGCAGATGCATCGCTTCAATATTTTGGATCCAGATATTCGTCCTCGCGCAACGCACGAGATTGAAGCCATGCTTCAGATGATTCAATCTTTGATTGAACAGGGCTATGCTTACGTTGTGCCTTCGGGCGACGTGTACTTCTCGGTTCGTTCTGACCATGGTTATGGCATGCTTTCTGGTCGAGATCTTGATCAGCTTCGCGCAGGTGAGCGCGTTGAGGTTAATGACGAGAAACGCGATCCATTTGACTTTGCACTCTGGAAGGCTGCTAAGCCGGGTGAGCCTAGCTGGCCAAGCCCTTGGGGAGAAGGTCGTCCAGGTTGGCACAGTGAGTGTTGCGCCATGATTCATCGCTACCTGGGCACTCCAATTGACATTCACGGTGGTGGTTCTGACCTGGTATTCCCTCACCACGAGAATGAGACTGCGCAGGCATCTTGTGCCTGGCACGCTCCTCTCGCTAATTATTGGATGCACACCGGAATGCTTCGCGTTGACGGTGAGAAGATGTCCAAGTCGTTGGGCAACTTCTACACGCTCAAGGAAGTTTTGGACAAGTACCCTGCAGATGCAGTAAGACTTTTGATGCTTCAGACGCACTATCGTGCACCACTTGATTTCTCTTTTGAGCGCCTTGAGGGTACCGTTGGTACGCTTGAGCGCATGAAGACCTGCGTTGCAAATCTCCGCTGGGCTTTCAAGCAGTCTTCTGCTCAGCACGAACTTTCCGACGCTGATAGCACGCTTGCTGAGGCAATCAATACAGCTCAGAGCGAGTTTGACGCTCAGATGGATGATGATTTTAATACCGCAGGAGCACTCGCTGCTATCTTTGCTCTGGTAACTGCTGCAAATACGTATCTTGCAGAGGTTGGTCAGAACGTTGGCGCAAGTCCTGTTCTCCGTGCAGCAGATATGTTGTGCGAGCTCACGGGAGCTTTGGGAATTGATTTGACTCAGGCGGCGTCTACCTCTGATTTACCAGAGGAGCTTGTGACGCTTGCTGCTCAGGTAGCAGGCTATGAGGGCTCGTCAGCTGACGAGGCTGCAGAGGCTTTGCTTGCTGCTCGTCAGGAGGCTCGTTCCCAGAAGAACTGGGCAGTTGCTGATCAAATTAGAGACGGCATTGCCGAGCTTGGACTTTTGATTGAAGATACCGCCGCTGGCGCTCGACTTAAGCGTAAGGCAGACTAACTATGGCAAGAAATCAGCGTTCTACCTCTAAAAATACACGCTCCGAGGGCGCTGCAGGCCGCGGCGCTGCAGGCCGCGGCGGCTCTGCGGGACGTAGTACTTCCGGTCGCGGGGGAGCTGCAGGTCGCGGTGGCACAGGTCGCGGCTCCAAGAAGGCTGCCGACTGGGGCGGTTATTTCGGCGCCAAGAATGGTCAGGGCTCAAAGGGTGGCCGCTCCGCACAAGGCGCACGCGCAGCTCAGGGCGCCCGCGGTCAACGAGGCGCTGGTGGACAGCGAGGTGCTGGCGCTGGACGTCCCGGCAACAAGAAGCCTGCAACTGATCTTATCGAAGGTCGTCGCGCAGTAGCCGAGGCGCTGACCGTTGGTATTCCTTTGAAGAATGCGCTGGTACAAGCTGCAAGTGGACAGAAGGACCAGGAGATTGAGGCTCTTGCACGTCAGCTTGAGCAGGAGGGTATTCCTGTCGAGCGTGTCGCAAAGCCAGTGCTTGACTCACTTTCAAGCCATGGCGCTCACCAGGGCGTTATTGTCCGTACACAGCCTTTTGCTTACGCTGACCTCTCTGAAATCATCCAGCGCGCTGGTTCAGAAAACGCTCTGGTTGTGGTCTTGGATCACGTCACTGACGAGGGAAACTTTGGTGCAATCGTAAGAAGTGCCGAGGTAGTTGGCGCAGCCGGCGTTGTTATTGCAAACGCTCGCGCCGCCCGAGTTGGCGTTGGAGCATACAAGACTTCCGCTGGAGCCGTACTTCACCTGCCAATTGCTCAGGTTTCTAATCTGCCGCGCGCTCTTGAAGAGCTTAAAGCCGCAGGTTTTTGGACATGTGGCTCTACCGAGCACGCCACTCAGTCCGTGTGGGAGGCTCCTATGGGAGGTCGCCTTGCACTTGTCATGGGCTCTGAAGGTTCAGGAATTTCTCGCCTTATGCTCGAGAAGTGCGATTTTACGTGCAAACTTCCTCAGTTTGGCCAGGTAGAGTCCCTGAACGTTGCTCAGGCAACGACGGTCATGTGCTACGAGTGGCTCCGCAGGACTCAGGAAGCGTAAGCTCAGGAAGCCCAGGAAGCGTAAGGTATGGCTCAGAAAAAATCGCTGCTTGTAGTCGATGGCTATAACGTCATGTTGGCAACTCCTCGCTATGAGGCGTTGTTGGATGAGCATGGCTCTTCTGCACAAGAAACCGCTGCTGAGAGAGCCTATCACCTCAACACCGATCCGTTTTATCGCGCCCGTTTGGCGCTCATTTCTGACGTTGCCACGTTTGCGCAGGGCACCTACGAGGCCGTTATTGTGTTCGACGGAAAGGGAAACGTAAACGACGAGCGCCCGGAGCGTACCCACGCTGGCGTGCAGCTGGTTTTTTCCGAGACTGGGGAGTCCGCGGATAGCGTCATCGAGCGCCTGGTAACGGACGCTCGAGAGGCTGGTCGCAAGGTATTTCTGGTCACGTCGGACAGGGACATTCGTGCCACAGCCGGCTTTGGCCCCGGCGAGGTCACGCGCATTGCTAGCGCATCACTGGTCCACGAGATTTCCCAGGCAGATAACGTTGTCGAAGAGATGCGTCGCGATCAGGTCAGTACGCGCATGACGCTTGAAGACCGCATTTCTCCAGAACAGCGCGAGAAACTCTGGAAGCTACTGGGCAAATAGACGGCTAGGTGCGTGTCTTACGCACTCAACATGCCAATGCGCCCGACGCGCCAATGCACTCGACGTGCCTGGGCGCAATCAGCGCGCCTGATTTCTGCAAAGAATCTGTAAATTCTGCCTGAAAACGTTAAAGAAACTGTGGATTTGCCTGATTTTGCAAAAGAATCGGTGGCTCAAATACAGATTCTTTGCACTTTTCAGGCTCGCATAGTGAAAGTCAGGCGCGCGATGGCAGAAAGGAGCACTTGGCGAGAAACCCGTGCGCCCGCACGCGCACCTGGCGAGAAACCCGTGTGCTCGCACCGCACAACGCTTCGCAGAAAAGCCGTATACTTATGACGATATAAGTCCACGAAAGGATTGATATGTCTGACGCTCTGATTCCACAAAATTCCTGCGTACTTGTCACCGGTGGCGCGGGCTTTATTGGCAGCCACACCGTTGTTGAACTGCTCAATTCCGGCTACGAGGCCGTAATTGTTGATGACCTTTCCAATGCTTCGGCAGAGGTTATCGATCGCATCAAAACCATAGTGGGAGAAGAAAACGCTAAGCGCCTTTCGTTCTACGAGGCAGACGTCAACGATGCAGATGCACTCAACCACATCTTTGATGAGCACGCCATTAACTTTGTCATTCACTTCGCAGGCTTCAAGGCTGTTGGCGAGTCCGTCACCAAGCCTATTGAGTACTACACAAACAACCTGGGCAATACCCTCACCCTTCTTGATGTCATGAGAAACCACGGTTGCAAGTCAATTATTTTCTCGAGCTCTGCCACCGTTTATGGAGATCCAGATAGCCTTCCTCTAACCGAGCAAAGCCCCAAGAAGAACGCAACCAACCCTTATGGCTGGACTAAATGGATGATTGAGCAGATCCTCACCGATGTTCACACCGCGGATCCAGAGTGGAACGTTGTCCTGCTTAGATACTTCAATCCTATTGGCGCTCACCAGTCGGGCCTCATCGGAGAAGATCCTGCAGGTATTCCAAACAACCTGGTTCCTTATGTGGCTCAGGTTGCCGTAGGCAAGCGCGAGGCTGTTCACGTCTTTGGTAACGACTACAACACCCCAGATGGCACGGGCGTTCGCGACTACATTCACGTCTGCGATCTTGCTTCTGGTCATGCAGCTGCACTTAAGTGGATGGCTGGTCGCACGGGAGTTGAGATCTTCAACCTGGGCACTGGCACTGGTAGCTCGGTACTTGACGTTATTAAGGCGTTCTCAAAGGCTTGTGGCAAAGAGATTCCTTACGTTATTGAGCCTCGCCGCGCAGGTGACGTTGCAACTAACTATGCTGACTGTCAGAAAGCTGCTGACATGCTTGGCTGGAAGGCTCAGTACGACCTCGCCGACATGTGCCGCGATTCCTGGAAGTGGCAGTCGATGAACCCAGACGGCTATCGCGGCTAGGGCTTCCGTGAACTTCGCCGACTACCTCACACAAAAGCTCCCTGTCGTCGAGGCAGAGATCATGCGCGGACTCCCCACGGCACCCGCGTCACCCGCGGCACCCGCAGCGCCCGCGGCATCTGCAGCGCCCGCGGCAACGGCGTCCGCGGCGGCGCCTTCGGAGCGCACCCGCGCGGATCTGAACGCCTACCTCTACCAGCCACTCGCTCATTTCAGCGCGGGCGGCGGCAAGCGCGTGCGTCCGGTCCTGTGCTGCCTGGGCACAGAAGCGGTCGGCGGCTCGGCAGAAGCTGCTCTGCCTGTGGCCTGCGCCATTGAGGACTTCCAGTCGGCTGCCCTTATCCACGATGACATCGCGGACAAATCAGAGCTGCGCCGTGGCGAGAAGTGCCTCTACAAGACACTCGGTACCGGACTTGCCATCAACGTTGGTGATTCTGCCCTGGTCAATGTTGTCAGACGCGTTACCGTGGCCGACCACCTCTCTGACCAGCTTAAAGTTCGCGTTATCGACGCCCTTCTCGCCATGCAGGAGCACACCCTTGAGGGCCAGGCGCTTGATCTTGGCTGGGCTCAAAACGAGCGCTGGGATGTTACCTCTGAGCAGTATCTTTTTATGGCGCTCTCCAAAACCGCCTATTACTCTGCTGCATATCCCCTGGTACTGGGCGCGCTTATTGGCGGTGCTGACCAGAAAACGCTTGATGCGCTCAAGGATTTTGGCCTCAAGGTAGGCCTTGCCTTCCAGCTGCAAGACGATCTTCTCAACCTGGTAGGAAACGCCGAGGTACAGGGTAAAGACTTTAGGTCAGACATCACTGAGGGCAAACGCACGCTCGCGGTGGTCTACACGCTTGAACACCTCACCGAGGCAGAAAAGACAGAGCTTATCTTCATACTTTCTGCGCATACAGGCGATACTTTGAAGCTTCAGCGCGCTGTGGAGCTTATGGAAAGCGCTAATGCGATAAAATTTGTCCGCGCGCACGCTCTTGCCTTAGTCGATGAGGCAAAGCACGTGCTTGAAAACGTGATACTTACTGAAGACGCTCGCGACACACTTTTGTCTATGGCAGACTTCTTTGTGAACCGAGAAAGGTAATTATGGATCCAATTACTCCTGGTAGCACTGGTGCTGCCGTTGAAGACATTCAGGAACGCCTCGTAAAGCTTGGCTATACCATCGAAGACGATGAGCGCCAGAGTCACACCTTTGGCAAGTCAACTGCTCGCGCGGTTGCTCGCTTTAGGCTTGACCACGACCTTTCTCTTGGAGAAGAAGTAGATGCCTCTACTTGGGCAATCATGGTCGATGAGGGCTATGAGCTCGGAGACAGAACCCTCTACCTGCGTCTTCCTAACTTCCACGGCAATGACGTGCGTCAGCTGCAAGAGCGCCTCAACATCTTGGGTTTCTCGTGCGGAAAAGTTGATGGCCATTACGGTGTTCACACCGAGGCTGCCGTTAAGCTCTTCCAGGAGAGCGTCGGCGAGCTCGCTGATGGTATGGCATTCCAGGATACCCTCGACGCTATTGAGCGTCTGCGTCACGTTTGGTCCGGCAAGCAGGCAAAAGGCCCTCACCCACAGGGTCCTATGGGCTTTGCACGTGCAGCAAACGTTCTTGAGACCACCTGCATTGCTATAACGGGAGAAGATCCTATCTCCAGAAACGTAGCTGCTCGCGTCTACAACCTTTCTAAGGCAACTACCGAGGCAAGCGGCATGACCATGATTGATCGCGCCGATTCCCCTACTGATGCAGCCACTATTTTGGTTCTGACCACAGCCTATGCCCCAAGCATGCCTGCCCGCGGACAGGTTGGTATTGGCTCTGTTTCTATGGAAGAAAACGAGACGCTGCCAGCAAGACTGCGCACCGCCATTGAGTCTGCTGATGCAACGGGCTCCCCTATCAAGATTGTGCTGCCAGAAGGAACAAACGTAGACGGCTCATTTACTACCGCAGATGCGCAGACTTTAGCAGTTCTTGTTCTTGATGCAATTTGTGGAGCATTTGCTTCGCTAAGCTGATACACTTAATAGAGTTGCGGACAAAACCAACGTAGTGATTACATTGGGGTATCGTCCAACGGTTAGGACACGGGTTTTTGGTGCCTGGAATGTGGGTTCGAATCCTACTACCCCAGCCATTTTTTACGCAACTTTTGTGTAGGGACGCACTCGTATCGAGTAATACGAAGTACTTTGGAGGCTTACGTATGCCACTTACTGCGATTGTCCTCGCTGCAGGCGAGGGAACGCGCATGAAGTCCCACCACCCTAAGATTGTGCACAAATTACTTGATAAACCCATCGTTTGGTGGAGTGTCAACGCCGCAATTACTGCTGGCGCTGACCGCGTCATTGTGGTTGTTGGTAACCATGCTGACGAGGTTAAATCTGCACTTTCTTGCTTCCCTAACCTTGAGTATGTTGCCCAGACCGAGCGTCTTGGCACCGGCCACGCCGTCAAGGTTGTTAAGGATGCTCTTGGTGGCTTCAAGGGACCCGTTGTTGTTATCAACGGTGACGCATCTCTGTTGCGCGCACAGTCTATTCTCGACCTTGTTGCAGAAACTAAAGCTCATCACAACGCATGTACGGTACTCACAATGACGCCCCCAGATCCAACCGGATATGGTCGCGTCATTTCTTCTAACGGCCAGGTAACTGCCATTGTTGAGCACAAGGATGCTACGCCAGAGCAGCGCGAGCAAGAGCGTGAATGCAACGTTGGCGTGTACTGCTTCTGTGGCGGAAGACTGACCGCAAACATCGATCTTCTCGGCAATGACAACGTGCAGGGCGAGTACTACCTCACCGACATGGTAGGTCTCTATGTAAGCCAGGGCGAGCCTGTTGCTGCCGTCCACGTTGACGACTACAAAGAGGCGCTTGGCGTCAACTCCCGCTCCGAGCTTGCCGTTGCTACCCGCATCATGCAGGAGCGCATCAACGAGCACTGGATGAGCCAGGGCGTCACCATGCTGGACCCAACCTCCGTCTGGATTGGCCCCGAGGTCACGCTTGGTATGGACACCGAGGTTCTCCCACAGACCATGCTCTACGGCAAGACCTCAATTGGCGAGAATTGCGTGGTAGGCCCTAACACTCGTCTGACCGATACGCTTGTTGGCAACGACGCTGTTATCGATGAAACTGTAGCTATCAACGCACAGGTAGACGACTTTGCTACCTGCGGTCCTCGCGCTTACCTGCGCCCAGGCACACACCTCATGCCTCACGCCAAGGCAGGCACCCACGTTGAGATCAAAAATTCAACTATCGGCGAGGGCTCCAAGGTTCCTCACCTCTCCTACATTGGTGACACAACCATGGGCTCCGGCGTCAACATTGGCGCAGGTTCAATTACGTGCAATTACGACGGTTACCACAAGTTTAAGACCCACATTGGCAACAACGTCTTTGTTGGATCCGATACCATGATGGTGGCACCTGTCTCAATTGGTGATGGCGCACTTGTGGGGGCAAGTTCGTGCATCACAAAGGATGTACCAGCAGATGCGCTTGCACTTGAGCGCTCTGAGCAGAAAATTGTTGAGGGATACGCCGCCCAGAGGCGTCACAAGCTTGAGAAAGAGGACTAGATGTTCGAGAACCTGAGTGAACCACTGTTAGTTGCTAGAAATATCAAGCTCTACACCGGTACAGGTAACCCTGAACTGGCTCGTAAGGTTGCAGACATTCTTCACCTAGAGCTACAAGGTCTTCTCCTCGAGAAGTTTGCTAACGGAGAAATCTACGCTCGCTTTGACGAGTCTGTCCGCGGCGACGAGGTCTTCTTCATTCAGTCTTTGGCAGGTGTCAACGTCAACGACCTGGTTATGGAAACGCTGATTGTTGCTGACGCTGCAAAGCGCGCATCTGCTAACAGCTTTACCGTAGTTATCCCTCACTACGCATATGCTCGTCAGGATCGCAAAGCTGCTGCTCGCGAGCCTATTACCGCTCGTCTGATGGCAAACTTGCTTGAGAACGCTGGCGTTGACCGCGTTATCACCCTTGACCTGCACCAGGGCCAGATCCAGGGCTTCTTTGACATTCCTGTTTCTCACCTGACTGCTCTCTACCTTCTGGGCGATTACTTTAAGAGCAAGCCATTTGACTGGGAGAATACCGTTGTTGTCTCCCCTGATATGGGTCGCGCAAAGGCTGCTAAGAAGCTTTCCGACTACCTGGACTGCGGCCTTGCTATTGCACATAAGAGCCGTCCTCGCCACAACGAGAGTGCTGTTATGGGCATCATTGGCGACATCAAGGGCAAGACCTGCATCGTTAACGACGACATGATTGACACCGCAGGTACCCTCTGCGCTTCCGTTGTTAAGCTGAAGGAAATGGGTGCGGGCGACATCTACGTCTGCGCTACCCACGGCATCTTCTCTGGTCCTGCAATCGAGCGCCTCAACAACGCTCCTATCGAGGAGTGCGTGGTTACCGACGCAATTCCTTGCGCTGCAGCAAACCAGGAAGGCTCCAAGATCAAGACGATTACCATCGCAAACGAGATTGCCGAGGCAATCTACGCTGTCTATACCGACCGTCCTGTCTCCGACATCTTCGGTGGCGACTTCAACCTGTAATCCCGCAGGTCAGCCGCGCGTGCGCGAGCGCGGGTCGCAAGTGATTTCAACCCGGTATCCATTTCGTGTGGATACCGGGTTTCTTGTGCGGAAACGCTGCTAGTGGACGGGTTTCTCGCCAGACAGGCGGCGCGAGCTGGCGCGCGATTAGCGCGCGCCTTGAGCGAGCCTGATTTTCTCGCCATGTCTGAACGATTTGCCGGAAAACACGCCAAGTCTGAGTGGTTTTGCCGGTTTTTCTCGCCATATCTGAGTAAATTCACTCAGACATGATGCAGCTTTCGGGCTCAAAAATTCAGGGCCAGACAGTCTATCTTTCATGCGCCTGATTTCATCAACGAATCTGTAAATTTTGCCTAAAAGTGTAAAAGAAACTGTGGATTTGCCTGATTTTGTTAAAGAATCTGTACCTCAAATACAGATTCTTTGCTCTTTTCAGGCGCACTTGACGAGAAGGACGCGCGATGGCGAGAAGCGCACCTGGCGAGAAACCCGTGCACTTGCAGGCGCACTGTAAGCAGCGCGCGTTCTAACAGGTCGTTCCGCTTTCGGAATCCGCAAGATCAACGTCGTTTGCAAGCGCCGCTTCCAGCGCAACCTGCAGTCCGCGAGTCATCATCTCCAGCGACATGCTTGGAACCTGGCGGGTCTTCTCGCCAGCGCCAGCTTTCTCGCCTGCAGCGAGGCCCTTCTCGGCAGCTGCAGCGTTTTTCTCGGCAACCTGCTCCGTTGCAAATGGTACGTGCAGAAACGTTCCGCGAGTCTCCGAGAATCTCGTGGCCAGCGCATGAAGGACCTGATACATGACGTCGTTGCAGACGTACGTTCCCGCAGTGTACGAGACCGCCGCGGGGATCTCCGCCTGGTTCATGGCGGCCACCATGGCGTTTACCGGCAGCGACGCAAAATACGCGTCGGGAGCGCCGTCGATGATGCGCTGCGAGAGCGGCTGCTTGCCCGCGTTGTCGGGGATTCGCGCGTGAGCCCAGTTGATGCCCACAAACTCGGGCGTAATCTTGCTTCTTCCACCCGCTTGGCCCACGCAAAGCACAATCTCGGGACGCTCCGCTTCAAGCGCGTCGATAACCTTCTGAGCACCAGCGCCAAACTCAACAGGTACGTGCAGTTTTATCACCTGAGCACCGCCAATAGTCTCGGGTAGCGCCTTCACGGCCTCCCAAGCTGGATTGATTTTCTCGCCACCAAAAGGCTCAAATCCGGTAACCAGAATCTTCTTCATTTTGCCTCCGCACCTCAGTTGAACGCCGCATGCCCCGCACGCTGCTCACCGCACGCTGCATGTCCCGCACGCTGCTCACTGCTCGCCGATCGCTGCACGTCACGCGCACCGCCGCTAGACTATCAACCGCGAGCTCAGTTCACGCTGGTGGAACCTGTCGTTTTCCCTTACCATCATAAACGTACACATCTCAAACGGAAGGAAATTCGATGCACGGTAACAAAATTGTGCTTGTAGCGGGCCTGGGAAATCCTGGCGAGAAATACGCGCGCACCAGGCACAATGCGGGTTTTGCCGTCGTCGATGCCCTTGCCGAGCGCCACGGCGTTTCGTACTGGAAAAGCGAGGCGGGCTGCCAGGTCGCGGAGATCATCCTTCCCGCAGCTCCCGGAGCCGCATCTGGCGAGAAACGCCATGTACTCCTGGCCAAACCTCAGGACTTCATGAACACCAGCGGCGGTCCCCTCTCCAAACTTGCTCGCGCACACCACCTTCAACCTGCGCAAATCCTGATTATTCACGACGAGGTTGACCTCGCAGAGGGCCAGCTCAACTTCAAAGAAGGCGGCGGACTCAACTCGCATAACGGTCTGCGTTCCATCGCCGACAAGCTCCAGACCAGGGATTTTATGCGCCTGCAATTTGGCATCGGTCGCCCTCCTGGAAAGATGCCGGTGGCAGACTATGTTCTGCGCGAGCTCAAGGGAAACAACCTGGAAGACTTCCTGGTCACCGCCCAGACAGCGGCCGATCAGGTGGAGCAACTCCTACGCAGCTAGCGGTCACCGCGCTCCGCCGCACTCCGCCCCGTGACGTCGCCGCGTGCCGTCACGTCACGAGCCCACCGAACTTCTCGCCCTCCGCAGCTAGCAGGCAAAACATTCTACGAAATATTTATGCTCATTCATGAATTATTCATGCTTTGAATCATGCGCAAATAGTACAATAGATATGTTGTTTGCGAATACGGGTTACCCAGACCTCGTATGCGTGAGATGCGTGTGTCACCTGCTCCTGTCTTCTCGCCAAGAAGGCAGGGTATAGTGCGGCTCGGCACCTCACTCGCAGTTTGTAGTGTGTTAGGAGAGGAGTACCGCTGAATGTATAAGATCCTCGAAAAGACTCAGTTCTCCGAGAAGGTCTTCAAGTTTCGCATCGAGGCACCACAGATGGCCAAGCATGCACATGCTGGTCAGTTCCTGATGGTCCGCGCAAATGAGTGTGGCGAGCGCGTTCCATTTACCTTTGCGGATTGGAATCCTGAGGAGGGTTGGGTCGAGTTTATCTTCATGGTAATCGGCAAGACCACCCAGATGCTTTCTACCTATGAGGCTGGCGATTCCCTGCAGGACGTCACTGGTCCTCTGGGCGAGCCTACCGAGATGGGCGAGGGCAAATGGGCAGTTATCGGCGGCGGCGTTGGCCTGGCTATCGCCTTCCCTGTTGCTCGTCAGCTCGTAGCAGCTGGCCGCGAGGTCCACGCTATCATGGGCGCTCGTACCAAAGAGCTGCTGCTGCTTGAGGATCAGTTCCGTTCCATTCTGGACGACGATCACATCCACATCACCACAGACGACGGTTCTCTTGGCGAGAAGGGCGTTGTAACTGCACCTCTCGAGCGTCTTCTGCAGGACAAGCAGGTCGACCGCGTATTCTGCGTTGGCCCAGTTCCTATGATGAAGTTCTCTACTCTCACTGCCGAGAAGTACGACACACCTATCATCGCTTCCCTGAACCCAATCATGGTTGACGGCACTGGTATGTGCGGTTGCTGCCGTGTTGAGGTTGGCGGCGAGACCAAGTTTGCTTGTGTTGACGGTCCTGACTTTGACGCAACCAAGGTTGACTGGAACGACCTTCGCGCACGTCAGGCAGCCTACCTCACCGAGGAAGGCCAGTCCATCAAGGCTTACGAGGAGACGAGGTGCGCATGCCACAAGTAAACGGTCGCTACATTCCAAACGTCAAGGCACCTCGTACAGCTGACAACGAAGAGCCAGCTGCAGAGCGCGCACAAGACTTCCGCCCTGTCGACAAGGGTTTCACTAAAGAGATGGCAATTGCAGAGGCAAACCGCTGCCTGGATTGTAAGAATCCACTGTGCGTTCAGGGTTGCCCTGTAAACATCAACATTCCTCGCTTCATCGAGGCAATCCGTGCAGAGGAGTTTGGTCGCGGTCTTGATATCATCCGCGAGTCCTCCATGCTTCCTGCAGTTTGTGGTCGTGTTTGCCCACAGGAGAACCAGTGCGAGGGCGTCTGCATCATGGGTAAGCGCAGCGAACCAGTTGCTATTGGTCAGCTTGAGCGCTTCCTTGGCGACCAGCCTGAGCTTGCTTCCAAGCCAGCTATCGCTCCAAAGAACGGCAAGAAGGTTGCAGTTGTAGGCTCCGGTCCTTCCGGTATTGCTTGCGCTGGCGAGCTTGCTCGTAACGGCTTTGACGTTACCGTTTTTGAGGCATTCTTCACCGGCGGCGGCGTTCTGGTTTACGGTATTCCTGAGTTCCGTCTTCCAAAGGCTGTTGTTAAGCGCGAGATTGACGGCCTCCAGGAGCTGGGCGTTAAGTTTGAGTACAACTCTGTTGTTGGTCGTATCACCGATGCAGACGAGCTCTTTGAGCAGGGCTTTGACGCAATCTACATTGCAACCGGCGCTGGCCTTCCAAAGCTTCTCAACATCCCTGGTGAGAACCTGCCTAACGTCTTCTTTGCAAACGAGTACCTCACCCGCGTTAACCTCATGAAGGCTAACAACTTCCCTGAGTACGATACCCCAACCAAGCACGGCAAGAACGTCGTTGTCTTTGGTGGCGGCAACGTTGCTATGGATGCTGTCCGTACTGCTAAGCGTCTTGGCGCCGAGCGTGCAATCATTGCTTACCGTCGTACCGAGGAAGAGATGCCTGCTCGTCGTGCAGAGCTGCACCACGCAAAGGCAGAGGGCGTTGAGGTTCTTCCTCTTGTCTCCCCTCTCGAGTTTGTCGCTGGCGAGGACGGCGCAGTTTGCGCAGTTCGCGTCCAGAAGATGGAGCTCGGCGAGCCTGACGCTGACGGACGTCGTCGTCCAGTACCTATCGAGGGTGCTATCGAGGACATTCCTTGCGACGTTGCAATTTCTGCAATCGGCACTAACGCTAACCCATTCGCAAAGATGATCGGCGACATCAAGCTCAACAAGTGGGGCTACATTGAGGCTGACGAAGAGGGACGTACTTCCGATCCTCGCATCTGGGCTGGTGGCGACATCGTAACCGGTGCTGCAACCGTCATTCTTGCAATGGGCGCTGGCAAGGTAGCAGCCGCTTCCATCACCAAGCACCTCGGCTAATTCAGTTTCACTGACGTAGCTACAGCTCACAAAGCGAGCTAGCACGGCTTCAGCTCACAGAGCGAGCTAACATGCAATCACAAAAGACCTGGTACCACACGGTACCAGGTCTTTTTCATGGCCAGAAACTCCGCAGCCCAACACTCGAGCGCACGGGTTTCTCGCCAGGCGCTTTTCTCACCATCGCGCGCCTGAAAAGTGCAAAGAATCTGTATTTGCAACACCGATTCTTTGCAGAAATCAGGCAAATCCACCGATTCTTTTACATTTTTAGGCAAAAGTTACAGATTCTTTGCAGAAATCAGGCGCGCAAAAGATAGACTACGTGGCCCTGAATTTTTGAGCCTGAAAGCTACATCATGTCTGAGTAAATTTACTCAGACATGGCGAGAAAAACCGGCAAATAGCTCAGACTTGGCGTGCTTTTCCGGCAAATAGTTCAGACATGACGAGAAAATCAGGCGCACTCCTGTCCGTATTAGGCGCGTGCCGGGCCGCAGCAAGCTCACTCCGGGCCCATACCGCCCACCTGGCGAGAAACCCGTCCATTAGCAGCGCATCCGCACAAGAAACCCGGTATCCACACGAAATAGATACCGGGTCGAAATCACTCGCAACCTACGAACCGCTCGCACGCACCGCTTACCTGCGGTGTTGCCGTCGTTGCGTTCGCACGCGCCGCTGACCTGCAGCGTTGCCGTGCGCTGCGGCTACTCATGGCTACGAGAGCAGAAACTCCCTGACGCGAGCGGCAATGCCCTCGGCGTCCAGGCCAAAGTGCGAAAGCAATACGTCGCCAGGGGCGGACGTTCCAAAGGTGCGCATACCAGCAAAGCGCATGGGCGTTGGTAGCTGTTCAGCCAGAAGCTCGGCAACTGCAGCTCCAAGGCCCGTTGCTACGTTATGCTCCTCAACGGTTACCACATGACGGGTCTTCTCGGCAGATGCCAAAATGACTTCTTCATCCAAAGGCTTAATGGAGAATACATCAATGACCTCGGCAGAAATCTTTTCCTCTGCCAGCAAATCTGCGGCGGCAAGTGCCTGAGCAACCTCAACACCGCAAGCAGCTATGGTAACGTCCGTACCTTCACGCAGGACGTTTGCAAAAGGCAGACCACCCTTGAAGGACTCGTCGTAGATGTCGGCAACCTTGTGGCGACCCATACGCACGTAGAAGGGGCCGTCGGCCTCGGCGGCAAGTCTGAGCGCCGCCTTAGTAGCATTGTAATCTGCAGGAACAAGCACGCGCATCTGAGGGAGGGCGCGCATCATGCCAATGTCCTCAAGGGACTGGTGAGTAGCGCCGTCCTCTCCTACCGTAATGCCTGCATGCGTAGGGCAAATCTTCACGTTGAGACCAGAGTCACAAACGGTGTTTCTAATCTGATCGTAAGCACGACCGGTTGCAAACACAGCAAACGAGCCCGTAAACACGGTGCGTCCCGTAAGTGCCAGTCCCGACGCAACGCCTACCATGTTCTGCTCGGCAATACCCACGTCAACCATGCGCTGTGGGAAGGCCTTCTGGAGGTCGGCAAGTTTAGTGGAGCCGGCAAGGTCTGCGTCAACAGCCACGATATCGTGGCCTTCGTTTACCAACTCAACAAGAGTCTGACCATATGCCTCACGAGTTGCTCTAGACATTGGCAACCTCCTTACCTTCACCCTGAAGATCAATCAAAAGAAGCTCTCTTGCTGCATCAAGTTCTTCTCGCGCAAGATCTGCTTGATCTGCCGAAGGAGCATTTCCGTGCCAGGAAGCCTGATCCTCCATGAACGAGACGCCCTTTCCCTTAACAGTCTGACAAATGACCACGGTAGGTGCGGTGTTTCCTGCTTCACGACCATCTCGTGCGGCGAGAAGAGCCTGGCGCACCTCGGTAACCTCATGACCGTTAACACGCAGCACATTCCAGCCAAAGGAACGGAATTTCTCGTCAATATCGCCAAGAGAGCACACGTCGGTTACGTGACCATCAATCTGCAAGTTGTTGAGGTCCACAATGGCAATGAGGTTATCCAGTTTCTGGTGAGCAGCAAACATGCATGCCTCCCAGTTAGAGCCTTCCTGCAGCTCGCCGTCGCCCAGAAGGACAAATACCTTCTTGGCACGCTCGCCGCTTGCCAGAGCGTCCATAGAAAGTCCTAGAGCGCATCCTGCAGCTACCGAGAGACCCTGGCCCAGAGAGCCAGAGCAAATCTCAATACCAGGGCATGCATGGCAGTCTGGATGACCCTGCAGGCGACTACCAAGCTGACGGAGGGTAACCATATCCTCGTCATGGAGCCAATCAAGCAGGTGGTACGCAGCATACAGCACAGGAGCAACATGGCCCTTGGACAGGAAGAATCTATCCTCAGTGTGGTCCTCTGGGTTGTTGTGGTTGTACTTCATTACTCCCGAGAAGAACAGTGTGGCCACAATATCTGCCGCGCTAAGAGAGCCGCCGGGATGACCTGACTTGCTCTTCTCGAGCATATCAATGACATCGCGCCTCAGTGTATTAGCTGCAAGCTTAAGCTCGTCATCAGTGAGATTGCGCTCGGGTAATGCAGATGTTCCCATTCTCATCCTCTCAAAACAGGTGTCTAAACGATGCCTAAACCGTGTATGAATAGGCACGTAAAACAAGTACGCCCAACCTAAGCTGGGCGCACCGCAATCATTATTTATTGCTGAGCCTTAACCTTTTCCCAGTCTGCCTCAAAAGACTTAAGACCGGTATCGGTCAGAGGGTGCTTCAGGCACTTCTTCAAAGCTCCAAATGGAACGGTTGCAATGTCAGCACCAAGCAGAGCCGCCTGAGTCACGTGGTTAGGCGTACGGACAGAAGCCGTAATAATCTCTACAGTGTGATCAACGTTTTTATCCCATGCATAGTTCTCAATGCACGAAACTACGGTTCCCAGCTGCTCAATACCGTCCTCACCAATATCATCAAAGCGACCAACAAATGGCGAAATGTAGCGAGCGCCAGCGTTTGCAGCAAGAAGGGCTTGAGGTGCCGAGAAAATCAGCGTCATGTTGACGCGAATTCCCTCAGAAGCAAGCTGATGGGTAGCAGCAAGACTCTCTGCACAGATAGGGAGCTTTACAACAATGTTTGGAGCAAGAGAAGCTAGGTGACGACCTTCCTCAATCATGCCCTCAGTTGTAGTTGCTGTGGACTCAGCAGAAACAGGAAGACCTTCGCAAAGCTGAGCAATCTTGACCATATGAGACTCAAAGTCGGCTAGCTTTCCGCCAATCTTTGCATACAGCGATGGGTTGGTAGTAACGCCTGCTAAACAGCCCCAGCTAAGAGCCTCAGAAATCTCATCGATATCTGCCGTGTCAATAAAGAACTTCATGTGTAATCCTTTCCTGTACAAACCTAAACGAGTTTGGAAACGTACGTCGTACTAAGAAAGAGCTCATCCACATTGTACAGATTCTTATGTACCGTCTGTGGCGAGAAACCCAAAACAAGTGCAAAAAGGCCGTTTATCCCTCAAACGCTTTATCAATTTTGCTGCGAACGTAGGTGGAAGCAAAGACCAGATCTTCCTTCCAGTTCTCACTGCCGGTGTACCACATCTCTGCAACAAAGCGTCTAACACCCTGAGGAACAAGCTGCGATAGCGCGCCCTCGTAATCAGTGGTGCCCGTAGAGAATGGAATCTCGCGATACGCACCAGCAACAGTCTCTTTGAGGTGAGCTGCAAAAATATGACCTGCACCAAGAGCAACGTCGTCAGCAACGGTGTTGCCGTAAATAAACGATGCATTGGTGAGGTTACCAGCGTCGGGATACACACCAAGATAGGGGCTGTTAATAAGATTCACGTAATGCATGGCCTTCTCGACCGTATCCATAAAAGGAGTTTCCATGGTCTCAAAGCCCATAACAATTCCTGCTTTGGAAGCCATCTCTACGGCCTTTGCCAGATTCTCCTCAAAGTACTTACGCGTATCCTCTGCGCCCTCTTCGTAGTACACATCATAGCCAGCAAGCTGGATGGTATGAAGTCCCAGGTCACCTGCAAGGTCAAGTGCCTTCTGCATAATCTCAAGGCCACGCTCACGAGTAGCCTGGTCACGAGAACCAAAAGGATACTTACGGTGACCAGAAAGGCACATAGAGCCCAGGCGAACGCCAGAGTTTACCATTGCCTGTCTTACTGCCGCGCGCTCCTCGCCAGTCCATTCAAGGCGAGAAAGACGAGCGTCAGACTCGTCAACGGAGATCTCAACATAATCAAAGCCGGACTCTCCTGCTACGCTGAGGCACTCTTCCCAAGAAAGATCAGTTGGAGTGGCCTTCTCGTAAAGTCCTAGCTGATACTTGGACATAACTTCTCCTTTTAAAAACAGGCGGCCTTAAAAAAGACCGCCTGACTGAAACAGATTCTACTCACTGAACAGGCTTTAGTGATTACCCTGTCCGTAGTAGGCATTTGGACCATGCTTGCGCATGTAGTGCTTGTCCTGAAGGTACTGTGGTGCCTCCTGAACCTTTGGGTTGTTGAGCTCAGTGAGTGTTGCCATCTTGGCAACCTCCTCGATAACTACAGCGTGATACACAGCAGCCATTGCGTCTTTACCCCAAGAGAAAGGACCGTGGTTGTGAAGGAGCGTTCCTGGAACCGCAATGGGGTCCAAGTTTTCAAAGCCCTCAACAATAACGTTTCCGGTCTCAAGCTCATAGGCACTTTCTACCTCGTCCTTGGTAAGGCTGCGCACGCAAGGAATATCTCCGTAGAAATAGTCTGCGTGTGTGGTGCCATAGCAAGGAATAGAGCGTCCTGCCTGTGCCCAAGAAACAGCGTGAGTTGAGTGAGTGTGAACAATTCCGCCGATCTTATCGCCCCATGCACGATACAAGCATGCATGAGTTGGAGTATCGGAAGATGGGTTCATCTCGCCCTCAACAACGTTGCCGTCAAGGTCGCAGATGACCAGATTCTCTGGGCTCAGCTCCTCATAGGAGACGCCCGATGGCTTGATAACAAACAGGCCGCGCTCACGGTCAAGTCCAGAAGCATTTCCCCAGGTAAACACAACGAGTCCATGCTTTGGCAGGTCCATATTTGCTTCGTAAACTTCCTCACGGAGTTCTTTCAGCATCATAGGGTCTGCTCCTTAGAGAACGCTACGGAATGGAACGTTTGGCTCGTAATCGAAGCAATCGTGGAAGCCACGATCGTGGTGATAAGCAAAGCGATCCTTGTCCTGTGGATAGGTGTAGTGGCCGCCGACCTCCCAGAAGAATGGGTGGAACTTGTAGTCAAGACGGTCCTTACGCATGTCCCAAAGAACCTTAATCTCCTGGACATCAGCCTGGAAGTTAGTCCAAACATCGTGGTGAATTGGGATAACAACCTTGGACTGAAGAGCCTCTGCCATGCGGAGCATGTCAGTTGCTTCCATCTTGTCCTGGATACCAATTGGGTTGCAGCCAAAAGCGCCAAAGCAGACGTCTACGCCGCCAAACTCCTGAGCGATGTCTTTGCCGTGCTTAGCAAAGTAAATGGAGTAGTGGGAGTCACCGGAGTGATAGATGTTTCCACCAGGAGTGACAAAGAGGTAGTTAACTGCCTTCTCGTCCATATCCATTGGGCACTTACCCCAAAGGTCTGGGCGGTTCTCAGAAGTATCAGTAGTGGTAACAATGATGGTACGGTCAAAGGAATCGTATGCAACGATCTCCATGTCCTTGACCTTGATGCGGTCGCCAGGCTTTACCACAATGCACTGCTCGCGTGGAACGCCCCAGCCAACCCAGATGTCAACGGCATCCTTAGGACCAATAAAGGGAACAGGAATCTCTTTGCCATTCTCGTCAGTGGTAGTCATGTTGTTATTAACAACATGAGCTGCAAGCTCCTTGGACATGTGGTCCTGGTGAATGTGAGTTACCACAACAGCGTCAAGGTTCTTGATAGCAAATGGATCAATAACAAAGGGGACGTTGCGCAGATTTGGCTGCATTGCACGGACACCAGCCATGTTTGCCATCTGGTGACCAGGCTTCATAAGGCCATCACCGTGGGTACGCTTACCGTTGCCTGCCCAGAAGTCGACAGCAACGTTTGCTCCACCAGGAGTCTTAAACCAAATACCAACGCAGCCGAGCCACCACATCTCAACCTGACCTGGCTCTACTACGGCATTGTCAATTTCTTCATTAAGCCAAGTTCCCCACTCAGGGAAGGTGCTCATAATCCAACTATCGCGTGTGACGTCTTTAAGATCTGCCATAGCACGCTCCTTTCTAAAACATAGGACTAGTACTTTGATGTATATGCAGGTAAATTGAGCGGCGCTCAGGACCTTGCCTGCATGCTCAGAAGCTCATCCTGAGCGCTCGCTACAAAACGCAGCCCTACTCCACTACTTTGTAGAGAGCCAGCTGGTCTGTCTCACGATATGCAGCAACAATGTAATCGCTGCCGTCATGCCTATACACCATGCAGTTTGCTGGTCCGAGGTCGTGGTCGATAACGTCTACGGTGTACTGGCCGTCAACGTATCTAACAAGCAACAAATCGCGACCATCTTTACGGTTGCCAATGACTGCGCACTTCTCGCCATTAAGGTCTGCTGCCCAAAGCGCGTGAAGGAAGCTGCGCTTTTGTGGGTCACACCAAACCTGCTCATAGCGATCGCGAGTCTGGCCCTCATGCCAAATTGCCAGCGTGTCACCGTGGAACTTGGAGAAGGTAAGGATCTCCAGCTTGCCATCGCCGTCAAAGTCTGTAGCAACAATGTCACTTGTTGGCTGGACCAGAAGGCAGGTGACATCCCAAGCGCCCTCAGGAGTTGTTGGTGGCACATATCTAAACACGCCAGCGGCGGTTGAGATCAAAGCATAGGACTTATCAGGTGCAGTCCAGAAACCGTGGTTCTGAACCTGATAATTAGCAACACAAGTCAGCTTAAGCTGGTTGTCTGCCGTGTACTGCTCAAGGTTATCGCTCAGAGGAGCGGCCCAAACAGCACCTGGAGTGCGCCAATCATCCTTGACGCCCGTCTCAGCTCCACCCTTGATAGAACAAGCAAGAACCCAAAGCTGACCGTCGGCAGCCTTCAGAATGCCAAAACGGTGAACATAAGGGAGATCGCAAAGAATCTGCTCAGACCACGAACCGTCTGCCTGCTTGGTATAGGACGCAATTGCCGCGTCATCTCCACCAAAGTTTGGCGAGAAGAACTTGCGGGTTGCGAGGAACTGATCTTTCCTGCCAGGGACCTGAGTAATGGTCATGACGCCGCCAGGGCCTGGAGCAACAGTCTCCAGAGGCTCACCATCAAGCGTAAAGCGACGGATTGGACCGTCCTTCTCGACAGCAGCTAAAAAGCTTGGTGTGTCTTCTCCCTCAAACATGCCAAGTGCATAGCACTTAGGCATCTCGGCAAGAATTTTCTTTTCAAAAGTCATTAAAGTGCTCGATTCTTTAGAAACCTAAACTATGCGGAAAACTTCTCTGCAGCGCCGGTTTCCTTGAGCTTCTCTTCCATCTCTGCATCAGAAAGAACGTTGCGCAGACCAATGACGGTAACGCCAGCCTTAGCAGCATCCTCGTACATATTCAGGAAGTTAAGTGGTGCAAAAACAATGTCATACTGACGAGCAGAGCTTACGCCCTCGGAAAGTGCACAGTGGTGAATCTTATCGACGCCCATATTGAGCTTCTGAGTGACGCGCTCAGCGGTCATCTTCATCATCAGGGAGGTACCTGCGCCGTTTGCACATGCGACCAAAATCTTTGCGTTCATGTTGACTCCTTCGATCAAACAAACTGATTACGGACACATTGTGTTTGTACCCATTTGGGCGCTACAACGCTCGCATTTAAAGCAAATACTGCATCAATCAATGTGCCGAGTATTACTAATAACCCTGAGCAGATGGGGGTCTGCTCAGGGTAGGAAGAAAGAGGGCTACTTGCTTTCCGCACTAGCTGCGGCGGCCTTCTGTGCACGGATTTCCTTGCACTTCTGGTAATCCTCAACCTCCATGAAGTACGTGTCTTTGTTGGCGCGGTACTGGAGCTGTGGGATTGCAATAAGAGCGATGACAACAATTGCAAGGCCTGCATAGGACAGGAACTTCATGAAGCCGGTCATGATTGGCCAGACAACTGCCCAGTCCCACATACCAAGGTATCCACCGTATGCAGCCATGCCAACCCAGCCAGCGATAAGAGCTGAACCGAAGACCTGGAGAAGACCAGAGATGAAAGGCATGATAAGAACTGCGCGGAGGCCGCCCTTGTTGTTTGCGTAAACGCCGATGGTAGCGTTATCGAAGAACAGTGGAACAAAGCCTGCGATAACAATAACTGGGGACTTCAAAAGCAACAGAGTTGCGATTGCCAGGAACTGGCCAGCAGCACCCATGAGGAAGCCGAGGGTAACTGCGTTTGGAGAACCAAAGCCGTAGGTAACTGCACAGTCAACGCCTGGGACGGAACCCTTGAGGAGCTTGTTAGAAATACCCTGGAAGGAGTTGGTGAGCTCAGTAACGAAGGTACGAACACCAAGCTGCAGGATGGAGAGGTAAACAGCAAACTGGAAGGAAGTGGTCATGATGTAGAAGAAGAAATCCTGACCTGGCTTCATGAACTTGTTCTCAAGCAGGAAGTCCTGGCCAAGAACAGCAAGGATGACACCAAAGAATGCTGTCATGAGAATTGCAGTTGCAACGAGGTTCTCGTTAAAGATCTTGAGGAAGCCTGGGAGCTCGATGTCCTCGATGCGCTTGGACTCCTTCTTGGAGTGCTTGGCGAGCCACTCAGAAGCCTTGGATGCGCAATAGACGCCAAACATCTGCTGGTGAGCAACGGTAAGACCAGCGCCATCAGTGAGGTCCTGGGTAGGTCCAATACAAAGGTTGGAGCCAACTGCCCAGTAAAGGCCGAGAAGAACAGTCATAACTGCAAGGATGGTAACGTCGTTAAGCTGTGGGAAGCAGAAGAGGATAAGCCAAAATGCAGTTGCTGCCTGCTGAACCTGGACGTGACCAGTGGTAAAGATTGCGCGAAGCTTAGTCTGCTTCTTAAAAGCAACCAGAACAATGTTCAGAATGAAAGCGAAGAGCAGAAGAAGCATAACGGAGGAGAAGGAACGACCTGCGATAAATGCAGGAGCGTCAGCTGCCTCCATGCCTGCCTGTACTGCGTTCTGGCCAAAGTATGGGTCAATGACCATTGCAGAAAGGTTGAAGCGAGCCTGAAGTCCAACAAGAACTGGACGGAATGCAGTTACCAGGCCGCCGGAACCAACCAGGAGGATCTGATAACCAATGACTGCCTTAAGGAAGCCAGCGAGTACGTCGTACCACTTCTTCTTAAGAAGAATGTAGCCGATAGCAACAATCAAACCGATGAAATAGGCTGGCTGAGTCAAGAAGTTGCTCGCAAACCATTTCCAAATACCAAGAACAATATCCATTGATACCCCTTTCAAAGGGTCCTACATACGTACCTTCTGCAGCCCACACTACAAAAGGAAATCCTCAATAACCTGCCCAAACGGGCGTGTTTACTCGGAGATAAGCTTGTCAATCTCCAAAAGCTCCTCAGGAGACTGAATGTTCTTAAGACGCTCTAGAACCTCCTCGTTCATAAGAACTTGAACGAGCATCTGCATATTCTTGAGGTGAGCATCCTGATCAGTAGCGCTCAAAGTGAAGAAAGTCTTAACCTGCTTCTCATCGTCGCCATCCTCAAAATTGACAGGAACATCAGAGTGCATAAAGCCAATAGCAGTCTTTCCATTAGAGCCAATGCGAGCAGTTGAGTGTGGCATTGCAACGTTTGGAACGATGACAATGTAAGGACCAAACTTGTTTACGCACTCGATAATGTCGTCTGCATACTCTGGATTGACAGTTCCATCAGCCTCCAGTGGTTTGCAGCACTCTCTAATAGACTCTTCCCATGTCATGGGGGTCTTCACGAAAGCATAGTGATTCTGCTCGTAGATATCGCGAAGTAACATGCGATTCACTCCTCTCCAGTAGACTACTGTGAATCTTTCCTTGTGTTGGACTATAGCAAGAGCACACAAGAACACATCGCTTAACGACAAAAACTTGAATCTTCTGAACGCTTCAACAATTAGATAAATAACTTATATGACATTTGTCTTGTCGTATAACAAATTTCCCTATTTGTTGAACGTTTGGAACGTTTTACCAATCGAATCGATAATGTTAGTATAGCCAAAGTTAGGAGTTTAGCAATACTTATCTATGCTCACTTTAGAGATTTACGTCATAAAAACCGTTGACCGTTAAATAATATCCGTTTAAGTATTCAAAACGTTCATCGAATAGGGTAAGATACAATCGGATCTACTGAAAAACATCTACACAATTGTTCAAGAACCATTCAAAAGGTGCTGTCAATTTGTACGATGTTTTTCACAGAACTGAATTAGTTAAATGTAATTCTACAGGTCTATCAGCAGTTGAGTTCTATTGGGGGATTCATGGCCACAAGTCGTTCATTCGTAGCATCACGCAGAAGCTCAATCATGAGCCTTCTTGAACAATATCGCCAGGTTTCCGTCAGCGATCTTTCCGATAGATTTGAAGTTTCTTCGCTTACCATCCGCCGCGATCTTGACGAACTCGAAGCTCAAGGCCTCATTTCTCGAAGCTATGGCATGGCCACGCTTCTTGACCCACTCTCGACAGGACTCAGCTCTAACCAGGTAACCGCAAAGTTCAAGCTTGCCCAGGCCGCCGCCAAACTGATTAAAGATGGCGACACGGTCTTCATTAACACCAGCTCAACTGCTATAAAAGTCCTGGAATTCATCACCGCCAAGAACATCACGGTTGTTACCAATAACGGTAGCGTTCTGGCCGCTGACTATCCCCCATCGATGACCGTTTTAGTCACGGGTGGAGAAGTTCGACCAGCCAAGAAGTCAATGACCGGCGATTTTGCGCTCGCTTCAATCAACCAGATTCGCGCCGCGAAGTGCATCTTGGGATGCTCGGGAATTTCCGCTGAGCGCGGCCTTACCACGCTGGTTTCAAACGAGATGCGCGTGAACTCGCTGATGCTTAAGCACTCTGAGCAGCACATTGTCTTGGCCGATGCAAGCAAGCTGGGCGTCAACTCCAGCTTCCAATATGGATCGCCTGCTGATATCGACGTGCTTATGACAGACGAATCCGCATCGATTTCGCAGGTCGCAGCCCTCGAAGCCGCTGGCGTTCGTAAGGTTGTTCGCGTGGGCCTTTAGAACTACTACAGCTACGTGCGTTGGACGACGAGATTCAGCTTCAATCGAATGCTTCCACTGCTGCAGTCCATCGGTTCTCTCATCCAACAAATAAGACATCAAAATTTGAACTACCCTGACACGAAAATATTCACCCTCATGAATATTCATGAGGGTGAATTCATTTGTATGCATAAAATTTTTAGAGGCCTATTTTTGGCGTTTTGAAAACACAGCAAAGTCACTTATTCTGCAAAATTGACCCTCAAAAGTCCTATTTTTCTCAGAATATCGTCATTTGCTGTGTTTTTTAGGGCTGTAAGTTATGTTTTTGGCTCTGTATATACAGATTATCTGACATAGGTGTGTTCGGGCTTCTAAAAACGTGTAGATTATCCGACATAGGTGTGTTCTGACAGTATCAACGCTACCCAAACAAAAAGCCCCGCCAACTGGCGGGGCTTTGAAGTGCAGTTTTGTCACCGGTCGCGATTTCGCACTCGTCGCGCATCGTCGCGCTCGTCGCGCATCGTCGCGTGCATCACGCTCGTCGCGTGGCGCGGACCAGAGAGCTTACTCCTCCTCGAGAGCAGCAGCAATCTCGTCGGTGATGTTCATGGTGCTGTAGACGTTCTGAACGTCGTCGAGCTCGTCGAGCTTATCGATAAGACGCTGAACCTTCTTTGCATCAGAAACAGAGACGTCAGTTGGAGTGGTTGGAACCATAGTAAGCTCGGAACCCTTGACCTCAATGCCCTGAGCCTCGAGGCCCTTCTGGACATCCTGCATCTTGTCGTATGCAGTCCAAACAATCCACTGATCGCCAGCGTCCTCGTAATCGTTTCCGCCAGCCTCGGCAACTGCCATCATGAACTCGTCCTCGTCGACAGCGTTCTCGCGGTCAGCAACCTTCTTCTCCTCGGAGACAATTACCTTGTCAACTGCGATGGAGCCCTTGCGCTCAAACTGGAACGCAACGGAACCAGCGGTACCAAGATTGCCACCGGAGTGGGTAAATGCGGAACGAACGTCTGCTGCGGTGCGGTTCTTGTTGTCAGTCAGGCAGTCAACGTAAACTGCGACGCCTGCAGGACCGTATCCCTCGTAAACGATCTCCTCGTAAATGGCAGCATCAGCACCAGCGCCAAATGCCTTATCGATAGCGGCCTGAATCTTTGCGTTAGGCATGGAGACCATGCGAGCACGGGCAACAGCGGCAGACAAGCTAGCGTTGTTGTCCGGATTTGGGTCGCCACCCATCTTTGCGGCAACAGTAATGTTGCGGGAAAGCTTAGAGAACAGCGAGGAACGCTTAGCGTCGATAGCTGCTTTCTTGTGCTTGGTTGTGGCCCACTTAGAGTGTCCGGACATTGCACTCTCCTTCTTTAGAGGTTCGAAAACCTAATTATCACATTAGCCCTTATACGTTACACGAAATCAAGAAGCGAGAAAAGACTTATTTTGCAGATATGGAGACTTGCGCACGCCATACGCCGAGAAACCCGTGAGCTCGTAAGCCTGCGCACCTCCACGCAAGTCCGCGCACCATCGCACACCTCCACGAAAGCCCGCATCCAACGATCCCCGCTCCTACTCCACCAGCTCAACGTGAATGGACTCCGCGATCTTCTCGACCAGCGCAAAGTCGCCCAAGCCGGCACTCATCGCAACGTTTCCGCCGGTAGCCATCGCGCGCGTCAGAGCCTTCTCGACAGCCGACGGATCCTCAAGCCAAACCGACATGAAGCTTGCCAGCGTCGAATCGCCCGCGCATGCCGTCGAAAGTACCTCTACCTGCGCAGCGTTTGCATGCCAGACGTGCTCGCCGTTGAAGAAGTACGCGCCTTCGCCGCCCAGCGTGAGCAGGATGTTCTTTGCTCCGCGCTCGTGAATCTTATGGAGGGCGAGAAGAACGTCGGCCTCGTTATGAACGTCGACACCAAAGATCTCTGCCACTTCTTCGTCGTTTGGCTTAATGAGCAGCGGTTTTTTCTCGACAAGTTCTGCAAGGTGTTTATGTGAGATGTCCAGGACCAGCTCAGCGCCGCGCTCATGACACAGATCAAAAAGCTCGTCGTAGAAGGTTGGATCCATCTCAGGAGAAAGCGAGCCGGAGACCACCAGCACGTCTAGGTCGGGCGCAGTGCGCAGCAGCTCAAGCATCTCGTCTTGCTTGGAACGAATAACGGGAGCGCCTGCGTTAGGGAACTTAAGCTCGCCTTCTGGCGTGGTCACAAAAATATTTACGCGGGTGATGCCGTCAATCCACACAGGCTTGACCGAGCAAATCTTAGATGCCTCTTCAACAATATAGTTGCCCGAGAAGCCGCCAAAAAATCCCAGGATAGTGGACTCAACGCCGTAGTGAGCAAGCGTAAATGAAACGTTCAGACCCTTGCCGTTTGGTGTATATACGGCATCAGTTGTGCGGTTGACGTGTGTATAAGAAGGAACTCCCGAATTGACGTTCATGTCGATTGCAGGATTAGTGGTAAGTGTGTAAATCATCAAAGCTCCCTCTGAAACAAATATGGACTCGACGAAATCGCCGAGTCCATATTTTACTTCGATTATCTGAGTCTGCACCCAAACTGTACGTAAATTCTGGGCAAAACTCAAACGCCGCCGAGTGTGCTAAGCGTAACGCTTAGCCCTCGACAATCTGGTTGCCGTTCTTGCGGTACTCGTATGCCTTGAAAGCAACAAAGAGAATACCGCCAACAACAGCGCCGATGAGAATGGCGAGAACCCACTTGAGGCCGCCATCGACAACGGGAAGAACCAGGAAACCACCGTGAGGTGCTGGGTCGTGGACACCAAAGAGCAGCGTCAGGATGGAGCCGATGGAAGAACCGATCATCATGATAGGCATGACAGGCCAAATGTTCTTGGTCATGAATGGAATAGCGCCCTCGGTAATGTGGGTGCAGCCAAGAATGAAGTTGACCAGACCAGCGTTGAAGTCGGACTTGGTGAAGTACTTCTTACCAACGACAACAGCAAAGGTGGTAATCAGTGGAGGAACAATACAAGCAGCAGAAACTGCAGCCATAAAGTTGGTACCAAACTCATAAGTTGGGGTACCAACACCAGCAGCAAGAGCCTCGGTCAGAAGAGCAGTACCGGTGACGTAAGCTGCCTTGTTGACTGGGCCGCCCATGTCAAATGCGCACATGCAACCAATTGCAAGACCAAGGACAATTGGACCAGAAGCAGAAAGGCCGCGCAGGAAGTTCATCATGCCGGTGTTGATTGCTGCCATAGGACCAGAAATACCCAGCATAACCAGGCCAACAATGGTGGTGGAAAGCAGTGGGTACAGGAAGATTGCCTTCAGGCCATCAAGGTTCTTTGGAAGACCTGCAAGGAGCTTCTCAAGACCAACGATGACATAACCGGCAAGGAAGCCGCCAACAATACCACCCAAGAAGCCAAAACCAACGCCAGCGCCACCAGCATCAATCATGCCAGTGTTAGGGTTGATTGGAAGACCCTGGATAGCAATCATACCTGCAACAAAGCCAGGAACAAGAGCAGGACGCTTGCCAATAGACTCTGCAATGTAAGCAGAGAGAACTGGAACCATAAGGCCCATTGCAATGCCGCCGATGATCTTGAGCATGGCAGCAAAGCTGTTGTAGTCAGGTGCAGTGGAGCTGAAGGAAGTAATACCCCAGAGGAATGAAACAGCCGTCAGAACACCACCAGCAACAACAAAGACCAGCATGTGGCTAACGCCGTTCATGAGGTGCTTGTAGATGATGTGGCCTACAGACTCCTTCTCAATAGTGCTTGAGACTGGAGCGTCGTCTGCCTCTGCAAGCTCGCCCTCAGGCTGAGCAACAAGAGCGCGGTCGATAAGACCCTCTGCATCCTTAATAGCTGCAGTAACACCAACATTTACCATTGGTTTTCCGGCAAAACGCTCAGCCTGAACGTCCTTATCGGCAGCAACAACTACTGCCTTGGCGTTCTTGATTTCAGCTGCGGTGAGCTCGTTCTCTACACCGACCTGGCCGTGCGTTTCAACCTTAATGGTAAGACCTTTAGCTGCGGCGGCCTTCTCAAGGGCCTCCTTAGCCATAAAGGTGTGCGCAATACCGGTTGGGCAACCAGTAGCAGCAACGATGTCATACTTTGACTCGTCAGCCACAGCACTCCCCTTTCATCCTAGTGCTCGGAACTATTCCAAACACAACCAAAAAAGCTGCTCAATGTTAGCACTGAGCAGCTTTGACAACTACGTTTTTACATAAATTGTAATCAGAAAATTATGTTATTGAACGTACTTTCATTTAGTACAGCGTTTATGACAAAAACTTTGATGTTTTTCTCGCCAAGAGCCCTCACGTACGTACCCTTTTCCAGACGAGAAGATCATGCGCCAAAAACTTGCTTCTACTCTGCGTTCTCCTGGCCAAAGCGTTCTTTTCTAAGACGCAGCGCCTCGTATGCGCAACCATACATTGCAGCCTGATTGCCCAAGCTAGCAGCCTCAATACGAGCGCCCTTGCTTACCGGTAGAGCGTACTGCTCAAAACACTCGCGAAGCTCGGTAGCAAACGTTGCAAACGAACCCGCAACACCGCCGCCAATCAAGAACATGGCAGGATCAACCACGCACGAAACCTGCGCCATAGCAAGACCCAGGTAGTGGCACATCTTGTGGATGGCAAGGGTTGCGCACTCATCGCCTTGAGCGTGAGCTCTAAACACGGACACCGTATCAGTCTCGTGCTCAACGTTCACAGGAACAACGCCGCGAGCAACACATTCTTCCAGGTACAGACGGACAACTCCCTTGGCAGAAGCATACTGCTCCAGGCAACCGTGACGACCACAGCCGCAGGTCAGCGTCTCTTCTGGCTCAACAATGATGTGACCAATCTCACCGCCTGCGCCAAAAGCACCCGCAGCAAGCTTGCCGTCTACAACAACGCCTGCACCAACGCCGGTGCCCAGCGCGATCAGTACAAACGATGGTACGCCCACGGCAACGCCAGCCCACGCTTCGCCCAAAGCTGCAGCGTTAGCATCGTTGACAAACGCAATGGTTGCGTTTGGCAGGCACATATTAATTGCCTGCACCAATCCCTCGGGATCAATGTCTACATTGGCGAGAAGACCAACGGTTCCGTCATCTGCAACAGGACCTGGAATATCCAAACCACACGCAATAACATCGTTACGGCTTGCTTTTTGGCCATGAACAATCAGCTTAATAGCATCGGTTACCGTCTGATAACCGCCCTCGTTATCAAGTGCGGGCGTCTTAACCTTCTGCTCAGAAAGTAGCTCTCCCTCTGCAGAGAAGAGTCCCAGCTTGATGGTGGTACCACCAACATCAATGCCCAATACGTATTCCATAAAACCCCCTAGTTGCCGCGCTTAAGCGCACCCTCAACAAGTTGCGCAAGAACGTCTTCAACAGCGTATCCTGCAGCCTCAATAGCCATTGGAACAAGGGAGGTCTCAGTGAGTCCTGGGAATGTCTTCAGACCCATGACCATAACGTGATGTCCATCCCAAATAAAATCAATACGAGCAAGATCTCTGCAGCCATAAGCGGTGTACACCTCAAGAGCTGCGCGCTCAAGAGCCTCACGAGCAGCAGCTGGATCTGCGCCAAGTGCTGCCAAAGACTCAGGACGAACAGGGCAGAAATGCTGAATACGCTCTGGATCAAGGCGAGCATCCGTGTCGTAAATACCCTTGGTCACTGAAATCTCTACTGGTGGCAGGGTTTTCTCGCCATCTGCGTCAGAGAGCACGGTAACGCTTACTTCAACGCCATCAACCCACTGCTGGATAATGACGGAGTCGTCAAAACCAAGTGCGCCGAGAAGTGCTGGTCCAAGCTGGTCAGCACTGTCAACCTTAGAAAGGCCCATAGCAGAGCCGCCGTGAACGGGCTTGACTGCTAGAGGGAAGCCAACACCGCCACCAAGGCGCTCGGGAACCAGATCTAGAGCAGCTGCGGCCCCAAGATCTTTAAACGCACTGGCAGTCAGCACAATCTGAGGAGGCCAAATGACCTCAGATTCATTCTTTGACCAGGTCTGACGCACAATAAACGGCATGTCTGCCTTGTTCCAAGCTGCCCTACAAGAAGCTGGCCTTGAACCAACATATGGAATCTTAAGGAACTCCAAAAGAGCAGGTACCGCACCATCTTCTCCGCCCGCGCCGTGAAGGCACACAAAGGCAACATCGGGTTTCTCGGCACGAAGGGTATCTACCAGATGAGCATCTGCATCAAGTGGCACTACCTCATAACCGCGCTTCTCCAAAGCCTCAGAGACAAGAGCTCCGCTTTTGAGCGAGAAGTTCCTCTCAAATGAGGCTCCACCCATAATGACAGCAACTTTTGTAGCCATACTTAACACTCCCTTGCAGAGGATTGAGATTCAGAATGAGAGGACTCAGGTAGAGCGCCCGCCTCTAGGAATGCGCGATACAGCGCCATGCGATCTTGGACGCACAAAGACAGCCTGCGGATTGCCTCGTGGATACGCTCTGGCGTCTCAAATGAGTAGCACAGGCGCATACTTGAACTAATACGCTGGTCAGGATAGCAATAAACACCTGGTACAAAGGCAACCCCCTCTTCAATTGCACGAGGAAGCAACTGCTCAGTGTTGAGGTATGGCGGGAAGGTTACCCACAGGAACAGGCCGCCTTCTGGCTTAGTCCAGGTAACGTCTTTGGGGAAGAACTCTGCAAGCGCTGCGAGCATGGCGTCTTTTCTCTCTTTATAGCGAGACTTAGACACCTCAAGGGCCGCCTGCCAATCAACCTCGTTGAAGTAGTGCTCGGCAAGAATCATGTTAAAGGGGCTGGTACACAGGTCAGAGCCAGACTTAGCAAGGTTGATACGCTCAAGGAAATGACGAGGTGCAACCATCCATGCAAGACGCAGTCCAGGGGCAAAAATCTTCGACGTGGTTCCCAAATAAATGACATTTGGATCAAGCGTCTTAAGGCGTGTTAGATCTTCTCCCTCAAAGCGGATAAGACCATATGGATCATCCTCAACAACAGGGATGTTGTACAGGTGAGCCAGCTCAAGAAGGCGCAGACGCCTTGGCATAGACATGGTGATGCCGGCAGGATTGTTAAAGTTAGGAATAACGTAGATGAACTTAGGCTTTCTGCCTCGGTCTACAAGCTCTTTGAGCTTTGCCTCAAGCAGATCTGTTCTGATGCCTTCTTCGTCCATATCAATGGTGTGAACAGTAGGCTCATACGCGGAAAATGCCTGGAACGCGCCAAGATAGCTTGGACCCTCACAGATAATATCGTCCCCTGGGTTAAGAAAGACACGACCCAAGAAATCAAGCGCCTGCTGAGAACCAGAAGTCAAAATCATCTCGTCAGGATCAGCCTCGACGCCCTGAGCAGCTAAAATCTTGCAGATGGTCCTTCTGCACTCAATGCGGCCATCAGAGTTGCCGTACTGAAGAGACCTCAGACCCTCAACAGCAACGCAGCGTCGAGCACACTCTGCAACCTGATCAAGCGGCAGCGAAGAAATGTCTGGCAGACCACCAGACAGCGCAATAACACCTGGACGAGACAGGGCCGCAAACAAATCTCGCACTTCGCTTTTTCGCATGGTTTGAACGCGATCTGCGTACAGATCACTCCATACGTCAAACGAGATTCTGCTGTCATCCATAGAACTCTTACTCCTTACAAGCCATCTTTGGACAAAATTGTGCCGAAAAGATGTGCTTATTGTTTTAGGACGTAGTCTTTTTAGTATCGCTCAAATATCAATAAATAACAGGGTAAAATATGACGCAATTGCTAAACGGTTTCTGTTGACCGGTAAAATAACTGGTCACACCTATTTTTGTAGAGAGGATTTTTATGGACAGCGCACATAACACTGTTGAATTGAACGCAGCGCTTTCAAATCCCCGCGATGATATCGCTAAACTTGATGAACTTGAGAAGAAGCTCTTTGCTCTCAACTACGCAGCTAATGAGATTGGCTCTTTTGGACCATGTATTGATCCAAAAAAGGCTGCTGAAGAGCGCGGAGAAGCCCTGGCAATCCTTGGTGAACAGGTCCAGGAAACCCTCTGTGATCCTGCTGTTGGCGCACTGCTTGATAGACTTCACGAGAATCGCGCTCTACTTGATGAGACTCATCGCGCACAAGTTAAAATTCTTCGTCGCGATAGAAGCCAGCTGGTAGATGTACCTGTTGAGCTTCAGAGCAACTTTGTTCGTCTTACCACAGAGGCTAATGAGGTCTGGGAGCAGGCAAAGAACAGCGATGACTGGTCACTCTTTGCTCCAAAGCTGGATAGCTTAATTGAGCTTCGCAAAGAGATGTGCCAGGCACGTGATGCTTCCAAAGACCCATATGATCTCTTACTCAGCGATTTTGAGCACGGCACCAACAGAGAGTTCTACAACACCTTCTTCAATAATGTTAAAGAAGTGGTAGTTCCCCTAGTTGCTGATTGCATGGCTTCTAAGCGCCAACCAAGCACCAAACCTCTTGAGGGTAAGTTTGATGTCAACCGTCAGTGGGATCTTGCAAAAGACCTGGTAAAGCTCCAGGGTCTTGACGAGGACGCTTATTGGCTTGGCAAAACTGAGCACCCTTACACCGGTGGCCCTGGTATTGGCTTTGTTATGGTTGCTAGCCACGCTTACGAGAATAACGTTCTCTCCAATGTCTATTCCATGCTGCATGAGAACGGTCACGCCCTCTACGAGCAGGGCATTAACTGGGAGTATCGTTTTACTTCTCTGAGCACTGGTACTTCTATGGGCATGCACGAGTCTCAGTCTAGGTTCTTTGAGAACTATGTTGGCCTTTCTGAGGCATTTGCCGAGCCTCTGATACAGCTTATGCGCAAGCACTTCCCTGGTCAGCTGAATCGCGTTACTGCCTTCCAGCTCTTCTCGGCAGCTAACAAAGTGCAGCCAAGCCTCATCCGTACCGAGGCAGATGAACTCACCTATCCTCTGCACATCCTTATTCGCTATGAGATGGAGCAGGCACTACTATCTGGCGAGATTACCGCAAAAGACGTCCCAGCTCTTTGGGCCGAGAAGTACAAGCAGTACCTGGGCGTTGCGGTTCCAAATAACACTGAGGGCGCTCTCCAGGATGTTCACTGGTCATGGGGCGAGTTTGGTTACTTCCCAACCTACGCACTCGGTAGCGCTTACGGTGCGCAGTACAAGCACGCCATGATTGCTGAGGGTATGGACTTTGACGCCGTCTGTGCATCTGGAGATCTTGCTCCTATTAGGGAGTGGCTGGGCAGCCGTATTTGGACTTGGGGCCGTGCAAAAGACTCCAAAGAGCTCATCTTGGGCGCATGCGGTGAGCCATTTGACGTCCACTACTACACAGAGTATCTGACCGACAAATACTCTCGCATCTATGGTCTAACCAGCGCATAAGCGCACACCATAGACGTGAGTAGAGATATCTGTCCTCTACCAATTAAACGAAAGGGATGAAATGAAAAAGTTTTTTGAAGAGTTCAAAGAGTTTATCCAGCAGGGCAATGTTATGGACATGGCTATTGGTATCATCATTGGCGGCGCATTTACCGCTATTGTTACCTCCCTTGTCAATGACATCATCAACCCATTTATTAAGCTGATTTCTGGCGGCGGTACCGAGGTTTCTGGCCTTTCCATCCCAGTTCCTGGCACTCAGAACGGCATTGACTTTGGTGCTTTCATCAGCGCAATCATCAACTTCCTGATCATTGCATTCATTGTCTTCTGCATGGTTAAAGCTCTCAATAAGTTCAAAGAAGCATCCAAGCTAAAGAAAAATACAGAGGAAACTGTTGAAGAAGCAGCAGCTCCACACTGCCCTCACTGCCTTGAAGAGGTTAAAGAAGGCGCAACTCGCTGCCCACACTGCACTGGCGAGATTGCAGGTGGCGCTCACGCTGCGTAAGCTTTACATCAAGCTCTACATCACCGTCCTTTTACACACATAAAAGTTGGCAAAGAAAAAGCAGGCATATCATATGCCTGCTTTTTCGTTAATAAAAGAAACCAGAAAAGGCTGGGTTATTTCTTACCTGAGCCGCCCTTGCCGCTGCCGCCATTTCCAGATGAGCTGCCACCATTACCAGAACCAGAAGAAGTAGGAGTTACTAGCTTATAGCCGCCCTTACCATCTGGCTGCCAAGGGAACTCTGCCTTTGGTGGATACTCATATTTAGCCCAATCATCCTCACGGTGATTAAGGAGGGCAAACTTAAGAGTAAATCCAGGAGCATCAATACTGAGAAGCTTTTTATTTTCCGCAGTAGTGTATAGAACAGACTTAGATATCTGTTCGTTTTCTGAAAAGCCCTGAGCAAGAATGGGGAAAGAAAGTCCATCTGCCGAAGGCTCTTCTGCAACAATCTGAATAGGAGAAACGTTACCGTCTGGATAGAACAGTGCAGCAGATCCATCCTTATGAGCAGAGAAGGTATACGCTCCGCCAGAACCCTTATTCATAGATTCAATCTGATCACTGGTCAAATCTTCTTTAGAGCCATCTGCATAGTGCAAACCATAGAGATAATACGTACCAGGAATGGTGGCAGCAAAATTGACTACCTGTCCTTCAATATAAGCTATCTGTGAAGTATCGTCTGGATTGTCAGAAAGTTTTTTGAAATTAAACGTAATCTCACTCTTGGCATCAGCATACTTCAAATAATTATTGTCGTCCTTATCAAAAGTCATAGGGACACTATCGCCATCATCATAATTACATTGAATGACAATACTTCCTTTTGCTTCCCACTTACCATTATTCTTCACGCCTTTAAAATTATGCATAAAGAAGCTACCGTCTTCTTTGAAGGAATAGTAGAGAACGGTTCCATCGTTATAGCCCTGATTAAGCATGCCACCATGGTCAAAGGTTTTACCTTCCTTTGATCCACCTTTAGTTCCAACGCCATCGTCAACACACCAGACACCAGTAATAATCTTAGAAAGATCTCCGGTTAGCGTTGGATGATCTGGAATCTCTTCAAGCTTCACAAAATCTGACTGAGAAGGCGTATCCCCAGTACCGTTTTGACCGCCATTCTGAGGATCTTGACCAGCTCCACCAAGAATAGAATCAGGGTTTAAGATTGCCTGCATCACGTCACTATTACAAGCAGCAAGCGTGCTGGCAGCACCGCCTGCAGCCAATCCCGCAAAAGCGCGACGAGTAATCATCTCTTTATTCATACGTTCCTCCTATAAACGTATAAAAGGCTCAACTTTTTATATTCTACTTGAAACGAGTCAAATGTTACAAATTAAACTGTATTCGACTTATGTATCATCCTACTTTGTGTGAGGAAGATGAGAGGTAATCAACGTCATAGTACCCGTAAAGCGCAGGCTACCAGAAGACGCAGGTGCAATAAAATGTGAGCCCTTGCAAATCCTATGCTCTACTCCGTTGCCGCCGTCAGCGCAAACCGTACCTTCTCCCTCAATGACACTTATGCACATAAACGGCCATGGCTGAGCAATAGTTTTTGCCTCATGAATCTCGTATTTTTCTACCGAGAAATACTTGCAGCTCATAAGTTCAGTTTTGCCATCAATTTCTGGAGCAATAATTTCTCCAGATGTTGGAGCTTCCTGAGCGTAATCAATAACCTCTAAGCTCTGTGCCAGATGTAAATCACGAGGCTTGCCATCGTCTCCCAAACGATCATAGTCATACACACGATACGTAATATCGGAGCTCTGCTGAGTTTCAAGAATAAGCGTGCCTGTTCTAATGGCGTGAACGGTTCCAGGATCAATCCTAAAGAAATCTCCAGCCTTGATAGGAACGTAATTGAGCAGTTCAGACCACTTTCCCTGCTCAACCATGGCTGCAAACTCTTCTTTTGAGGAGGCATTTTGTCCCACAACAATATCACCATTCTCTTTTGCATCAAGAATATACCAGCACTCAGACTTTCCCAGAGAGCCATTCTCGTGTTCTGCTGCGTACGTATCATCTGGATGAACCTGAACAGAGAGATCATCTTTTGCATCAAGAATTTTAATGAGAAGTGGGAAACGGTCTCCCTCTGCATTACCAAAAAGCTCTCGATGAGAAACCCATAGCTCGGAAAGAGTGTTTCCTTCAAAGGCACCAGAGGCAACTTCACAGTCTCCGTTAGGATGTGCGCTGATTGCCCAGCACTCTCCTACTGCACCTTCAGGAATGTCATAGCCATACTCTTCAGCAAGCCTTCTGCCGCCCCAAATCTTATTGTGAAAAAGAGGTTTTAAAAAGATAAGATCGTTATATGACCTGTCTGTGTTTTTATCTAAATCTAGCATCGTAGCTCCTTATATGCAGTGCATATATGCTTTTCTAATAGCTAACAACTCTATAGTCTAACGGATTCTAATAACTTAACACTGACTCATTTAACTGCTTTTGACTGGGTTTCTCGCTAACAAAAAAGGCTCAGCTAAAAGCTGAGCCTTTGCAGTCAACGAACTAAGTGAAACTTAGAACATAACGTTGAAGGAATCCATGCTGTAGTCAGAACCATAAAGAGCAAGGATGGTACCACGAACAGTTGCGGATGGATCCATCTTTACACCTGGGTCAAAGAATGCAAAGCCCTTGGTAGTTGCGTTAGGAGCTGCGTTAACAAACAAGCTCAGCTCATCCTTGCCAATAGCGGTGTCGGTGGTCTGAATGAAGATGTTGGTATCGGTCTTGTTAACAACCTCAACCAGATAGCCGTTGGAGTTCTCAAAGTCAACACCAATGCCGGTAACGGTAACGGTAATCTTATCGGTGTCGATAAGAACCTCAGTCTTATCGCCAGTCTTCTTAATATCATCAACGTACTTCTGAACGTTGGTAACCTGCTCTGAAGTGTTGTGCTTATCCATCAGAGTGTTATAGAGGTCCTTAGAGTCAGAGTCACCAGCACGAGTATCTGAAGGCTTGGTTGCGGTATTTGCATCAGGTGCAGTCTGCTGTTGCTGCTGTTGCTGCTGACCACCGCCAGTAGTGGTTCCTGGATCAGCAAGATTTGGAATAAGATTGCAGCCAGCAAGTGCAAGAACGGCAGAAGCGGATGCTGCTACGAGGCCGAGCTTATTGAACTTCATAAAGGTCTCCTTCGGGTGATTTATACCTTGTAAGAGGATAACGGAAATAAGTAGATATTGTCAATTTTTATGCATAGATGAACACTTAATGCTCTGCAACTAAAGCCTTGATGCCACCTTGCGTAAACATCACTGCAGAATTAATGTGACCGTCAGCCTCTTCACGAGTCTCATCATTTTTAAGAATATTGACAATGGTGGTCATTTCAGTTTGAGCAAGCCAGGTAATAATAAACTCATCATAGGGTTTAACCTGTGTAACGTTAGGATAAAGAATAGCTCTGATGGTTGCAGAGATAACCTCGGTCAACTCTTCAAAGAAATAGGCAACATGTGGGTTTTCTCGATTATTCACAAGAATCTGCGCCACGTACCTATTGCCGTACAGAAGGTCCAAGAATTTCTCGAGCGTTTCTGCATTGCCCAAAGGAGTGTCTTCAAGGTTTCTTTCTCCGGAAACCAGCAGATGATCTTTGTAATCCTCGAGAATCTGAATTGCGCCTTCAGTGACAGGGGTCAAAACATTCTTAAAGAGGTCCTCTTTGTTATCAAAGAAGAAATAAAGAGCGCCCGTGGTAACACCTGCGTGTGCACAAATCTGTCTCAGTGAAGCTTTATCGTATCCCTGTAAAGCAAACTCTTGCTCTGCGGATTTAAGAAGTCTGTGACGCGTGTCACAACTTTCTGTTTGTGGTCGCCTCGACATTGCTGCCGCTCCTTTATAAATGTTTTAAATCCCCTTGTAATAAGGAGATTCCCCCAAATCAATACTACCTTGTTTTAAGGGGAACATATAACAGAAAGTTAACTAATTATGCAGAAATCTATAAGCGTTACATAACAACTTTTGTGATATTTACTTAATTCTTTGATATTGATTAGACGAGAAACACATCAGAAGCATAATAAAACCCTGCTATGTTACATAACAGGGTTTTAAGACATACCGTTAACCCAGGTCATCCTTACGCTTAATAAACTCTCCACAGACGTATGACTTTCTCAGATACTCGCGATTAAACGGATCTTTGACGGGAACAAAATCCTCTGGAGACTTAGCAAAGTGCATGGCAAAAAGCTCATGGATATGTGGATCAGCCAGCAAATAGCCGCGCGAACAGTACGCCTGATACATCTGGGCGTCCTCGTTAAATTTAAACGAGCTAAAAGCGCAGTCTGAACAGTGTAGTCCAGCCATCTTGCACATCTCCTACTCTTCAGATAGCCCCATGCAATCTGAACAACGCTGAATCATACGCGTATACAGCAAGTATGGCATTGTAAACAATAAAAATAGTCAAAAATACTTATTCGACGCCAAGAATTTCCGGGAGCGTGTAATCTGAGCCGTTCCCCGAGGAAGCAACAGGTTGGAGGTATTCTCTATTGTCATTTCCGTCATGCAGAACGGTAGGATTTGGAAGATTAACACCCTCAGCTAAATTCTTCTTCTGTGTCTCTGTAAGCTCCACGCCAGCATCAACAAGATCTTTAAGATGCTCAACCCAGAGTTGATCAAGACTTAAGGAGAAAAAATCAGCGATAACCTTTGCTTTATCAAATGAAGGCCACTTACGGCGCTCAGTGCAAATATAAGAGACATACGCACGTGACCAATGTGAGAATTCGCACAGGTCTACCTGGCGCTTGCCACTTTCTTGTAACAACCTTGCTACTGTCCTACCCAAACCTGGGTCGGTCTTTTTGGTAACACCTGCCTTAGCCATCTCACAGCCCCATCTGCTCAAACGATGTCTGAAAAACATGCGTATGTTTTATGCATAGTCTCGTGCTGTTACCGTATCATACTACACTAAAATATCTTTAGATACAATTTGTTATGTTGTTTTACGAGCGGAAATTTAAAGAAAATTGCATACCTGTTACGTAAATAGATCATAAGTGACTCTTCTGTCTGAAATTAATTGGCTATACAAAAGATATGCAAAAAACCTATTACTCTATGCAAAATAATGTATCAGCGATTTTATGCAATAACAAAGACCTCTACGCCATCTGGCTTTTAAGATTTTGGATGATCCATGCAGCTGGTTTCTGGCACGTATAAAACCACAGGAAAATAGCTTAGTAGCTGTATATTTACTTTTAAATACTTGAAATAATGGGTATATCAGAAGCAGAGCTTCTTGCTCTTAAAGGTTGCCATGAGGCAGGGCGACATGTGTGCGACCACGTTAATAGTCGTCCTGCCTCCATGGCATACGTTGCCTCGCATAACGAGAGATCTGAACAGTCGGGGCCATTCAGTAATGAAATTGAGTGTTGGGGGTACTCAATCTCTCAACGCAACGTGTAAACTATTGATAGCAGAAAAAACTTTTTATATATTCGGGAATTAGAAGAATTTTTAAATTCATATAACACTTCTCGATTTTAGCGTAAAAATAGCGCAAGTGCCACACCAAATCCAAGAAATGGTGCAAAAGGAAATGTATACATAAATATACTATCTGAACTGGTAATTTCTTCTTTATTTCTATCTTCTCTTTTTAAAAATTTTTGCCGAATAAAGAACAGAAGAGAAAACATAACACCTAAAATATTTGCTAAAAATAAAAAGACAAATGTCTCTTTTATTTCAAGATAAAGGCATGTTGAGAGAATAAGTTTAATATCTCCCCCTCCCAGAGAAGACATATGACCTATAAATTTTGTAACTATACCTACTGTAATCAGTACACCTATAACAAAGAGCTCACTCCATAATGCATTCATCAGTAACTCAGCGGGTTTTTCATTTGCGGCAAGCCAAATAGGCCATAAAATAACGAGCAAAATAGGGATTCTATTTGGAATAGTGCGATTTCGCATATCCGATATTGAAGCCCAGATATACATGACAAAAATAACCAACTCTCTCATAGACACCTCCTCAGTCAACCATAGCAACATAGACAAGAATCAACCTTCTACTCAGGTGCCGTTATTTAACTTATTGATGTAACAAGCTGAACATTCAACGTTCTTCTCGCCGCTCTTGGTTTTAGAGAGCCTTTTTGATCCTTCGAGATTTACTTGCGACAAAAATCGGAAAGCCGTGAATGGTACACTTAGCACTCAGTTTCTAGAAAGGTTTTTCATGCCAAGTTCTTCATATAAATCAAAACAAATGATTGTTATTCGTCGCGATCTTAAGATGCGAAAAGGTAAAATTGCCGCTCAGGCAAGCCATGCATGTGTTGAAGCCACGCTGATGGCACTTGCAAAAGAGCGTCGACTTGATCAGGTTCGTGTTACCGATGATCAGAATTGGGTCTATTTGGACCATGCTGACGAAGATACCTCTGCAATCACTAACTGGTTTGATGCTGGCGTTGCAAAAGTATGTGTCTATGTTGATTCTGAAGAAGCGTTGCTTGAGCTTGCTGCTGAAGGAAAAGCTCGTGGCTTTGTTGTGGCCCTTATTAGGGACGCGGGCTTTACCGAGTTCCATGGAGAACCAACATTTACCTGTCTGGCGTTTGAGCCACTGGCTGCAGAAGATATTGATCCGTTAACGGGTGAGCTGCCTTTATACTAGGCAATCTGCCTTTATACTAGGCGCTCTACCTTTGTACTAGGCGCTCTACCTCTGTACTAGCAAGCTGCCACTGTCCTAGTAAGTTATCTCTGTACTAGCGAGAATACCTACATCAAGAAAGTGTGGCTCATAACCTCGTCAAAGATAGTGGTAACTACAAACATACCAATTGAGGCATAAAGGATTGCTGCCTGCCAAGAAAGGTGATTGGTCTCGATTTTTGAAATACGAGGATCAAGCTTTCCTTCTTTAAGGCTGATGGGGTCATCAATATCACGCGTAAAGCCCATCTGACGGTCCTCGTACTCTTTTCCGCTAAAGAGCAAACCAACGCCGCAAGCAATAATTCCCAAAGAAGAAATGACGTACATAACACGGCGCACCCAGTCGATGCCCGTAAACATATCCATACCGCTGGTAAAGTACGCAAATGCAAAGATACCAGCGCTCATTCCAGCTGCTGTAAGACAACCATAACCAAATGCACGCAAAGCACTGAGAGCCAGCTCTTTGAACTTCTCGCCACGAGAAGGTGTTTGTGAAAACTTGCTATCCATACACAACTCCTTGGTTGTTTATTTGTTTTCTGTATAGCTTATAGCGTATAGGAAGTCTTTGCTTGATGATACAATTTCTACAGTAAATCTTGGCAGGAGGACGCATGCGTATCGGCTTTGATAACGAGAAGTACATCACTATGCAGGCGGATCGAATTCACCAGCGTATCAGTGAATTTGGCGGCAAGCTCTACCTTGAGTTTGGCGGTAAACTGCTCGACGACAACCACGCTTCTCGCATCCTCCCTGGATTTGCTCCAGATGCAAAAGCTCAGATGCTTCAGCAGCTTGCTCACGAGGCAGAAGTTGTCTTTGCCATCAATGCAAACGACATTGAAAACGGCAAGCGCAGAAGCGATATTGGCGTTACCTATGCCGATGACGTGCTGAGGCTTATGGACATCTTCCGTGCTCGCGGCCTTGCCATTGGCGGCGTTGTCATTACGCAGTACTCTGGTCAGCCAAAGGCAAAGGCCTATCGTGCGCGCCTAGAAAACATGGGCATTGCCGTGTATCGCCACTACCCCATTGAGGGCTACCCCTCCAATATTGACCTGATCGTCTCGGCGGATGGCTACGGTAAAAACGAGTACGTAAAGACTACGCATCCTTTGGTAGTTGTAACAGCACCTGGTCCTGGCTCAGGCAAGCTTGCTGTCTGCCTCTCGCAGCTCTACAACGAGAACGCCCGTGGAGTCCACGCAGGTTATGCAAAGTTTGAGACGTTCCCCGTTTGGAACCTTCCGCTCAAGCACCCCGTAAACGTTGCCTACGAGGCAGCCACAGCAGACTTGGGCGACAACAACATCATCGATCCATATCACCTTGAGGCTCACGGCAAGGTTACCGTTAACTACAACCGCGACGTTGAGGCTTTTCCTGTGCTCAAGGCCATGATGGAGAAAATCGCAGGTACCAGCCCGTATCAGTCTCCAACCGATATGGGTGTCAATATGGTTGGCAACTGCATTATTGATGATGAGGTTTGCCAGGAAGCTTCCAAAGCAGAGATTGTACGCAGGTGGTTTAGGGCTGCCGAGAAACTCGAGCGTACTGGTATGGGTGAGCGTGAACTCACAAAGATTAATCTCTTGATGAAAGACGTTAACGTTGACCAGAACTTCTCGCCAGCTCATGCAGCTTGTTTGCATAAAGCAGAAGAGACAGGAAAGCTTGCGGGCGCTATGGTTATGCCTGACGGCACCATTATTACCGGCAAGACTTCGGAGCTTTTAGGTGCGCCAGCGTCGCTTTTGCTCAACGCCCTCAAATACGTAGTTGGTATTGAGAAGAAGACGTTTATTGTCTCAGATGAGGTCCTAAGACCTATTTGCGCACTAAAAGAGAACAACTTTAAGCTGGCTCGCACCAGCCTCTGCGCTGACGAGATGCTCATTGCGCTCTCTATCAGCTCAATTACCAACCCATTGGCCGGAAAAGCCGTTGATGCCACGCAACTACTCCGTGGATGCGACGCGTATTTCTCGTCAATTATTCCAAACGATGACGAGTCCATCTATCACAAGCTGGGCATTAACGTGTGTTGCGAGCCAATTTTTGAACAAGGACAATTCTTTCACCAGTGATTTTTAAGAGCTCACATAAAAGCAAGAAAACGAGAAACTCTACGACTCGTTCTAAAACTAAACATACACCTGCTTCTGCAAACGCTTCAAAACGTAAGCAGCGGGCGATGCATACACTTGAGCAAAATTCTCAGAACAATCCTGTTGTCAAATGGGGACTTATTACGCTGGCCATTGTATTTGTGCTGGCATTGTTGCAATCGTGTCAGGGACTTTTCTCCCTCTCTTTTGACAACAATCTGATCATCAAAAACGAGGTTCCCTATGAGTGGGAAAACCTTAGCTACGACGCAACGGGACGTGCGCATTATGTGGTGGACGGAGAAGAGCTCACTCGCACGGGCGTTGACGTCTCTTCTCACCAGGGGTTTATTGACTGGGAAGCCGTTGCTGCCGATGACATTCAATTTGCCATTCTTCGCATTGGCTACCGCGGCTCCACCGAGGGTGGTATTCGCGCGGATGAGCTGTTTGAGACCAACCTAAAAGGTGCGCAAAGCGCTGGTCTTGATGTAGGCGTGTACTTCTTCTCGCAGGCTATTAACGTGGATGAGGCTCGCGAGGAGGCCGCTTTTGTTTTGCAGCAGCTAAGGGAAGCAGGAGTTACAAAGCTTGCTCTTCCTGTTGCGTTTGATCTGGAGCCTTCTCCCGATTACAGCGGTCGCGCCGACAACCTTTCCCCCGCAGAAACTAACGCAATTGCGCGCGCGTTTTGCACCACCATTCAAGAAGCAGGATACCGCGTTATTGTGTATGGCAACAAAGTTGATCTAAATCGCTTTGACCTGGTCTCACTCGACGAGCCCATTTGGCTGGCACAATACGTTGATCAACCAGACGTAAACTTTAACTTTTTGATATGGCAATACACTTCAACAGGACAAGTTGACGGTATTACCGGTTCAGTTGATTTGAATTTGGACTTCTCACGCGTCTCTACAAGTAAGAGCCCAAAATAGCAGCTTACACATCGAAACTACTGGACACTCCACAGTCACGCCGCAGCCCGTAAGGCTATCCGACCTTCACGGAACCAGCCAGGGTAACGGTAGGATCAAGCGCCTGAGCATGCGCAAAAGCGCCTCCTGGGCTACATGAACTTACCAGCGTAAACACTACCCACAAGATGATGGCTGCAAGCAATACTGCCAGCGCCACACGACCCAGCCTCATGCGAGAAGAACGACGTCTCCTAGCCGCATATGCTGCCTGGGCTTCATCTCTGGGGTTGAGCGTGCCATAGTGATTGCCGTAAGCAGTTCTTGCTCGACCACGTGCACGGGCGGCATCTGCACGGGCATGGTTAACGGGATTTGTTGGGCGATCTTGCGTCATCCTACGCTGCGCCTGTGCACGGCTTCCAACAGCTGCGTGACGACCTCGTACCGCACGTGGAGAAGTAGAAGACTCCCCATTACGGGAGACAGTAGGTGGAACCTGAGTTGGACGCTTTTTCTTACCAAAACCAAAGAGGTTGTTCTCTGCCATCAACAATCCTTGCTAAAAGATTCGTTTACCAAAAAAAGAATACACCGACTTTGCTTTTCTCGCCCTGAAAAGCATCTATCCCGTTACAATAAAGCGCTATACAGACTTATTTTCTGTAAAGTCTGCACAATTGGAGTTCATGGGGGACGTGTGAAGAAACTTTTACTGATGGCAACAGGAGGAACTATTGCTTCTGTTTCCACTGAATCGGGCTTGGCTCCCTCACTTTCAGGAGAAGAGCTTTTGGCCAACGTCCCTCTTGTTCATGATCTCTGCGAATTTGATTTCAAACAAGTCATGAATATCGACAGCACCAATATGCGCCCTCAAAACTGGCTCCAGATCAGAGACGCCATCATTGAGTCATACGATGCCTACGACGGCTTTATTATCCTTCACGGCACCGATACCATGGCATATACTGCCGCTGCCCTCTCCTACCTCATTCAAAATAGCGAGAAACCCATTGTGCTCACAGGCTCTCAACAGCCAATGGCAAATCCGTTTACCGACGCCAAACTCAACCTCTACCACTCCGTTCTCTACGCACTCGACGACAGAAGCGCCGGAGTTGTGGTGGTTTTTGGCAACGAGGTTATTGCCGGCACCCGCGCTCATAAACAGCGCACGCTGAGCTTCAATGCATTTACGAGCATGAATTATCCACCGCTTGCCCATATCCGTGGCAACAAGATTATTCGTAGTGCGCCAAATCAAGAGCAGGTAGATGGCGGTCTTACAACCTATGAAACGCTCAATACGCGTGTCATTGTGCTTAAACTGACCCCCGAGCTTAATCCATCTATCTTCTACCTTCTGAAGAATGACTACGACGCTATTGTGCTTGAAACCTTTGGTATTGGCGGCATCCCCTCATACGATGACTCTTACGAAGAAGCTATCACCGATTGGATTGCGTCTGGTCGCACTGTAGTTATTACCACACAAGTTCCTGAAGAGGGTCTTGACCTGGGTGTGTATGAGGTCGGTAGAACCTATCAAGATATGCCCGGCGTTCTCTCTGGAGACGATATGACTACCGAAGCTCTGGTTGCAAAAACTATGTGGATGCTTGGTCAGACCTCCGATCAACGAGAGCAAGAAAAACTGTTCTACCAGGTAATTTGTAACGACAGAATTCCACAGTCCGTGGATACAGAAATTTGCGAGTAGCCGATGAGAGACGCCACATTTAAACCTACCGTGCTCTACCTAATTGCGCTTATCATCTGCGGTTCTAACGGAATCGTTGCAAGCTTTATCAATCTTCCTAGCTATCAAATTGTCTTCTTCCGTATGCTTTTGGGCACGCTCTTTTTGCTCGCGGTTAAGCTTGTACAAAAAGAGGCTTTTACCATTCAAAACTACCCCAAGGACTTCCAGGCACTCATTGGATCAGGCATTGCCTTGGGTCTTCAGTGGACCTTTCTTTTTGAGGCGTATCGCCTGGTAGGCGTTGGTATTGCAACGCTTGAGTATTACTGCGGTCCCGTTATTGTAATGGCGCTCTCTCCCCTTTTATTTGGCGAGAAACTCACTGCTAAAAAGATACTTGGCTTCCTTATAGTTGTTATTGGAGCTGCCCTTATTATTGGCTATGGAGTTGGACTGAACCTCTCGCCTCTTGGCCTTCTTCTAGGCGCTCTCTCTGCTGTTCTTTATGCCATCATGGTTATTTGTAACAGGCAGCTCAAAGATGTTTCTGGTATTGAAGGCACCAGTATTCAGCTGGGCATTGGCTGCGCTATTGTTGCTCTGGTTACTGTTGTATTCCATGGCATTGAGCTGCCCGCGGATCCAGCATCGGTAAATTGGCTTGCCGTTTTGACCATCGGCCTCTTTAACACAGGCCTTGGATCATTTTTGTATTTCCCACAACTTACCAAGATTCCAGTTCAGCGCGTGGCAGTCTTTGGCTACCTTGAACCACTATCTGCAGTTATTTTCTCGGCACTTATCCTTGGCGAGCCTTTTGGTCTTCTCAAAATAATAGGCACCGCCTGCATCATAGGCGGTGCCATCTTTGCTGAACTATCAGGCGCCTCTTCGAACAAATCAGAGGCTATTGAAACTCCGCTGTAAGCAATAACGCAGAAGCGCGGCGAGCTTACATTGGCATAGTAGGAGCCACAAAGACGCGAGCAGCGTTCTCGCGGTCAAGATCAAACAGGTTCTTTGGATCTCCACCAAAGAGCTCCGCTGCCTTGAGAAGATCGGCAGCGTTTGCCTCTTCCTCACCCTGCTCCTTAACGTACCAGTCAAGTAGCTGCATAGTGCGGAAATCGTTTGCCTTTTGAGCAACAACATAGCACTCATTGATGCTTGCAGTAATAAACTGCTCGTGCTCATAAGCTGCCTTGATTGGCTCAACTACCTTGGAGAAGGTAAGGTCTGGCTTTGCGATTGCCTCCATGGTTGGAGTCCAATCGTTATCAAGCAGGTAACGACGAAGGATACGTGCGTGAGCAAGCTCTTCCTGAGACTGGATGACATACCAGTTTGCAAAGCCCTTAAGACCCTGCTCCTCATAAAAATCTGCAAAAGTCAGATACAGATAAGCGGAATAGAACTCTTTGTTGATCTGCTGATTAAGGATGTTACCAACGTTTGTGTCAAGTGCCATGTTCTTCTCTTTCCTCGTAATAATGTTCTTACTCATAAAAAATGAGAAGCTCTTTGGCTTCTCATTTTTGATACCCAGTTGTTAGTCTCTTAAACAGATTGCACAAAATCTTAACGATAAAAATAGTTACTATTTTTATCTTCTATTTGAATGCGCTGCGTTTGTGCCACCTATACGTTAGTCGCGGGTGAGCTTGCGGTGAATGCGATGAGGACGAGCAGCCTCCTGACCAAGTCTTTCGATGCGATTGGCCTGGTAGGCCTCAAAGTTACCCTCAAACCAGAACCACTTACCTGGGTTCTCGTCGTCGCCCTCCCACGCAAGGATATGCGTAGCAATGCGGTCCAAGAACCAACGGTCGTGGCTGGTTACCACCGAGCATCCTGGGAAGCGCTCAAGTGCATCCTCAAGGCTTTCCAGCGTCTCAATATCGAGGTCATTGGTAGGCTCGTCCAGAAGCAGGAGGTTTCCACCCTGCTTAAGCGTAAGGGCAAGGTTTAGACGGTTCCTCTCGCCGCCAGAAAGGACGCCAGCACGTTTTTGCTGGTCAGGTCCTTTAAAGCCGAAGCTAGCCACATAGGCGCGGCTTGGAATCTCGGTGTCTCCTACCTTGATGAAATCATTGCCGTCAGAGACAACCTCCCAGATAGTTTTGTCTGGGTCGATTCCCTGCCTGAGCTGGTCAACGTAAGAAATTTGAACCGTCTCGCCAATCTCAAGCGTGCCAGAGGTAAGCTCCTCCTGGCCAACAATAGCCTTGAACAGCGTAGACTTACCAACACCGTTGGGACCAATCACGCCAACAATGCCGTTTCTTGGCAGGCTAAACGAGAGGTCATCGATAAGAACGCGGTCGCCAAAGGCTTTGTGGATGTGATCGGCCTCCAGGACCTTCTGGCCCAGACGCGGACCCACAGGAATCTGAATCTCGGTGAAGTCGAGCTTCTTGGATGCGCGAGCTTCTGCTTCCATCTGCTCATAGCGATCGAGACGTGCGCGGTTCTTTGCCTGGCGAGCCTTAGGAGACGAACGAACCCACTCCAGCTCAGCGCGCATTTTCTTTGCGCGCTTGGCGTCCTGCTGGTTTTGAGCCTCAAGGCGAGCTGCCTTGTTCTCCAGATAAGTTGAGTAGTTACCCTCGTAAGGATAGAGCTGTCCGCGGTCAACCTCGCAGATCCACTCGGCGACGTCGTCGAGGAAGTAGCGATCGTGCGTAACGGCCATGACAGCGCCGGGGTAATCGTGCAGGAACTTCTCAAGCCAGAGCACCGACTCCGCGTCAAGGTGGTTGGTGGGCTCGTCAAGAAGCAGCAGGTCAGGTGCCTCGAGAAGCAGACGACACAGGGCTACACGGCGTTTCTCGCCACCCGAAAGGTGGGTGACGGAAGAATCTGGGTCTGGGCACTGGAGCGCGTCCATTGCCTGAGAGAGCTGGCTGTCCAGATCCCAGCCGTTAGCTGCGTCGATCTCGGTCTGGAGCTGGCCCATCTCTGCCATGAGCGCGTCAAAATCGGCGTCAGGATTTCCCATCTCAACACCAATCTCATTGAAGCGCGCAATCTTGGCAAGCAGGTCACCGAAGGCAAGCTCGATGTTCTCCTTGACCGTTTTGGTCTCATCCAGCGGCGGCTCCTGCTGGAGCAGGCCAACAGTGTAACCTAGGGTAAGCTTTGCCTCACCGTTAGAGACGTCCTCCATGCCGGCAATAACCTTGAGCAGGGTGGACTTTCCCATGCCGTTTGGACCCACAACACCGATTTTTGCGCCTGGGTATACGCCGACGGTGACGTCATCAAGGATTACCTTCTCGCCGACAGCTTTGCGAGCTTTGTACATCTGATAGACAAACTCTGCCATGTGCTCCTCCTTAAGGGGCTGTCAGATGAAATATTCACATAGTCCATTCTAATGAAATATTGCGAGGACTCCACAGTAGAGAAGCTGGAAAGAGGATATGTCTGCAAAACGCAAGGTCACGTTGAGCTGCACGCATGTGCGATCCGGTGCGCGAGGGCGTGATGCGGTGCGCGAGTGCGCGACGCGGTGCGCGAGAGTGCGGCGTGGAGCGCGAGAACACACCTATGTCAGATAATCTGTCAAAAAGGCGTATACATTGCACTCAAAACCTCTATATCTTACAGATTATTTGACTTAGGTGTGTTATTTGCCTCGCATTTTGCAGATTATCCGACATAGGTGTGTAGCTAGAGGCTCGAAAATAGAGGTAGTTAAACTATTTATATATCATTATTCATTATTACGAATATTGAGTCTTATTTATACATAATAATGAATTGACCAGTAATTGAGATCATGGCTCACGTTAGACAGCTGCCTTCGAATGGTTTATCACAAGGGACACCAAATCTCCAAGCTATATAGCACAATCACACTGTAAATTGCCATTCAACCGCGTCGTTACGAACGAGTAGGAAGAATGGCAACAAAATTGTGGGCTAACGTAGGCTTTTGTGGTTAACGTGGCCTTTTGTGGTTTAAGTAAGCTTATGGTTTTACGTGGCCCTGATTTGCTTTATCTACAGCGTCTTTGACCATCTGCGCGTACAGAGTGCCACCACGATTAATGGAATTTGAATCTGAGCCAAAGTGTACGTAGTCAGTACCTGCCCAAATGTCAGGATTATCCTGAGCAACCTGTGCCCAGTCCGCAATGGTAATGAAATCGTACTGTTGCGCGAGCTCAAGCTCGTGTGCACGAATGGCATTTGCACCAGCATTTGGATCGGAGTTTCTACCGTCATACGGAGTGACAAAAATCAGACGATGTCCGCGCGGTAGCATGTCCACAATCTTATCAACCGCATCGGAGCCGCCAACAGGGTTGGTGCCCAGGGCAACAACAACGTCCTGGTAGAGGGTGTTGTTATCGATCGCAGACTGCAGCAAATCTACGCCCATCGCCACATTTCTACTAACAGAAGCGTCAATTTGAGCATCGGGCAGCGCATCCTGTAGGTAAGAACGAGCACGCAGCGAAACAGAATCGCCAATGTAGGTGACTCCCTCAACAACGTTGTAATTACTTGCCTGCGAGGTATCCGCATGTTTGCGAGTCATGGTCATGGTGCTCTGCTCCTGTAACGAAGCGTTGAGCAGCAAATCATTCTGGAAATCGCTCAGCTGCGGAGCGGTTAGCGCAATAAGGGCAACGGCCGCAGTAAAAGGAATAAGCGCAAGGCCAGTACCTCGCAAAACCTTCTGACCATCAAGCTTGATGCGCGAGAAGATTACTGGAGACTTCCCTGCCAACGCTGGCTCAAGCACATAGAACGAGCAACTTGCAAATACAAACGAAAGCACCAGGGTTAGGAGTGCAGCCAGGACTGGATCGACCTTCTCGGCAAAAATAATGTACAAAGGCCAGTGGAACAGATACACGCCGTAGCTGGTATCTGCCACAAAAGAAACGATGCCAGGCTCGTTGATACCCTCGGTTTTTTGATGCAACATACGAGCAAAGAAAATCATCGCTGCAGCTGCAAGGGAAGCAAAAAGGAAACCAAAGGTGTACGTAAAGAGGTCCTCGAAGTGCATGAAGACGCTCAAAAAGACAAGAACGCCGCAGCTTGCCACAAGGCCCACAAGCGTTAGCTGAGTAGAAAGCTTCTGCTCGAGCTGGTCAAAGAGCTCGCCCGTCTGAGCAATTCCTGCAACACACGATAAAAGCGCACCGATAAAGAAGGGGAACACGTGCGTTTGCGTCGAGAAATACTGGATAGAAAGATTCGTGGAGCTTTGGGCGCCGGTGGCCATCGCCAAGTAAGTAGCGACCAACAGCACCAGGGAAGCTCCAGCAATCTTTACCTTATAGCTTCTAATTGTTTTACTCATGCAAGCAAGCAGCCAGGCGCACAAACCCCAGAGCACATAAAAGTGCATTTCAACGGCAAGACTCCAGGTGTGCAGATACACGTGAGGAGCAAATTGGTTCTCATAGCTGTTGCCCAGAACTATCTCAAAGTAGTTAGTCACAAAGCCAAGAGCTGCAGCAATTTGATACTTAATACCGGCGATGAACTCGGTACGCACAAGCAGAAGAAACGGCGTGCACACAAGCACCATAAACACAAGCGGCGGCACAATTCTGTAGAAACGCCTGCGCAGGAACCCAATGACGTCGATAGATCTAAAGCGAGCAAACTCGTCAATCAAGAGAGCTGTGATGAGATAGCCCGAGAACGTAAAGAATACGTCGACACCAATGAAGCCGCCTGGAAGCGCGTCCTTAAAAAAGTGATATATGAGGACTAAAACAAGTCCTGTTATACGTACAAGCGAAAACCATTTAATTCGCACTTTGATAAATCCCTTGCTTAAAAGTTCCTTCGTACACAATGCTATCTTGTGTAGTCAGTTTCCCTTGGCCGTCTGCCTGGCCTTTTACAAACTGACCTTCGTACGTCCAGCCATCTTTTGAGGTGTACGTTCCCGTACCCTGGAAATACCCGTCGACAAATTCTCCCTCGTAGGTATCGCCATTCTCAAAAGTCATCTTGCCTTGACCATTCATCTTTCCTTGAATGGTAGTGCCGGTATACGTTACCTGATTGTCGCCGAATACCAGCGTTTTTTGACTTGGTCGGTTAACCAGCACAATCGAGAGCACCGCAAGCACCAAAATTGCAACGACACTTACCAGCTCAAGCTTTCTTCTACCCGCACTCACCGGGCGAGAATGACGCTGTTCTGGTTCTGGATCTGCTTGATTGCGGCGGCGTTTCTCCACACGAATGCTTTTGCGTGCAGATAGAAGCGTTTTCTGGCGCTTCTTTTTTTCTGGCGCAACTTTAGACCGCATATTTTCTGCAGGTTTTTCTGCGGGCCGTGTAGCGGACTTTTCTGCAGGCTGTGCAGCAGACACTTCTGCAGGCTTACGCTGCGCAAACGACGCAAAAGCAGACGAAAGCTGCTCAGAAGCGGTCTGCAGAGAGGCCACTGGACTTGCCGTAGTATCAGCCTTCTCTACGGGAGCCTGAGGTGCTTCTACAGGTGCAACTTCCCTTGCCTCAGATGAAGGCTCAGGGACGTGCGCTGCTTTAACCATATGACGAGCGTTTCTTTTTTTAGCAGAAAAACGCGTAGGAGAACTCACTAGGTATTCCAATTCAATCGATTTGTTAACTATTTCATTGTACTAATTTCCTTCAACTTTTGAATTGTCATTTGTCCTATACACATTTACCAGATTCACAGGTACGCCCGCTGTTTTTCTGCGTTTTTCTGTTCTAAGTAAAAAGAGAGAGGGGTACACTACAAGGTGGTATTAGAAAAGAAACAAAATGTGCTTACTAAAGTGTGTTCTAATTAGAAAGTTACATCATCAACATCATCAGGGAGGCGAAGATGGCAGAAGCAATTCGTAAAGTAAATATCATTGGCCATTTGAACCCAGATACAGACAGCATTTGTGCTGCAATTTCTTATGCGTATCTCAAAAATCAGATTGATAACCCTATCTATGAAGCTCGTCGCGCTGGCTCACTCAACCGTGAGACTGCGTTTGTCCTAAATCACTTTGGCTTCGAAGAGCCACAGCTTATTACTACGGTTACTCCTCAGATCAAAGATGCAGAAATTCAAGCTCAGCCAAAAGTTGATGCTGGAATGAGCCTCTATGCTGCTTGGCAGCTTATGCAGGACGTTAAGCTTGATACACTCTGCGTTACTGATGAGGAAGAAGAGCTTACCGGCCTGATTGCCGTTAAAGATATTGCAAATGCAAACATGAGCCTTTCCGAGCCAAACCTGCTCTCTAAGGCTCAGACAAGCTATGCAAATATCGTTTCTACGCTTGGTGGCACCATGGTTCTTGGTGATCCTCAGGGCGTTGTTAAGCAGGGCAATATTCGTGTTGGTACCAGCGCTTCCGCTCTTTCAGAGATTGTTGACGCTGGCGATATCATTGTTGTTGCTGGCAACCATGAGAACCAGACTATCGCAGTTGAGCACGGTGCTTCTTGCCTTATTGTCTCTTGCGATGCTCCAATTGCTCAGGACGTCATCGATCTGGCTAAAAAGCGTGATTGCGCTATTATCAGCACTCCTCGCGATACCTTTGAGGTAGCTCGCCTGCTTATCATGTCTATGCCTGTACGTGAGAAGATGCTCACTGACGACATCCTTAAGTTCAGCGTCAACACCGCAATTGATGATGCTCGTAAGGAAATGACCAACTCAAGGCACCGCTTCTTCCCTGTTATCAACGAGAACGGAACTTTTGCTGGTCTTATCAGCGGTCCTGGTCTTTTGAACCCTCGCAAGAAGCATGTCATTCTTGTTGACCACAACGAGCGCACTCAGGCAGTTGATGGTCTTGAGCAGGCAGAGATCATGGAGATTGTTGATCACCACCGCATCGGCTCCATTGAGACTTCCAACCCAATTACCTTTAGAAACGTCCCTGTTGGCTGCACCTGCACCATCATCTATGGCCTCTACCACGAGTACGGCATCGAGATTCCAAAGAATATTGCTGGCCTCATGCTCTCTGCAATTCTTTCCGACACCCTTGCATTCCGCTCCCCTACCTGCACCGAGCGCGATATTGTTGCTGGTAAGAAGCTTGCAGAGATTTGCGGAGAAGACATTGACGCTTACTCTGAGCAAATGTTTGACGCTGGCGCAGACCTCACTGGTCGTACTGCAGAAGAAGTCTTCCATGGTGACTACAAGGTATTCAGTCGTGGTGGCGTAAAGTTTGGCGTTGGCCAGGGCTCCTTCATGACCGAGTCCAGCCGCAAAGCTGCAGAGGAACTTGTTGGACCATTCTTGGAGACTGCCGCTAAGTCCGAAGAGCTCCCAATGGTCTTCTACATGTTCACCGACGTAAAGAGCCAGGTCACCGAGATGCTCTTCTACGGTGCAAACGCTGCCAACGTCATCGAGCGCGCCTTTAACGTAAAGGTTGACGGCAACATTGCTGTTCTTCCAGGAGTTGTCAGTCGTAAGAAGCAGGTTGTTCCATCTCTCATGGCAACGCTTCAGACGCTCGCCGAGGAAAACGCTAACTAACACGGGTTTTTCACACGTCGCACCTTATGCGAGCTTCCACTGCGCGGGTTTCTCGCGCATCGGGTTTCTCGCTATTGTTTAAATGAGTAACGCCTACCTGCACTTTTGCGGGTAGGCGTTTTTCTACAGGAGCTGTTCTATGACGGCGCCAATTCTGTCTCTGATCACCAGATTGGCGCGACCATCGTACGGCGTAGGCTGGTCGTTGATGATAGCCATTTTGTTGCCCTCGTAGTAGTCGAGAAGACCGGCGGCAGGCTGCACTACCAGCGAACTTCCTGCAACCACAAGGACCTCCGCTTGAGAAATGGCGTTCAGCGCGCCGTAGACCGTGTCCATATCAAGGCCCTCTCCGTAAAAGACGATATCAGGCCTAATAACTGCGCCGCATTGACAGAGCGGCACCACAGACGACTGCTCTTCAATCTGATCAAGCGTGTAGGTGTGGCCGCACTCAGGACAATAAAAACGCGTCTCGTTACCGTGGAGCTCAAACACACGCTTGCTACCAGCAGCTTGATGCAGTCCGTCGATGTTTTGCGTCACCACCGCGCGCAACTTTCCCGCAGCTTCCAAGTCAGCCAGCCATTTGTGAGCAATGTTTGGCTGAGCCTCCCCCAAATGATGAGAGTTCCTAAAATACGTGTAATACGCTGCGGGGTAATCAAAAAACACATCAAGCGAGAAGATCTCTTCAAGCGTAAAGTCTGGCGACTTGCTGTAGGCAAAAGACTCCTCGTTATCGGGGTCAACCGTTACACCATTTCCCAGGTCATAGGCTTCTTTTCCCATGTCATAGCCGTCTTGGCCCAGGCCAATGGTCATGTTTTCTACCTTGATGCCGCCCTGGCGATACAGACCGTTAGTACCCCTAAAATCAGGAATACCGCTTTCTGTTGACACGCCTGCGCCACCAAAGAAAACAATGTTATCTGACGACTGAATCCAGTCTTTAAGCTGCTCAATCTTGGTCATTAGGCACCTCTAACCTAAAAAAGGGACCCGGATAAACTGGGTCCCTCGTCTCAAGCGCCGGAGCTCTTGGCGCTGAAAACGCTAGTAGTCAAACTCGTCAGGAACATACTCAGTAAGGCATGCATCCAGACCGGCTTCAATTTCCTCATGGTTCATATGACGTCCAATGAAGCACAGCTTAGTTTGACGATCGCCCAGTTCATCATCCCATTCTGCGCGTAGCTCGGGTTTCTCGTCAAGAAGGGTTTCTCGCTCATCCTCTGGCAGCGAAGCGTAGAACATGCCATTCTCGTAGAACTGGACCTGCTTGCCGGCCTGATCAAATACGTAGCTCATCTCGGGGTCTTGCGAAATCCAGATGCTACCCTTGACGCGGATGATATTCTTTGGCCAGCTAGCCACAAACTGGTTAAGTTTGTCCAGGTCAAATGGCTGACGACGGCGATACACAAAGGTAGTAATTTCGTACTCCAAAACCTCTGGGTCCTCGTGCTCCTCAGGATGCTCCATTGCATCCATCCAGGCAGCGGAGGCGTAGGCTTTATCAAAGTCAAAACGACCCGTATTGATAAGCTCGCTCATTGGAATGTCACCGTTGACCGCCTCAACAATAACGGCGTCTTTCTGCAGGCCGCGAACAAGCGCCTTGAGCTCGTGAAGCTGCTCTGGAGTAACCAGGTCGGTCTTGTTGAGCACCAGCGTAGAGCAGAACTCAATCTGCTGAATAAGCAGGTTCTCAATGTCGTCCTCTTCAATATCTGGGTCGAGAAGATCGGCGCCGTTGTGGAACTCCTCAAACATGCGAGCACAGTCAACAACTGCGACGATGTTATCAAGGTTGAGGTGAGAGTGATTAGTTGCATGCTGGCTCTGATTGCAGAATGCAGAAATGTTATAGGTAATGGGGATTGGCTCGCAGATGCCCGAAGCCTCAATAATGATGTAGTCAAACTCCTCGGTATCGGCCAAATCACCCAACTGAAGTGCCAAGTCATTAGAAAGGGTGCAGCAGAGGCAACCGTTGGTCAAAGGAATAACGTCGCCTTCTTTAGCGTAGCCGCCGTCTTTAATAAGGCCAGCGTCAACATTAATCTCGCCAATATCATTAACAATGACTGCTGCGTGAATGCCTTCAGTGTTAGAGAGAATGTGGTTCAAAATAGTGGTCTTACCTGCGCCTAAATAGCCGGTAAGCAGCACAATTTTCACCTGCTTTGGTTCAGACATAGTGAGCTCCTATCAAATGTCAAACTTTTATATCAAAGAATAAACTTCTTGTTTGTAAAAGTGGGCCCTGACGCTTAAGTGAGTCAGGGCCCAACCTTCGCGTTACAAATTATCGAGCCGGAAGCTTAGAAGCTACCACGATCAATAATCTTGCCTTCCTTCATGATGACGTCCATGTTCTCAGGCGTGAGGTCACGGATGTTGTTAGCAACGTCACCCTTAACTACGAGGATATCAGCGGAGAGGCCTTCCTTGACAGCACCAAACTCGTTCTCCTTGCCCAGCATCTTTGCGCCATTGTAGGTAGCAGCTGCAACGGTATCAAGGATGGAGATGCCAACCTTCTCGACAAAGTCATACATCTCATCAATGGTGACATAGCCGTAAGGAGTAACAAAGCTGAAGGAATCGGAGCCGATGGTAATAGTGATGCCCATATCATAAGCCTTACGCAGGTTAGCGTAGGTGCGTGCAAGGCCCTTCTCGACAACAGTCTCACCTGGGAATGCGTCAAGCTCTGGAGTCCAGTCTGGTGGATAAGTTCCGTACCAAGTTGGCAGGAAGCCGATGGTAGGAGTAAAGAAGGTGCCCTGCTCTGCCATAAGCTTCATGGTGCGCTCGTCAAGCTCAAAGCCGTGAATAAGCTGCTTGCAACCAAAGCGGACGCAGTCATATGCAGCGTCAAAGTTATTGTAGGAATGAGCGTACAGAGGAATGCCTACCAGTGCGCACTCATCAGCAATTGCCTTGATCTCCTCGGTGCAGAAGAGCTGCAGACGGTCAGAGTCCCAGCGCCAAATGCCGCCACCGGTTGCCCAGATCTTGATGCCGTCAGGCTCTTCACGGAGACGACGACGAATTGCCTTACGAAGCTCCCATGGACCGTCTACCTGGTCGCCCCAAGGGTGTCCGTCCTTGGAAATCTGCAGTGGCAGGTGGTGAGAGTCACCGTGACCAGCAACGCGGCAAAGGCCAAGGCCAGTAGCAAAGATACGAGGACCCTGCATAATGCCCATGTTAACAAGGTCGCGGATAGCAATACCATTGCGACCAATCTCAACGACAGTGGTGAGGCCGTGGGTAAGAGCGTCATAAGCCTGCTTGACTGCGCATGCCTGCTTCTGAGCAACGGACTCGATAACCCAGTCGTTATCGTTGTCGGTCAGGTTGCCGGAGAAGTGCAGGTGTGTATCAACAAGACCAGGCATTACGGTATGGCCAGATGCGTCACGTACCTCATATCCCTCTGGGACCTCTTTACGAGGACCAGCATAGGTAATCTTGTCGTCATCGATAAGGACAAGGGAGTCCTCAACTGGTGCAGCGCCAGTACCGTCAACGAGCTTGCCGCCTACAAAAGCATACTTACTCATGTTTCCCATCCTTCCTTTGTTGTCCGCTCACTTCTTTTAAACGGACGAGGTTTACTTGCATAGTAAGCCTGGGTTAACTCCTTTGGAATAAGTTAGCCATGGTTGCCGGTAAGCGGAGCAAAAATACCCATGAACGGATGTTCAGATATCAATAATTTCATATAAACATCTAAAGTATTTGATTACTTCATATTTGCTATGACTACATTGCATAGTTGTGTCAAAACAGTTTTTGTCCGGTATCCGTGGTAAGGTTGAGAAAACAAATTAAGGAGGGGCAATGTCTCAGAATTCTTCGTCGCAGTCCAGCTTTTTTGCACTTATTTCTCGCATGCGCTACATTGAGCGCTGGTCGCTTATGCGCAATTCTCGCTCAGAAAGTCTTGCTGAACACGCCCTTGACGTGGCCGTTATTTCTCATTGCCTAGCAACTATTGCAAATGTGCGCTATCACAGAAATCTTGACGCAGATCGCGCGGCTCTTATTGGTATGTATCACGATGCATCAGAGATTATCACCGGAGACATGCCCACGCCGGTAAAGTATGCTAATTCAGAAATTAGAGATGCGTATCATCAGGTAGAGGCACGTGCCGAGAAAACCATTCTCTCCACACTACCAGAAGACCTGCAAGATGCCTATGCTCAGGTACTCACTCACAGCGCTGAGGCTTCAGAGAGTGAAGCTTATCTTAGAAAGCTTATTAAAGCTGCAGATAAGATTGCAGCACTTATTAAGTGTATTGAGGAGGCTCAATCTGGAAACTCAGAATTTATTACCGCTGAAGCCTCAACTCGTGGAGTTGTTGAAGATTTAGCAGATTCTCTTCCAGAAGTGCGCGATTTTATGACAGAATTCCTACCTTCGTACGGAGAAACACTTGATCAGCTTCTATAAAGAAACGCTGATTTTGTCTGCTTGTTAAGGAGTTGCCTTGCGCGCACTACATGCACGTTTGCCTAAAAACTTTGTTCTGGAAGAGCGCTTAGAGGCGTATTCCAGCGTTATTGAGCCTCATCCAGAGGCTTTGAGAGGTACATGGGCATCTGCGTGTGCGCCAATTACTGCTGAGGGACATGTCCCCTTCTCTGAGGTCCGTGTAGACCTTGGCTGCGGTAAAGGATCTTTTACCGCCGCTCAAGCTAAGGCAAATCCTAATGTCCTTTTTGTAGCCATTGATACAGAACCCATCTGTATTTCATATGCTGCTAAAACAATGTATGAAGCAGGAGTGCCTAACGCCATCGTAGTTCCTGGTACCGGCATGAAGATTGATGAGTACTTCTCGCCAGAAGAGGTCTCTGTAATCTATCTCAACTTCCCTGCTCCATTTCCTCGAATCAGGCAGGCAAAGATGCGCCTCACTGATGCTGAACGTCTTATGCAGTACAGAAATGTTCTAACTAAAGAGGGCGTTGTTCGTCTTAAAACAGATAGCCAGCCACTTTTTGATTTTTCTCTTGAGCAAGTTGAAGTTGCTGGATACAACTTTATTTGGAAAACGCGAGATGCACAGAACGATTTTCCTCACGATGTTCCCAGTGAGTACGAACAAAAACTTGGCGCCCAGGGCGCTAAGGTTCATGCCTACCTGATTGCTCCGGGTCCTGTACCAGCAGATTTCACACCCACAAAGCCTGTCAGTCTTGTTGACTACCTTCCAGAAGACTTAGAATCGCTGGCCTACGTTCCTCATGGAATGGAAAGCACGGTCCGCAATCTTGCAAACCGTGCTCGTAGACTTCGTAAGAAGGCTCAGTAATTTGTAATTGGCTATGTGTAGAAACAGCCGTTTGTGAAAACAACCTTTGTAGGAGCGCTCCTTTGCGAGCGCTCTTTTTTAGGCCAGCAGCCCTGACTCTTTTACTTAATCGACTTTATATTCAAAGCTCTAGTGGAATTAAGAACCGCAAGCACCATAACGCCTATGTCTCCAAAGACCGCTAGCCACATGGGAGCCAAACCAAAGGCTGCAAGGATCAAAACAGCAACCTTAACGCCAATAGCAAACACAATATTTTGCTTTGCAATACCCAAGGTATGACGAGCAATCTTTACGGCCTTTGAGAGCTTAGAGAGCTTGTCGTCCATAAGAACTACGTCGGCGGCCTCAATAGCAGCATCAGACCCCAAACCTCCCATAGCAACGCCTACATCAGCGCGTGCAAGAACGGGTGCATCATTGATGCCGTCACCGACAAAAGCAAGGGACTTACCAGCTGTCTTCTGGGCGAGAAGGCCTTCAACGGCAGAAACCTTATCCTGTGGAAGCAGTTCAGCACGAACCTCGGTGATACCCATCTTAGCTGCAATCTCTTCTGCAACGTCGCGTTTATCGCCCGTGAGCATAACAACCTTAGAAACGCCAACGTTTTTGAGGGAAGCGATTGCTGCTGGAGCATCAGCTCGTTCGCGGTCAGAAATAACAATGTGGCCCATGTAGGTCCCATCAACAGCCACGTGAATGATGGTTCCGTGGTTCTCGCACGCTTTCCAAGAAGCTCCTACGCTCTCCATAAGTGCGCTGTTGCCAACAGCAACGCTTTTACCATTCACGTTAGCGCAAATACCCTGACCAGCAATTTCTTTGATGTCCGTGATAACACAGTCATCGTCCTCGCTTGGATAAGCAGCGCGAAGAGCTGCAGCAATGGGGTGCGTGGAGTGCATCTCAACGTGAGAAGCTAGGTGCAGAAGGTCCTTCTCGCCAATGGTCTGAGAATGAACAGCCAGAACCTCAAAGACACCCTCGGTCAACGTACCGGTCTTGTCAAATGCAACGGTATCAAGGGTAGAAAGCATATCAATGTACGAAGAGCCCTTGATTAGGATGCCCTCCTTCGAAGCAGCGCCAATACCGCCAAAGAAGGCCAGTGGCACGGAAACTACCAGCGCACACGGACAAGATGCAATAAGGAAGGTAAGTGCCCTTACAGCCCAGGTAGAAGCGTTAGCTACAAAGTCCCCCGAAAGCAGTGGTGGTAAAAACGCCAGCGCAATGGCACTGTAAACAACTGCTGGAGTATACACGCGAGAAAAACGACGAATAAACTTCTCGCTCTTGGACTTGTTTTGGTTTGAGCTCTCTACCAGCTTAATGATGCGGGAAGCAGTAGAGTCTTCAAAGAGGTGAGTAACGCGGGCGCGTACCACACCGGAGAGATTTACACAGCCTGAGATAATATTGTCCCCCACCGTTGCGTCACGAGGCACGCTCTCACCAGTAAGAGCAACGGTATCAAGACTAGTAGAACCCTCGACGATCTCTGCGTCCACTGGAACGCGATCGCCGGGTTTGACCACAATGATCTCTCCCAGCTTAACCTCTTCTGGAGAGATAGTGAGCAGCTGCCCGTCACGCTCAACCGTTGCGCTATCAGGGCGAATATCCATAAGCTTGGCAATAGACTTCTTGCTGTTATCGGAAGCAAGGTGCTCAAACACCTCTCCTACCTGGAAGAACAGCATAACAAAGACGGCCTCATCAAACATAGGAGAACCGTTAGGCACAAAGCCAATGAGCAAGGCACCAACAGTAGCAATGGTCATGAGCAAGTCTTCGTTAAAGCACTCGCCCTCAGTGATGCTCTCCCATGCTTCTAGAGCAACATCGTATCCCGCAACAGCATAAGGCAACAGGTAAAGCAACAGTGCCTGCCAGAGCTGCAGGTCAAATGCATGTTCAATCACATAGGCCACAACCAGCAACACTGCAGAACAGACAATGCGAGCAATTTTCACCTTTGTCTTTGAGCTCATAGCTCCTCCTTGGGTTGTTGTTATACCTAGTCTACTCCTTAAATTGATATATGTACATATATTCATACAACAATCTTAAGGAACTTTTCACAAGAAACTCCGCGGGCAAGAAACCCGTGGAGTCCCAGATAAACCTATAAATTTTGGCCGTAGTTTAAGCCAAACGTTCTTCTCGCCAATTGGTCTTCTCACCGATTGGAAAGCTAGTTAATCAGCGACGCAGGAGTTGGGATAAATCCCTCAAAGATGACAGGCGCACCTTCAAGCTCGGAGGCAATCATGTCCTCCTCGTTCCTAACGGTCCAGGTAATCAGGTGTGCACCCATGGTATTGCAAGCCAGCTTAACAAAGGGGTTCTTGCGATCTTCAAACTTGTATGAAATGAAGTCTGGGCGACCAACAGAATTACCAAAGAGAGCTGTAGCGCCAGCTCGTGTAGCAATGTTCATGTGCTTAGTCTGACGGTCAACCAGGAAATTCTCCGAAAGCTGGCCGCGAAGCATCTCAGGACGGTTCTGACGCAGCCACTGCAAAACGCGAGGGTCAAAGCTCTCGATGCAGGCACGAACAGGACGAAGATCAAGCGCCTGCATGATTTTCTCTGTCAGCTGCTCAGCATTATTGTTGCGTGTCTTAGCCTCAATGATCAAAGGCGCAGGCAGCTCACCGGAACCACTCCATGCATAAACCTCAAGGACTTCCTCAAATGTTGGAATCTGCTCGTCAGTAGCAAGAAGTCTGAGACCACGAAGCTCCTCCAGCGTGGACTCCTCAACAATCTTCTGTACGCCGCAGAGGCGATCAAGTGCAGAATCGTGAACAACAACCAGCTTATTATCTGCGGTCAGGTGAACATCAACTTCGGAGCCAAAGCCCTTCTCGACAGCTGCACGGAAAGCAAGCAGGGAGTTCTCTGGAATGCCTGCCTCGTTGTTGTAGAGGCCACGGTGAGCATAGCGATGACGAGCAATCTCGTGCCAACGCTCCAGAAGCAGGCGATCATTTTGCTTGCGAGGAGCAATGGAATAGGCGCCGTATGCTGCTAGACCAAGGGCAGCGCCAGCCACAACGCCGCCAGCAATTGCAACGTTTCTGAGCGTCTTGCGTTTTTTGGTAGAGGCTAACAAAGCGTCAGAATCCTGCCCATTTTGAGCAGCAATTTCCTCAACAACATCTGCAACTGCGATATCTGCGGCAGCATCCTGGTGTTCAGCGAGGGTCTCCCCCATCTCTTCAAGCGACTCTGCAGTGCTTGCAAGCTGCTTTGAAAGCTTGTTCTTTGGGCGAGAAAAACGATTCTCTAGATTAGACTGAAGCTGTGCCTGAGCAGCCAAAACTGAAGTCTGAGCCGAACGAAGCGCAGACTGTGCGCGAGCGACTGATGACTGAATAGCATCGCCGCTTGGGAGTGCTGGCCTAATATGAGCATTAAACCCAGCTGTAAGCTGCTCTTTTGCGATATTGCCAGCTAAGTTGGCAGCTTTAGAAGCCGTTGTAGCAAGCAGCTTTCTTCCAGCCTCGGATTGAAGTGCTGCCTTTGCGGCATACTGAGTAATTGCTAAACCTGCAGCTCTAACTGCAGCTCTCTTAATAAAACGACCAATCATGTAAGCTCCCTTCAATCTAGCTTTATTCTATCAGTCCAGTTCTCGCTTTTTCGCTACGTATTGCGACTTTCTGTGCGTAATCAGTATCTTTGTCTGTTCAAAATCGAGTAGTATGTAGTCCACTAACTACTATCTCAGGAGCATCATGGCTGTTATAAAACAAGAACACGCTCTCTACCTGTATAAACTACTCAAAGCAACCATTGGCGTCTCTAAGCAGACTCCCCTCTCTACCGTTGAGAGTGTTCTGATTGAAGACGACCTTGCGCCGCAGGATTTTGGCTTTGACGACATCCGCGCCCTCATGGAGGCGTGCCCCGATTTCATTAAGATCACAGCCTTCAAAAAGGGTTACGTCTACGCAACGCTTTTGACTTTTGACATCTTTGAGGCTGCCCTTGTAGCTGGCGAGAAAAACGTCGAGCCCCAAAGCAACGGTAAACCATGGAAACGCCGCCGTGGAGCAAAGTCCATTCGCGCACTCAAGCCAAAGCACCTAGTAGTTGAAGCGGAACCTGAAGTTGAGGAGCTTCCTGCACAGGAAGAGTTGACGGAGCCAGAGGAGCTACCTGTCACGGAGAGCTCGGAGGAACTGTCAGCTGCAGAAACAGCACTAGTCACAGAGGAATCTGCTGCTAAGGCGCCTGAAGAAGACTTCCAGCAAGAATCTGCCGATGATGTCACTCCAGAGCCCGCTGGAACCGCTGATGACGCATCTCCAGAACCTGACGAGACCGAAACGCCAGCTCCAGAGTCTAAAACTGCTGAGCCGACAGTGCCCGAACCTGTAGTGCCTGAGCCAACCATCTCGCTTACCGTAACTTATAACCCCTACGACGGCTCCGATGAAGAGAAGACGCTTGAAGCTGCTCCTTCAGTATTGCAGCAGGCAATGAGTGCAACAAGTTCTGCCTCTAGCATTACAACTTCTGAATCCCAAACTTCTACGCAGGTAATCAATCAGAATGAGACTCCTGCTCCTACCCCAACATACCCTGCCAATTTTGAGGAAGATGTCCACGTCAACAACGAGCTTCTCGGCATTTTGTATCAGATGGCTCCCGTTGACGCCAACGTCCTCAAGCAGCTGGAGGAAGACTTCAAACTTGCAGTGTCTTCTCGCGCGCTCATTTCCAAGGGCGGCACGTTTACGTTTAACACGCGTTACAAGAAACCGCAGACAGACGAGGTAATTACCGCTACTATCCGCAAGTCAAAACGCGGAGCTCTGCGTCCTTGGACGCTCTTGGAGCTTAGCGTTTCTGCAAGTGAGCTGCAGGATCAGGCAGTTGACGTGCTTCGCGGTCTGCCTAAGTCTGGTATCGCTTCATGGGAGAAACTGCCCGCCGCAGAAAAGCAGCTGCCCATAAACCCTGTTGACGTGGTCATGAACGAGGCTCCTGTCTCCGATTGGAATGCGCTTAGCACCACCTATCTGAGCGACGCGCCCTCGTTGCAGGCAGCGCAAGCTTGCCTTTCCGCAGCATACGTCTACAGAAAGAACGAGCAGCAGCTCATGCATACTGACGCTGACTTTTCGCTTCCCGTTCCAGGTGCCGCGCCTCTGCTCTTTGATCCCGAGTACGGATTTGATGACGACTCGCCTCTGGTGCAAAACGCCCTGCGAGCAGCAAAACATGGATGGCGCATGGCCGTTGAGCTCTACAATCCATCCAGGCACTGCGTCTACCTTGCGCTTCCTACCTCTGATGGCGAGAAACCCCTTGCGCTGGTATTTGATGCATCAGCAGAGGGCCCTTATCACGTTGTTGCAGCGCTAACCATTAAAGAAGCGTATCCACTTGCACGTATCTTCTCTGACGGCCTTCCTAGCTGGATTTTGCCACAGTAATCCCAGGTCGCAGGCAAGCTCTCTTCACAGAGCCGCCAAGTTAAACTAAAAGGACTGACCCCGGAGGAGTTCCGGAATCAGTCCTTGGAAGCCTAGCTCTTTATTAAATTCGTCCAAGTTTTGGGACGCAGTTCATTTTCTTAACCGCTTCTGCTGCGATTTCTTGCTTGCTCTGTATGGGGCCTGACGATTTTGCAGCGGGATGAGGCAGGGTGGCTTGCTCCTGTGAGAGCCGACGCGTAACTTTATCTCCAACGTCCAGCGTCTCGCCTGTCAGCAAATCGTGATCAAGCGAGTCCATTGCTTTTTTGCACGTCGGTGTTGTTCTGTGTATCGGCATCGTCTTCACGGAAGTTCAACTCATGTCTCCTTTGTCCGCCACCGGACCGTCTTTCATACATACTATTTTCACACACATAGCGCTATAGAAATATTACAACACCTACAAAGATGGCAAGTTCATACTGTATTTTTTCATACTGTGTATTGCATAGTATGCCTGAGTAATATATACTATGTATCACATAGTATATTGAAGGAGACGTATTGTGGATGCACAGCTGAAGCGTGGATTTCTTGATATCTGCGTCCTCGCAGCCATAGCCCGCAAAGATTCCTACGGGTATCAAATCATCCGGGATGCCCCTGCATCGCTTGAGCTCTCCGAGTCAACGCTCTATCCCATTTTGAAACGTCTTGCTAAGCAACATTTCCTTTCCGAATACACACGTGAGCACAACGGTCGTCTCCGCAAATATTATTTGATTACTGACGCGGGACACTTAGAGCTCTCACGATTTATCGCTGATGAGGCCTCCATTACAGACATTCTCTCCTACATTAAAGAAGGAGCATCGTCATGAAAAAGGATGAGTTTCTTGCCGAACTTCGCGCAAACCTTAAGAAAAAGCATGTTCCCAAAAACAGCATTGATGATGCTCTTGCCTATTACGACGAGGCAATACACGACCGTATGGAAGACGGTATGTCCGAGGAAAAAGCCGTAGCAGCCATGGGAAGCATTGATGATGCGGTTCAATCAGCACTGGAGAGTATGCCTGCGTTTCTACGCGCAACTCAGCGTATCCGCTCTGATTCGGTACTTATGTCCATAACTATCGTACTTCTCGTCATAGGCGCTATTGTCTGGATACCCCTTACGTTTGCCCTCGCACTTACGGCATTGAGCATTTATTTTGTAATTTGGGCACTTGTTATTTCATTATGCTTTGCAGTTGCCTGTGGTCTTTTCTGCGGAGTAATGAGCATCCCGGCACTTGTAGTGGGATTTCTGCACGACATGTTCCTTTCCGGCGCGCTTTCTGCCGGTGTGTTTCTGCTCATAGGAGGTGTTTCCATACTGGTAATACCGATAGTAGCTCGCATAATGCATTCTCTCGTGCAAGGCGCACGAGACTATGCAAAGTGGATTGCTCATTTCTTTGCACAAGTTCCTGCCGAGAAGACCACAGCCTCCACGGAGCGAACAAATACAACGTCATGGTCAGAAGGACATTCGAAAAGACTGCTCTCGCTGTTCGGTGGTATTTTTATCGCAATTGGCCTTGTATTGATTCTTGTTGCGTATGTGGGGTCAGGATGCAACCTTGCAGGTTTACCTGAGCTTCCTGCACTACAGATTTCTTCTTGCTCGCTTTATATGAGTCCGCATACTATTGCGTTTATGTAACTCAATTGACGCAACCCACACAGATACCCGCAGGTATCCGGATCCTACGTTACGTATCCGGAATGATCGTGAACAACATATAGAACTGTTGCGGGATCACTTAATTTTCGGTTTCTGAATCCAGTGCCGGACCTATCGCTTTTATGAGATATCCATTCTCATCGAACTCATAATAGTAGTCATCAACTATTGCTAGCCCATGTGAAAAAAGGTAGCCGTTGATTTGTCGGTACGCTTTGTGTCCATCAACCGTTACCCAACCGAAGGGAAGTTTCCATTCAAAAGGTCCAAGTTCTACAGAGCCGTCTCTTACTTCCTTGTAGTCGTCAAGAGAAATTTCCTCCAAATCCACGAGTTTGAAGGACTCGTAATTGCCGGCAAGAACGGAGAACCTTAAAGTTCCGAGCTCTTGCATGACATATCCCACAGGTTTATCTTTATATCGAATCTCCCAAATAAGGTTGTTCCGGGTTTCTGGTTTTACTCCTATATAGCAACTGCCAAGCGTGAGCTTCATATAGTCGATGTCTTTGAGGTAAGGCTTTCCGCCGTCTCCTTCTTGCCTGGCGGTATTGATAGCTTCTTGTGTGGCCCGCTCTACCGCTTTTTGCTGAAGTGAGTCAATTGCCCATGGGTAGGGCGTAGCAAATGCATTCCACAAGAGGAAGACAGTGGCCATAAGAAACAGAACTATAGAGATAATCTTTAGAGGCAGCCATTTATGTTTCTTGTTCATAGTCATCACGCAGCCTCAACTAGTGGCTTTTATGCTTTAGGAACAATGTTTCCTGGTAGTGCTTTATGCGCTTCACCCCTTGCATTAAATTCGTAGGTAACACCACCAATGCGAGCTTTTTGCGAGTAAATCATAGAGCCGGTAGGACCTCCTGAAACAGGCTGATTATTGTCATAGCGTAGATAGTAGCTGCTGCCTCCGTAAGAGAGCCAGCCAGTACGCATTGAACCATCTTGGTTAAGGTAGAAGGTATGACCGGAACTATTGAGCCATCCTGTTTGCATTATTCCGCTTGAGCTTAAGTAATACCAAGAGCCTCCCCGCTCCAGCCAACCGGTAGCCATTGATCCATCGGAGTTAAAGAAATACGGCAGTGGGCACGCCGGGTTTCTCGCCAGGCGCGTCAAAGCACCCAGCTTAGTCATGCCATGGTTCAACAGGCCATTCGTTGCCTGTGAGGCTCCAATTCTTCATGTCATTGGCGTCGCCGTTAATGACAAACTCCCTGACAAAGATATCTTGCTTACCATTTGAAATGGTTTCGATATAGTAACGAAGACGATTCTCACCCTCATAGGACTCGTCAAGCGGTGTGGTGTAGTTAGAAAGCGTCTGCTGGTCAACACCCATGTCCTTCAGCGTCTGCGCCAAGATGTCATAGTGCCAGACAGGTGCATCAGAAATCTGCATAGGCTGAGCCGCCTCTTCAGCGGTCTGACCAGCTGGTTTGTACATGATGACTGGAGCGGAAGGCTGTTGGATGTCGGAATCAGTCAAATACCAGTCACCGTGATCTGCGGTAATGATGAAGGACGTGTTCTCATATACGCCCAGACGCTTAAGCTCAGCAATATACTGCGCAACAATCCTATACGAGCCAATAGTCTGCTCTTCAACGTTTTGCTTGCTTGGATCGCTGGTAGGCTCAACGTTACGATCAAGCGTATAAGGTGGGTGTGAACCAAAAAGGTGGATAAAGCGGAACGATCCTTTCTGACCAGCACTGTCGTCAATCGAGAGTCCGTAGTGTTGAAGTTCCTGGTAATACTTGAGGTCATCCTCGGTGTAAGGCTGTGAAGAAAGATCAACCTCGTCCATGTTGACTGGTCTGCGCATACGCATATTGAGGTCCTCGGTGTAATACCAGAATCGAGGCTTAAATACCCAAGGCATGTCCCTACAGAATGCCGTCTTATAGAGAATACGCAGCGCACCTAGCACGTCTAGCTGATTATCTGTGCCGCGACCACGAGGCTCGTGGTAGTTGATGGAATACTTCTGTGCTGTATCTCTGTAATGAGAGTAGTTCAACTGATCCGTATACAAACCTGCTTGATATCCAGCATTCTGAATATCCTTGAGGTACTGATCACTTTGTGCCCAGTTGTAGACAAAATCGTTGAAATTCTCTCCAGGCTGAGGACGAGAGCCAAAGAGCAGCGATGGAACACCGTAGCGCGTTGGAATCATAGAGCCGACGGAATTTCTGTACCAGGTAAAGCCAGTAAGAGACGCAAATGTCTCTGGATACTCATCGTAAAGTTTCTGAACAAAAGCAGTATCAGTGGTATCCAAAACAAACACCACGACGTTCTTCTTGGAGGAAACGTTGTAGAGGCCCTCGCGCGTTGCAATAACCTGCTGGTGTTCGGCGTGAGCGTCTATCGATGCTGCGATTGCTGGTCCCCACAGACTTGCAACGCCAACTGTCTGGACAATGATAAGCACTGTTGCGGTTACCAGAAGACTTGTTCTAAGCTGGCGTGCTTTTAGGAGCGAGAAGGTCACTGCAGCTGCAATGATTGCTAGCCAAATGAGGCCAGAGACAATCATTTGACTGGTGAAGTTGGACCAAATAACCTCGTGACCATCTGCAAGTGGCATACCACCGTTCAAGAATACTGCCTGAACGTATGACGCCACACCGATGGCCCCCACAAATGCAACGGCAACGTTAAACACGCGCTTACGCAGGAGTGATAGAAGCACCGTAAGAATAATTGTAATGATAAGTCCTGCAATAATAACGGGACCTGCAACATCGTTGAGGTTGAAAGAAAGGTCTCGCGCATTGCTTGCTACCAGCTCAAGTGGAGCTACGACCAAGATAGTAAAGACAGTGAAGAAAGAAACAAGAAATGCAACACCAATACGACCCTTAGGTTTGAGGGTACCTTCCTTTTGTTCTTTGAGACGAACAGCCTCTGCCGCAAGGATTTCCTTCATCTGAGCGTTTGCAGCTTCTGCACCTTTGGCGTCAACCTTGTGGACTTTGCCTTCGACAATCTTATTAGCGTTCTCATCAATCTTAAGCAGACGGAAGAGGACCTTACGGGAACGCCTGAACGCAACACCAAGCACTGCTGAGAGCGCAACTACAACTGCTGCCAGTGCCTGGATGGTGTAGGTCATAACTGACGGGTCAACGTAAGCCTGAGCGATTGCTGGCAGCAGTGCCCACCAGACCAACGTCAGTGCTACAACATACAACGCAGCGTGCACAAAGAGTGCACGTGTCTTGTGAGCGGCGGCGCTGACTGTTGTCTTCGCAGGTGAAGTAGCCGTTTTACGCACGGAGATCACTGTCCTTCTCGACGTTGTCGTCGTCTGCGGCGTCGACGTCGCCCTCGGTTGTAGCAGTGTCGACGTCGCCCTCGGTTGTAGCAGTGTCGACGTCGCCCTCGGTTGCTGCGTCGTCGGCGTCGCCCTCGGTTGCTGCGTCGTCGGTCTTCTCGACGTCAGCGTCCGCGGTTCCCTCCTGGTGCGCCAAAACGCGCTCAAGAATGAACTTACCTGCGGCTTCTCCGCCGTGGCCGAGGTTGAAGATCATATTGTTACGAATCTCTTCAATCTTGTGCGACCAGCTATCGGTCTCCTCAAGCATCTGCGCAACCGCGTCGCCCAGGCCCG
>CALLVW010000043.1:0-6472 GCA_938015835.1 uncultured Atopobium sp. | reverse complement strand
CTCGGTTCGGGACCGAGAGGTCGCTGGTTCAAATCCAGTCAACCCGACCATTTTTTCTTTCTTCATCAAACTGTATAGCTTTTAATATTTTGATGCGTTTCAATGCTTGAGTCTGAAAAGTTCGTCATGTCTGAGTAAAACAATTCCGACATGGTAAAAAACAGGCAAATTATTCAGACTTAAGCACTCTTTAGGCATGTTTTTTGCATTTATTCGAAGTTAATTTTCCTTCATGAACAAAACACGCCATATAACTTTTTACCGACACACTGGAAAGTTTCCTTGCATTTTTGTTTTATAAAGATTATAAACATCTATAACGTTACGTACTAATTATACACAGAACACTTGGAAAAGGCAATCAAGCTCGATTTTGGCAAAGGGAGCATCAAATGAAGATTCAAGACGAGGTAAAGCAAGCAGTCGCTAAGGCAATTTCAGAGCATGATTTTAAGTATGTTGAGTGGATTGCCGCTGGTGGTTCTTATGGTGGATTTTATCCAGCAGACTACTTTATGACTCACGAAGCAACAGTACTTTCTTCTCGCATGCACACCAGCAACGAGTTTGTATTTGCTCCACCAGCTACACTTGGAGAGTCAACAATTTGCATTGTCTGCTCGATGCGAGGAACCAAAGAAACTTGTGAAGCTGCGCGTATTGCAAAAAACCACGGTGCTTATGTAATTGCAGTTTATGTTGAGGAATCGCCATTAACCGAGGTATGTGATCAGAAAATCAAATATGAGTCTATCGCTCTCGATGAAAGTAAAACTGAGAGAGTAAATTCAAGCGTCGGACTATTGATTGCTGCAAACTTAGTAAATCAAACCGAAGGCTATGCTCGTATGAATGAGATGGAAATGGCTTTTGACCAGGTCGATTCTCTTTATAGAGAGGCAGTTGTTCGCACAACTCCAATTGCACAGACTTGGGCTCAATCAGTGAAAGATGCTCCAACTATTTATGTTATGGGTTCCGGACCTGCCTATGGATCGGCCTATATATTTTCCATCTGCAATATTGAAGAGATGCTTCAAAAAAGCTCGCCAACAATTAATTCATGCGAGTTCTTCCATGGCCCCTTTGAAGTGCTTGTAAATGAAGATCCTATTTTCCAGCTCGTGTCATATGGTCGTTGTAGGCCAGCTGATAGACGAGCAGTTAATTTTCTTTCAACGTATGCTGCCGAGAAAACCTTTGTGCTAGATGCCGTAGATTTAGGCATTACTCAGCTATCTGAAGATGTGGCAGAGTACTTTAATCATGTTCTCTTCTCGCCAATATTAAACAATGTCTTCATGAGGGAACTTTCAAAGGCAACTGGCAAAGACTATATGACTCGCACATATATGTGGAAGGTCCCTTACTAGGCGGTTGCACGCGGATCTGCGCACGCGGTACTACGCGTGCGCACAGGTCTGCATGCTCAGACCTATGCGCAGCCTGCACTGAGTACCGTTTACCGTTAAGAAAGTACCGCTCACCCGAATTTATATAAGACGTATATAATGTCTTATATGTATTGTATACTCAGTTTTGCAATTTTACTGTTTGACACAATTGCTCTGGAAGAAAGGAGTGTCTATGAATCAAGTTATCCTTGCGTCGCATGGAAATCTATCAGTTGGTGCTTTAGACACTGTCCACATGATTGTGGGAGAAATTCCTAATGTGCACGCACTTACATTGCAAAGGGAGGATAAGGAATCAATTTCCGGCAAAATTGTCGAGCTTATTAAAACTTTTGATAAGAATGACCATGTCTATGTTCTTACCGACATGTTAGGCAGCAGTGTCAACAATTCAGCAGTCGAATTGTTGCAGCAGCAGGAAAACATTGTTGTTATTGCAGGAATGAACATGCCTCTTATTTTGTCTCTTGCACTTGAGGGAGAAGATCTTACGCAAGAGCAGGTTCACCAGCTAATTCTAGAAAGCCGTAAGGGTATTGTTGATTGTGGTCACCCTGAGTTTGAGGAAGCTGTCATTGCAGCTACTCAGCAGCAGCCTGTTCAGGGTAAGGGTGGAAAGAGCAAAGTTGTTCTTGCCCGCTTGGATTACAGGCTTCTTCATGGACAGGTTGTATTCTCTTGGATTAATACTGTAGGCGCAAACCGCATCATCATTGTGGATAACGACGCAGCAACAAATGATATTAAACAGAACGCTCTTAAGCTGGCTAAGCCCAGCGGAGTTTATCTCAATATCTTCACTGTTGAAAAAGCTCTCTCAAAGATGGCAAAGCTGGACACACTTGGTGATTCAGTAATGTTTGTATTTGGCAATACAAAAGAGCTCTTGGAGTTCTCAAAGCAGCATCAATTTGATGAGGTCAATTATGGTGCAACCGCCAATGTAGATGGTGCGGAGCAAATTGGTGGGTCTGGAAGTTCCGTATTCCTTACCGAAGAAGGTAAGAAAGATACACAGAAACTTTTGGAGCTTGGAACCAAAGTATACGTTCAACAGACACCTACTCATCAGCGTGTCAATTTAAATTCACTATAAAAGAGGGGAGAAGAAATGAGTACATTTGTTAGTGCGCTTCTTGTCGGTCTCGTTGGCATTTTCTGCATGCTTGACTCTCGTTTGCTCGGACGACTCAACTTTGAGCAACCACTTATTGGCGCAACACTCGTTGGTCTTGTTCTGGGAGATATTCCTACAGGTCTTGCTGTTGGAGCTGCAACCGAGCTCGTAAGCATGGGCCTGGTATCAGTAGGCGCAGCCGTACCGCCTGATATGGTTCTTGGCAGTATTGTTGCTTCTGCATTTGCTTGCCTTACAGGAGCAGGTGTTGAGACTGCAATGACTATTGCAATTCCAATTGCAGTACTTGGACAGCTTTTTGGTATTGTTTTCCGTTCGATTATTGCTGCGCTTACTCACGTATCTGACCAGGCAATTGAAGAGGGTAAATTCAAGAAAGCAACCAATATGCACATTGTGGTTGGCACTACCTTGTACTCTCTTATGTATTTCATTCCTATCTTCTCTGCAGTTTTCCTTGGTACAGATGCAGTTAAGGCTGTTGTTGAGCTAATTCCTGCATGGCTGAGCACTGGTTTAAATGTTTCTGCTCAGATTTTGACTGCATTTGGTTTGGCACTGCTGATCTCAATGATGCTTTCTAAGGGCATGGAGGGCTTCTTGTTCCTTGGTTTCTTGCTTTCTGCATATTTGCACCTCTCTGTAACAGCAGTTTCACTCTTTGCAGTGGTGCTCGCAGTTATTCTTTCCGGCATTAAATTTGGTCGTGGTGGAGCAGGAGCTGGAACTTTGCAGTCAGCTCATGTAAGTGCCACGCATGATCCGCTCGAGGATGACGAGTAGGGAGGAAGTTATCATGGCTGAAAATAAGGTTTCTTTAAATAAAAAGCTTTCACAGTTCTTCTGGCGTTCTTGGGCAATTCAGGATTCTTGGAATTACGAACGTCAAATGAATATGGGATTTATGTATGGCATTGCTCCAACTATTGATCGATGCTATCCAGATTCAAATGATCCAAAGCAGGTAGAGCGCAAAAAAGAGGCTTATAAGCGTCACATGGCATTCTACAACTGCACGCCACAGACAAGCGCTTTTGTCTTGGGACTTGCTGCATCAATGGAAGAGGCATACGCAGAAGATCCTGAAAGCGTTAATCCAGACTCCATTAATGCAATGAAGACTTCCCTTATGGGTCCTCTTTCTGGTATTGGTGACTCGTTCTTCCAGGGAACCATTCGTGTTATTGCCTTTGGACTTGGCGTTGCTCTTGCTCAGCAAGGCTCAATCATGGGACCAATTCTGGCAATGCTTATCTCCATTGTTCCTTCTGTTCTGGTTACCTGGTTTGCTGCAAAGCTTGGTTATCAGGGTGGCCAGCAGTTCCTGCATAAGCTGCAGGATGGCGTCACCATGGAGCGACTGATGTACGTTTGCGGAATTGTTGGTCTTATGGCTGTTGGCAGCATGGTTGCATCTCTTATTGGACTGACAACACCTCTGGTCTTTGCGGATGGAACTCTTGTCCTTCAGAACGTTTTGGATAGCATTCTTCCACAGACAATTCCGCTACTTTTAACTGCAGGAATGTTCTACATGGTTAAGAAGGGCGTCAACACAGGTTGGTTGCTTGCTATTGCAATCTTTGGTGGAATTGCACTTTCCGCACTGGGTATTCTCGCTTAAAAATCAAAACGGCATTAATAAACGGCATTAATAAACGGCGTAAACCATTTGAAGAGGAGAAAAAATGTACGAGATCGATCTGAATCAACCTAAGAGTATTATCTCTAAGATTGTTGAGAACCACACTATTACCCATGTTGCTTTTGTCGGCTGTGGCGCATCCATGTCTGAGCTGTATCCAGCTAAGTATTTCCTGGCAAACAACACCAACAAGCTTAACGTTCAGCTCTTTACTGCTAACGAGTTCAACTACGATACTCCTGCATGGCTTGGCGAGCATACCCTTGTTATTACTTGCTCCCTTGGTGGAGGTACTCCAGAAACAGTTACCGCAAATACTACTGCTAAGAAAGCAGGTGCTCCTGTAGTTGCTGTTACACACGTTGCAGATTCTGCGCTCACTAAGGAAGCTGACTACGTAATTGTTCACGGTTTTGAGAAGAACTATGCAGCAAAGATCGAGAAGATGGGCTATGTCCTGGCACTTGCAGCAGAGATTCTTCAGCAGACAGAGGGCACCGAGCTTTATCAGGATGTCGTTGACGGTCTCAACGCAATTTATGATCTGGCAGAGAAGTCTGCTCAGAGTGCTGGAACAGAGGCTCAGAAGTTCGCAGATGCTTACAAGGATGATCAGCTTATCTATCTGATGGGCTCTGGTGCATCTGCAAAGGTTGCTTACTCAACCTCTATGTTCCTGTTCTCCGAGATGCAGTGGATTGACTCCGCAGCTTACAACACAGGTGAGTATTTCCATGGACCATTTGAGCTCACTGAGGATGGAAAGCCTTATCTTCTCTTTATGTCTGAGGGTGCAACAAGGCCAATGGACGCTCGTGCACTTACCTTTATGCAGCGCTTCAACTCCAAGGTAACCGTCATTGATTCAAAGGATTACGGTCTTGCAGGAGCTGTTTCCTCCAAGGTACTTGGCTATTTCAACCCATTCATTCATACCGCAGTCATGCGTGTTTACGCCGAGAAGATCGCTGAGGCTCGTAAGCATCCTCTGACCATGCGTCGCTATATGTGGAAGATTGAGTACTAAGCTGATTTTATAAATCACGCTAAGGAAAGGACAGGTTCTGCCTGTCCTTTCTTCATATTCGGGAGAGTTGTCCTCTTACTGTGAAGTAAACCTTCGACAAGATAAATATGTACAAGATGTATTATTGTTATAAAGGTTTTAAATTATTGAGATGTCTATAATGTCTTAGGAGTAGTTTTGAGTACATCAAACGTGCAACCTTTATATCAACAGATATATGATGACATTAAGAGTGATATTGAGTCTGGTGTATATCAGGTTGACGATAAAATTCCTTCTGAAACTGAATTAAGCGAGAAATACAACGTAAGTCGCATTACGGTCCGTCGTGCCATTGAAGATCTTTGCGCCGACAGTCTGCTTACAAAGAAGCAGGGAAGGGGCACGTTTGTAGGCTCAAAGCAGCTTAAGCGTAGACTTGAACAATCTTTAGAGTCTCGTAGTTTCACCGAGATGTGTGCCGCTTGCGGAGCTGTTCCAAGAGCCGAGGTAGTAGACAGGCAAATAATTCCCGCACGTCCAAATGAGATAAAGTTCTTCGGTCTTTCTGAAGGTGCTTTAATTCTTTATATTCGTAGGATTCGCTATGCAGATGATCTTCCTATTGTTGACGAGCGTGTTATTTTGCCTTACGAGTGGGCTGCAAATCTTTACACACATCCTCTTGAAAACGTCTCAATGTTTAAGGCTGTTGCTGAAATTCTTGGAAGAAAGCCAATTAAGAGCTCTTCTTGGACAATTAATGCAGTAAGAGCAACAACAGAGCAGTCAAGCCGTCTTGATATCTCCGTTGGAGCTCCGCTTATTGCAAGTGAGTCCTATTTTGTGGATAAGCAAAAGAAGCCTGTTTACATTGGCAAAGACTTCTTTGTTGGAGGCCGTTACGAGCTGAGCTTGTAAGAAGTAAGCTCTGCAAGTTCCGATACGACATCCGCGCACGTCAATGCTGCCGCGTCCCGCCGCGTCCCGCGTCATCCCGCGTCATTTCGCGTCCCGCCTGAAAAGTACATCATGTCTGAGTAAATTTACTCAGACATGGCGAGAAAAACAGGCAAATCGCTCAGACTTGGTGCACTTTTCCGGCAAAACGTTCAGACATGGCGAGAAAATCAGGCTCCATGAAGAGCGCCTATGAAAAGCAACTTTGAGTTCAAAGTCTGCCTGAAATGAGCAAAGAATCTGTATTTGAGCTACCGATTCTTTTGCAAAATCAGGCAAATCCACAGATTCTTTGATGCTTTTAGGCA
>CALLVW010000042.1:0-55044 GCA_938015835.1 uncultured Atopobium sp. | reverse complement strand
CTGTGTTGATCCACAGCTGAGCGTAAACATTGCTTTTACCTTGTCACTAGCTTGTATTTTTGGAATGAATATATATGGCGGTCTTGCTCAGTACTATGCAAAAATTGCCTTTCACGTATCTGGCTATGGAAAAGTACAGAATGTTCTAAGAAAATCGTTTTCTCATGTACGAAACACCATGTGTGCAACAACAGTTGCTCAGCTCTCATGCCTTCCAATTTCCTGCGTGTACTTTGGCCATTTTTCGTTACTTGCGCCTCTTTCAAGCGCGTTAATTACAAGCTTGTTTTCTCTTCTGAGCCTATTTGGAATTGGAGTAATAGTTTTTAGTGGCTTTAACCCAGTTCAAGATATTGCTCTTTTTCTAGTGGATTCTCTTGGTCAGTTTATAGAGACGCTTGCTTCTTTTATATCTGAAAGATCTTTTGCAAGTGTGTCGCTAACTGACATTAGTTGGATAGTGTCTTTGGCTGTTTTTGCAGCAATGGTGGCGCTCTACCTGTTTTGGCCTAAGGGAAAAAGAGCGGTTTTAGTTGGCATATGTTCAATGGCAGTTATGCTTATCTTGGGTTTAAGCATCTACTGGAGATTTTTCTCGCCAACAAGAATTTGTGTGATGGATATTGGCCAGGGAGATGCCATATTGCTCAGCGACGGTGTGCATTCTTTGCTTGTAGATACGAGTGTGGGAGATGTGGTTAATGACGCTCTGGAGCGACAACACATTTCATATCTTGATGCAATTTTGCTCACACATCTTGACGAGGACCATGCTGGTGGCGTGAGGTACATGGTTGGTTCGGTAAAGACAGGACGGGTATTAGTTGGAGAAGGAATAACAAAACAAGAGAAGCCTGAGTTACAGAAAGCCATTCAGAGGATTTCTGGTAGTGGTTCCTATGAAGTTTTATATGGTGATGAATTTGATGTTGGTCGCTTTCATGTCCGGGTAGTGTGGCCACATAGGGGATATAAAGCTAAAGAAGCTAATAATGCGTCGGTTGAGCTCTATGTGACGTATAACGACGGGCAAAATACCTTAACTACGCTTTTAACGGGAGACGCTGAAAGAGATCAGACAAAAGAGACGGTGGATTCAGGCGATGTAGGCGATATAGATTTCTTAAAAGTTGGACATCATGGTGCAGCAAAGTCGCTTTATCCAGAAACTGCTCGTGTGCTAAAACCCGAGGTAGCAATTGCAAGTGCTGGAAAAAATAATCGTTATGGTCATCCTAAACAGGAAGCGGTGGATATCTTAGAGGGTGTTGGCGCAAGGTTTTATTGCACAAAAGATTATGGAGACGTCACCGTATTTCCCGGAGAACATGGACCTAGGGTAAGTGTGCAACATGCTAAAGTAGATACAGAATTAGAGGAGGAAAAAGATGGCGGAGCAGGCTAAGTTACTAGCTGCATATTTGGCTGTTGGCCCTGATGAGATGAAGCGTGCAAGGGCTATTGATAAGCTTAAAAGCCGTCTTAACCAGAGCTTTATTACCTTTAACCTTGATGAGATTTCTGTAAGCGCTGAGCTGACTCCAGAATCTGTTTTGTCTTCTGCTCAAACACTTCCTATGGGTGATTTTAGGCGAATTGTTGTTATTGATGATGCTGGTAAATTGCCTAAGTCTGTATCAGAAGCTCTTGTGGAGTATCTAAAAAATCCTAATCCAACTACTACACTGATGCTTTCTGCACAGACGCTAGCAAAAACTACAAGGCTTTATAAAGCAGTAGATGCGTTAGGTAAGCTTGCAGTTATTAATTGTGGTGCAATTTCTAGAAAAGATTTGCCTAAATACATTGGGGATCTTGGAAGAAAGTACGGACTACAAATCCCAATTAATGTGGCCAATGAGCTTATAAGTCGTGTTGGTGATAATACCACCATGCTTGATTCTCAAGTTAAATCTTTAGCAGCTCTGCTGGGTCGTCCTGGTGCAATTGACGTTCAGTTTGTAGAAACTCATGTTGCACGAGTAGTGGAAGTCAAGCCATGGGATTTTCTCGACAGTTTGTCAGCGAGAAATGCTCAAAAGGCTTTGGAGCTTTACAGTCAGATGGATGAATCGGGAGCTATTGGAAATCTGTCACTTATGACTGGACGCGTAAGAGAGCTTATTTGCGCCAGGTCTATGGTTAAGCGTGGTACAGAGCGGGAAATTGGTCCAGTTTTAGGTAAGCAGGACTGGCAAGTAAGAAATTATGCACGATGGGCGCGCCAATTTGCTGATGGCGAGCTTGAGCATATTTTGAGTCTCTGTGCAGATGCAGAACGTGGTCTTAAGAGTGGAGAAGATAAAACAACCACAATGACCAAGCTCATCTTTGCTCTATGTGGCGTCTCAAATGTGTAGATTCAAAGAATTAAGGTAAGAAAAAACGGACTCCAAGGAGTCCGTTTTAAAAAGTTAAAAGTAGATAAGAACTACTTAAGGGTGTTAACAAGCTTCTGAACGCCGCTCTTACGCTGAGCAGCCTGATTCTTGTGTACGATGCCCTTAGAAGCAGCCTTGTCAAGAAGACGGGATGCCTTGTTAGCTGCAACCTGTGCGTCCTCAAGCTGGCCTGCCTCAACAGCAGTGCGAACTGCCTTAATAGCAGTCTTAAGCTCGGAACGAACAGCCTTGTTGCGCTGGCGTGCCTTCTCAGCGGTGAGAATACGCTTCTTCTGAGACTTGATGTTAGCCACGTGCGGTTCCTTTCGGTGTTTACTATGTGAGGCCTCTTCGCTGAGACACGTTTGAGGCAGCTGTTGAAGTATAGCACGAAGGGGGTAGTTTACGCTATTATTTTCCTTATGAATACACAGGATACTTCACATATTCGCAACTTCTCTATTGTTGCGCACATCGATCACGGTAAATCTACCATCAGTGACCGTATTTTGGAGCTTACTCATACCGTTGAAGAACGCGATATGGAGTCACAGCTCTTGGACACTATGGACATTGAACGTGAGCGTGGAATTACCATCAAATCAAACGCCGTCCGCGTCATGTATGACGCAGATGACGGAGAGCGCTATCAGTTCAACCTGATTGACACCCCAGGCCACGTTGACTTTACCTATGAGGTCTCAAGGTCTTTGGCTGCCTGCGAAGGAGCGGTGCTGGTTGTTGATGCAACGCAAGGTGTGGAGGCTCAAACAGTCTCAAACGCTATGCTTGCCATGAACGCTAACCTGGATATTGTTCCTGCAATCAACAAGATTGATCTTCCGTCTGCTCGTCCTGAAGAGGTTCGCGCAGAAATTGAGGATGTTCTTGCAATCCCAGCTGATGATGCCGTATGCGTCTCCGGCAAGACTGGTGAGGGTATCCATGAGCTTCTTGAGGCTTTGGTGTACTTGGTTTCTCCTCCAAAGGGAGACCCCACGGCACCTCTTAAGGCGCTTATTCTTGACTCGTACTTTGACCAGTTCAGAGGTGTTGTAGCTACAGTACGTGTTTTTGACGGCTCAATCAAAGCGGGCGATCAGCTCCTTATGATGCAGAGTTCTACGCCTTTTCTTGTTGAGGAAGTTGGCGCTAAGAGGCCTCTTGAGATGGCTGTTGAGCAGCTTTCCGTTGGTGAGGTTGGCTATGTGGTAACTGGCCTCAAAGACCCTGAAGCTGTTCGTGTTGGAGACACGCTTACCTATAAGCAAAATCCATGCGCAGAGCCACTGCCGGGTTACCGTGAGGCAAAACCGATGGTATTTACCGGTCTTTTCCCTGTAGATAACAAGCAGTACGAGAACCTCCGCGATGCACTGGATAAGCTGCACGTTAACGATCCATCACTCACGTGGTCACCAGAGACTTCTGTGGCTTTGGGATTTGGCTTCAGAGTAGGATTTTTGGGCCTTCTCCACATGGAAGTTGTTAAAGAACGTCTTGAGCGTGAGTTTGATCTTGACTTGATTGCTACCAGTCCATCTGTTGACTATCACGTCTATAAGACTGATGGAACTATGATTGAGATTACCAGTCCTCAAGATCTTCCAGAGGTCACCAAGATTGACCGCATTGATGAGCCATACCTAAAGGCAAAGATTATTGTGCCTCCTGAGTTTGTTGGTACGGTTATGCAGCTTGTTGTTGATCATCGTGGCGTATCTGAGGACATGGTGTATCTGTCTGATAAGTCCGTTGAGATGATCTTTAGTATTCCTCTGGCTGAGCTTATCTTGGACTTCTTTGATCAGCTTAAGAGTAGAACTAAAGGCTATGCCTCACTTGACTATGAGTTTGATTCGTATCGCACTTCTGACCTGGTTAAGCTTGATATCTTGCTTGCTGGAGACGTTGTTGATGCGCTTTCGTTTATTGTTCATAAAGACAAAGCATATGATCTTGCTCGTGGTCTTTGCGACAGACTAAAAGGCATCATTCCTCAGCAGCTCTTTGAGGTTCCTATTCAAGGTGCTATTGGCAATAAAATCATTTCTCGCTCTACCGTTCGCGCACGTAGAAAGGACGTCTTGGCTAAATGCTACGGCGGTGATATTTCCAGAAAGCGCAAACTGCTTGAAAAGCAAAAAGAGGGTAAGAAGCGTATGAAGCAGATTGGCTCAGTCGAAGTACCTCAAGAGGCGTTCTTGGCTGTTCTCAAGGTTGATGACGAGTAGAAGGTATCTGTGGAATCGCTTCAAACTATTATTGCAACCTGCGCCCCTGAAGCTGGTCTTTCTTCTCGCATTATTCCTTTTGCGTCAGGTACTTCACTTAAGGAGCGCCTGTCTGCAAATCCCGTGCTTATGGCCCCTATGGCCGGTGTCAGCGATGGCGTGTATCGCACTATGGCTCGAGCGGGCGGAGCAGGTCTTGCATACTCTGAAATGGTTTCTGTCGCAGGAATTCATTATGGTGGCGATAAAACCTGGGAGCTTGTAGAGCCCCTTTCAACTGAGCCAGATATTGCTGTTCAACTTTTTGGTTCAAAGCCAGAACAGTTTAAAGAAGCGGCAGCTCAGATTAGTGAGCGCCTAGGAAATAAACTTGCCCTTATTGATATTAATATGGCCTGTCCTGTTCCTAAGGTTGTCAAAAAAGGGGAGGGTTCAGCTCTTCTGGACACACCAGAGCTTGCTGCAGATTTGGTTAAGGCTTGTCTGTCTGAGGTCGCGGTGCCTGTTACCGTGAAGATTAGACGAGGTAGACGTCAGGATGAGGAAGTAGCTCCTGAGTTTGCTCGTGCTATGGAACAGGCTGGGGCTTCTGCTGTTGCTATTCATGGTCGCTTTGCCACCCAGATGTATCGAGGTCAGGCAGAGTGGGAGACAGTTAATAGAGTTTGTGATGCTGTTTCAATTCCGGTAATAGGCTCGGGTGACATGCTCTCTGCTGAAGCGGCAGCTCATGCCCTTACAGAAACGGGTGTGACAGCTGTAATGATTGCTCGTGGAACCTATGGTAATCCTTGGATTTTTAAGAACACTCAAGCTTTAGTTGAAGGTCAAGCTCCACTTGTTCCAACACTTGATCAGATGCTTGCATCTTTTATGATGCATGTACGCTTACTTGACGCAGCTCACATTCATATTGCTCGCGCAAGAAGCCTTTCTACCTGGTATTTTAGGGGTATTCCAAACGCCGCCTATTGGCGTGGTAAGTCAGTAAGGTGTGTTACTGCTCAAGATTTTATTGATCTGGCGCTAGAGATTAAAGAAACCGTCAAGCAACTTGAAGGCAAGCAGGAATCTCCTGAGCACAATCCATCTATAAGCTAGTGGTCTGTTGTGGATTCTTGGCAGTCTAAATACAATCAAACGGCTACCTCTGCACTTTATTTGCATATTCCGTTTTGCTCTCAAAAATGCTTTTATTGCGATTTCTCTTCTTGGTCTACAAGGCAAGAAGATAGTCGCATGAAAAATTATGTTAAAGCTCTAAAATATCAGCTAGATGAAGCCGCTCAGCTTGGTTTGTTATCAGCAACAAAAACAGTTTATATGGGCGGTGGAACTCCCAGCTTGCTTGGTCAGGGTGCGGTTGATTTGGCGCATCATACCTCATTTATTACACATCCTATTGAATTTAGTATGGAAGCAAATCCAGACTCACTATCTGACGAACTTCTCGCTAGTCTTTCTGCAGGAGGAGTAACGAGAATTTCTTTGGGAGTTCAAAGTTTTAATGATAATGAGCTTAAGGAGCTTGGCAGAATTCATTCAGCTAACCTGGCATACGAAAGAGTATTAGCTGCAAAAGAGAACGGCTACGAAGTGTCGGTTGATCTCATGTGCGCTATTCCTGAGCAAACAGAGAGTTCTTGGGAGTACACGCTTTCAAGATTTATCTCGCTTGGGGTAAATCATGTGAGTGTCTATCCACTTACTATTGAAGACGGCACAGCACTAGCTAAGCAAACCCAAGATAAAGACATTTCCTGGAATGTTTATGACGTGCAGGCAGATCGAATGCAAACGGCTTCAAAGATGCTTCAAGCAGCGGGATTTGAGCGTTACGAAGTGGCAAGTTATGCTCGTGACCAGAAGAGTTGCAAGCATAATAAGATGTACTGGACAGGCGAGTCGTACCTTGGTCTAGGTACCAGTGCTGCAAGTATGTTGACAGCTTTTGAGTATGATGCTCTGGCAAAGGAAAACACTTCTTTGCCATCGAGACCACAAGATGCTATCCGTGTGCGACTTGTGGTGCTTGATTCTCCAAAAAAAATTGCTGAAGGCGTATCGCTTTTCTCGACAGAGTTTGACGTTGAATTTTTGACCTACAGAGAGGCTGTGGCAGAAGATTTGATGCTCCATGCACGCCTCACAGAGCCAATTGCGCCTGCGCTTTTGGATGAGTCTGAACAGGTATTTGGTGCGTTACCTTTAAAAGAAGTGTTTGATGCTTGTGTACAAGATGAGTTACTAAAATGCGTTGATGCAGCAGATTCTGGGATTAAGGCTTCATATAGGCCTACCGACAAGGGCTGGTTGCTTGGAAACGAGCTTTATGTCCGTCTTTGGGAGTTAAGATAATGTTAGAAAAATTTATTTGATGCAGTTAGTATTTAATTAATGTTTCAAAATAAAATGAATAATAAGAAAAGGATTGAAGAATGGTAGAAAAAAGACCCAACTTTAATGATGTTACATCTTTTGATGAGTTTAATAAGTATTACTGGTATCGTGAAGAACTTATGCAAATATGTAAGTCTTTAGGTTTGGAATATAGAGGTACAAAACAAGAACTCAATTATATTATTGAACAGTATTTTAAAGGTAATTTAATTAAGAAAAAACTTACAAAGAATAAAAAAGTCAATCAAAAAATTGTTACCTTAAATTCACCATTGCTTGAGTGTGGCTTCTCATTTAATTCAAAGTTTAGAGAATATTTTTCTTCTTTAACAAAAGTTACACCATTTAAATTTACTGCTGATATGGCTGCTGCTTGGAGAAAAGTTAAGAGAGAGAACAATAGTGCATTTACAATCAGGGATTTGTTAAATGTATATTATGGTGATTTAGATTATGCGAAATACGATAATTCGGCTTGTCAGTGGAATCAATTTTTAAAAGATTTTTGTGCAGATGAAAATAGCTATAGCTATTCCAATAAATTGAAGGTGGCTTCTATTCTTTGGAAAGAAGTTAGAGATTCAAAAGGTGAAAAAACTTATTCGAAAGATTTATTAATTAAGTATGCATTTAAAATACGGGAATATCATAAATAAACATTTGAAAATCTTCTTCAATAGTAGTTTGAAAAAGTCATGAACATATTCGATAGTATGTCGAATTTTCATGTATGTAGTTAACGAATATTCTTAATGGGATTTGTGCTGCATTAAGTTCAAAACAAGTGGGTACACTTTCAAACGTTCTCGTGATGCAGATTTTGATATGGGTTGAATCGGAGAGATTTCATGGCTGCTATGAACGAAAAGGACTATTACGCCATCCTTGGTGTTTCTGAGTCCGCGACAGCTGAAGAAATTAGAAAAGCTTTTCAAACTAAAGCTCGTAAGCTTCATCCTGACATCAATAAAGAGCCCGATGCTGAAGAACGTTTTAAAGAGGTTTCTGAGGCATATGCTGTTCTGTCAGATGCCGAGAAACGCCGTCGTTATGACGCAATGAGAAGCGGTTCTTTCTATGGCAGCGGCTATGGTCCTTCTGGTTATCCTGGTGGATCTGCCTATGGAGGTTCTCCTTTTGAGGGAGGCTTCCCGTTTGGTGATATCAACTTTACTAATTGGACCACTGGATCTCAAAAGCGCTCTCGTGCATACAAGCCTCAGACTGGCGCAGATATTGTCTACGACCTAACGCTGAATGATACAGATGCTAAAAATGGCGTTAAGAAAGGCATCACGTATCAGCGCTTTGTTACTTGTGATGCTTGTGCTGGTAAGGGATCTCAGCATAAAGCTGAGGCAACTACCTGTCCTACCTGCCACGGAACGGGCCATATTGACATTGATCTTTCTTCCATTTTTGGAGTAGGCAAGTTTAGAGTTGACTGTCCAGAGTGTGAAGGCGCTGGACACGTTGTACAGGACCCATGCGACGTTTGTGGTGGTTCTGGACGTGTTTTGTCTGCAAGCGAAATTATGGTTGATGTACCAGCTAATTCACATGATGGTGACCAGATCAGAGTACCTGGAATGGGAAATGCAGGAACAAATGGTTCTGCAACCGGTGATTTTATCGTAAATATTAAGGTTCCTTCAGAGCAGTTGACGTTCCGCCAACGCGCGGGAGCTCGTATCACAGGTATAACTGCAATGCTTCTTGTATTTGTGGCGCTTAATTTACGCTCACCACTATTTGCCATTGTGTTGATTCCGCTTTTGATATTTGGCATGAGAAACGTTTTTGCAGATGGCGTCAAGATGAACGCTGGCTGGTGGAGAAGTTTTGCAAATGCCTTTGTTTCGGGAATTATCAACGGTGCCTTCTACTCAATTATTATTATGACTTTGTATGCTTGTACGGCCGGGTTAGGCCATGTCGGCTATATGGGAATTTAAGTTTTAGGTTTTACAAGGGGAGAGTTAGTAAGCGTGGCAGAGAAGAAAGACTTCTACGAGCTCTTAGGTGTTGCTCGTGATGCAGACCAAAAAACAATCAAGCGAGCTTTTCTAAAGCTGGCAAGAAAGCTGCACCCTGATGTTTCTGATGATCCTCATGCAGAAGAGAAGTTTAAAGAGGTAAACGAAGCTTATTCTGTGCTTTCAGATGAGCAAAAGCGTGCCAACTATGACCGTTATGGTGATCCTAATGGTCCATCCGGTTTTGGTGGCGGCTATGTGGATATGTCAGATATCTTTGGCGGTGGTTTTGGCGGCTTTGGAGATATCTTTGATTCCTTTTTTGGTGGCGGCCACGGCGGTCGAGGTACTGCTCAGCGTACTCGTGGTAGTGATATGGGAATTAGACTCTCTATCACTTTGGAAGAGGCTGCTGCGGGTGTCACAAAAACTATCTCGTATAACAGACTTTCTACCTGTGATGACTGTAATGGTACCGGCCTTGGTGAGGGTGGAAAAATTGAAGACTGCCCACGCTGTCACGGTACGGGTACGGTAGTTCAGGTCCAAAATACCGTCTTTGGTCAGATGCAGTCTCAGACCGTATGTCCAGAGTGCCAAGGAACAGGCAAAAAAGTAGAACATGCCTGTGAGACCTGTGGTGGCCAAGGAAGAACTCCTGACCATGAGCGTGTTTCTGTTGAAATTCCTGCAGGCGTTCATTCTGGCCAGTCAATTTCTATTACCGGCAAGGGTGAGGCTGGTGTCAGGGGTGATACCTCTGGTGACCTCATCGTAACTATTGAGGTTTCCCAGCATAAAGACTTTGAGCGCAGGGGAGACGATCTCTTTACTTCAGTTAGTGTAGATTCTCTTGAGGCAATTGTTGGTACTACCGTTACCATTGACGGCATTATCAAAGATGAAACTATTGAGATTTCTATACCTGCAGGTTGTAAGTATGGCCAGCAGCTAAGCGTGGCTGGTAAAGGCATGCCTCGTTTGCATACTAAGGCTCGCGGCAACCTTTACGTTCTGGTTCACATTGAGACTTCAACAGGACTGACCAAAGATCAGTTAGATACACTCACTTCACTTATTGATGAGCGTAAACAAAGTAGTGTTCAAGACGCTCAAGATGAGTCACACGCTGCTCAGTCTGAAGGCAGAGATTCTTCAGATCACAAAAATAAGAACGCCAAAAAGACTTCCAAGAAGAGGCGCTAATGGCTCATGGTATTGCGCTCATAAATCTTGGATGTAGGGTAAATCGTGTTGAGCTTGATTTAATGGCGGATTCTCTGCTTCGCATGGGGTGTCGCATTGTTGAAGAAGATGAAGCTCAGGCAATTGTTATCAACACCTGTGCTGTTACTGCTGAGGCTGAAGCTAAGACGAGAAAAGCTGTGCGTAAAGCAGCGCTTATGCCAGGAGCCCCTCTTGTAGTTGCAACGGGTTGTGTTGCAAGTCTTTTTGCTGATGAACTTGCCTCGCTTGCTCCTAACGTTGTTGTAGAAGCCGAGAAGGACAAAGTTGCAGATAGGGTTCTTGAAGAGCTAGGTTTTGCACCAGAATCCGTAAGCGACGACGGACTTGTCATCTCCAAGCCAACTCCAACAGGCCGCACGCGTCCTGGCATCAAAATTCAAGATGGTTGCGATAATCGTTGCACCTTCTGCATTGTGTGGAAGGCACGAGGTGCAGGCAGGTCTTTAGACCCTCGTGAAGTTGTTTTGCAGGTAAAAGATGCAATGAGCAGAGGAGCTCAAGAGGTTGTTCTTACGGGAATCAACCTTGGTAGCTATAAGGCTCAACTTGAGGATGAAGGTGGAAGAATTTTACGTCTTCCTGATCTTCTCGAGTATGTGCTTGAAAAAACCGAGGTTGGTCGCTTGAGGCTTTCTTCTCTTGAGCCACCAGATGTAAATGCTCGTTTGGTAGAGGTAATTGCTGCATCCAATGGAAGAATTGCACCTTTCTTGCATATCTGCCTTCAGTCCGGATGTGACGCTACACTTGCTCGTATGGGCAGGGTGTATAGGACAGAGCTTTATCGCAAGGCTGTTGAGGAAGCACGTTCGGTACTGCCAACCATTGCTTTGGGAACGGACCTTATCGTTGGTTTCCCTGGAGAAACTGATAAAGAATTTGATGAGTCGTATGAGTTTTGTCGTCAGATGGGCTTTTCAAAGATGCATGTATTTAGGTATTCCAAGCGACCCGGAACACCTGCGGCTATTGCTCCAAATCAGGTAGATCCAAAAGTGATGGCTGAGCGCGCAAAGAAAATGCGTGATCTGGGTAATGCTATGCGCTTTAATGCTGCTAAGAAGCTTGTTGGTACCTGCGATAATGTGGTGGTACAGTATCCTGGTAGGGGAATTTCTGGCGGTCTTTTTGATGTTCAGGTTGATCCTACTATTGAGCTTGATGAACTCATTGCTATGCGCTTTGACGACGTTTTACCTAATGGAACGCTAAAAGCTACTCGTTTGTAAATTGGGGGAACATGGAGCCAACACAGATTCGCTTAACTATTCCTGATTCAGTAGACCCTCTGTACCTGACGGGTCCAGCTGATAGTTTGCTCAGAGAAATCGAATCGTCATGTGCAGCTCTTATTTCAATCAGAGGTAAAGCAATCTTTTTGTCAGGAACTTCTCAAGAAATTGAGCAACTAACACTTATTTTTTCTCGCCTGATTCAGATGGTTGAATCAGGATCTAGGCCAACGCTTGAAGATGTAAAGCTTCTGCTCGATAGCACAAAAAGAAATGCCAACTTAGAGCAAACAGGAACTCGTACACTGTTTGTCACCCATAAGGGAAAAGCTATTCAACCTAAAACGCAAGGTCAAATTACGTATACAAAGGCAATAGCAAACAACTCTATTACCTTTGGTATTGGTCCTGCGGGTACTGGTAAAACGTATCTGGCAGTAGCTATGGCGCTTGCCGCTTTAACTTCTCAGCAAATAAGCAGGATTGTGTTGGTAAGACCTGTTGTAGAAGCGGGAGAGTCTCTTGGTTTTCTCCCCGGCACACTTCAAGAGAAGCTTGATCCCTACATTAGGCCACTCTACGACGCACTCTTTGATATGACCTCCATGGAGTATGCAAATAACCTTATTGAACAGGGAATTGTTGAGATTGCTCCGCTTGCATTTATGCGTGGTCGAACTATGAATGATGCGTTTGTCATTTTAGATGAGGCTCAAAATACCACGCCAGAGCAGATGAAAATGTTTCTGACTCGCCTGGGTTTCTCGTCAAAATTTGTTATTACCGGTGATGCAACGCAGCGAGACCTTGTGGGAAGAAGCGGTCTGGACGTTGCTCGACAGGTGTTGGGTAACCTGGAAGACGTTGCTTTTGTTGATTTAGATAGAAATGATATTGTTCGCCACACGTTGGTTGGTAAGATAGTTGATGCATACACTGCGTATGAGAAGAAACAGCTAGGGGAGTAACGTGGTTAACGAGTACGACATTGTGATCGAAGAAGGCGTCGAATGCCCAATTTCTGTAGAAGAGATTGAAGCCGATTGCAACCTTGTACTCTCTGAAGAGGGTGTAGAGCGCCCTTGCACCGTGTCCATTTCCATTGTCAGCGATGAAGAGATTCAGCAGGTAAATCTTGAGTGGCGAGAAAAAAATGCACCCACAGACGTTATCTCACTTGAAGTAGAGCGACCTGATGATCCAGATTTGGCTCCTGGTGAAATGTGTGAGCTGGGCGATATTATTCTGGCTCCTAACTTTATTGCACGTCAGGCAAAAGAATATGGCACTACGGAGGCAGATGAGTTTAGGCTCATGCTTGTTCACGCCATGCTTCACCTGCTTGGATATGACCACATTGAAGACGATGAGGCAGAGGTTATGGAGGCTCGTGAAGATTCCCTTGTTGCTCTGCTTTCAACGGATAGAACTATTGAGCCAGTTGTGTTGACTCGCCACCGTGAGGGGATTGACGAGTAATGATTCCGGGATCTAAGGGCAGACATCCAAGCTTTAAACGCGGTCTTCTTTTTGCGCTACAAGGCGCACGTCAAGCGTTTGCTCAAGAGGCAAACCTGCGCCGTATGTCAGTTGCTGCTGTATTAACCGTGGTAGCGGGATTGTTTATTGGCTTGGATGCCGTAAGCTGGGCGCTTGTCCTTGCGTGTATTGGTGCAGTTTTAACCACAGAGCTCATCAACACGGCAATAGAAACTGTGGTAGATCTGGTTTCTCCAGAGTTTCACCCCATGGCTGGTAAGGCCAAGGATATTGCTGCAGCTGCATCGTGCTGCATTAGTATTACCGCAGCCCTTATAGGACTTTTGATCTTCTCGCGTGCGATTTTTCATTGGTAAGTTGGAGGATACATGACTACCAATTCAGTTTCTGAAAACACTACATCTGAGACCACTCCATTTAGGAGTGGCTTTGTTGCTTTAGTTGGCCGTCCAAGTGTTGGTAAGTCCACGCTGTTAAACGCTTGCATGGGCCAGAAAGTAGCTATCGCAAGCCCTGTTGCCCAGACAACATTACGTCGCTTTAGGGCAGTGGTGAACGGAGAAAACTCCCAGCTGGTCATTGTAGATACCCCAGGCCTCCACAAGCCCAAAGATGCTCTTGGAAAAGAGCTCAACAAGGCGGCGCTCGGAGAGCTTAATGACGCTGATGTCATTGCGTTTTTGATTGATGCTACCAAGCCTGTTGGTCGTGGAGATGAATGGGTTGCCAATCATGTTGAGCAGGCGCATGCCGCCTTTAAGCTGCTGGTTATTACCAAGGCTGACATTGCAACTCCAGAGCAAGTAGCAGAACAGCTTGAGGCTGCACAAGCTCTTGCACATTTTGATGACGTGCTTGTTGTTTCTGCTCCAGAAGACTTCAATATTCAGGCATTTATCTCTCTTGTGTCAGAGCATCTTCCTGAGGGCCCCATGTGGTTCCCAGAGGATATGGAGACTGACGCATTGCCAGAAGACCTGGTAGCAGAGTTTGTTCGCGAGAAGCTCTTGTTGAATCTTCGTCAGGAAGTTCCCCATTCCGTTGCCGTTGTTTGTGATTCTTACGAGGTTGCAACAGATGGTCACCTCTCTATTTCTGCCACCATTTTGGTTGAGCGAGAAGGACAAAAGGGCATCGTAGTTGGCCAGGGCGGCTCTATGATTAAACGCGTTGGCGTTGAGGCTAGAAAAGACCTGGAGAAACTGTTTGGTCGCAAGGTTTACCTTGACCTGCAGGTTCGCGTTCAACCTCTCTGGAGACGTGATGCCAACGAGATTAAGCGCCTGGGTTACTCAACTGAGGACTAGTTGTGCCTGGTAGAAAGACAACGCGTCTTAAAGCAATTGTGCTTGATAGAACAAAACTCGCTGAGCAAGACCTCATTTTGACCATGCTCTCCGATTCGGGAGAAGAGCGTCGCGCTGTCGCAAAGGGTGCTAGGAAGCCAGGCGGCCGCTTTGCTGCTCGTGTTGAACTGTTTTGTGAGCTAGACGTACTGCTGGCAGAAGGACGCTCGCTTGACATCTTGTCCGAGGCAACCTTACTTGAGCCGCACGCATCACTTCGCGGAGATCTTTCTAAGGTGGCAGCTGCGTCAGCTATCTGTGAAGTCGCACGTCTTTCGTGTATCGACGGCGTCAAAGACGCGTTTCTCTACCCGCTGCTCTCTCGCGCTCTCAGAGCCTGTGAAGAAGTAGATGACGAGAAACACTTAGATCTTGTTGTTGCCGCTTATGTGTTTAAGGTTTTGGCACATGAAGGCTGGCGTCCTGAGCTGGAATCGTGCATTGCTTGTGGAGATGAAGCGCTGACGTACTTCTCGCCAGCTGCTGGTGGTGCATTGTGTGGAAGTTGTGCGCATGAGATTGAGGGGGCTATTGAGGTAACTCCGCTTGAGCTCTCGTGGTTGTCGTCGCTTCTAAAACTTACCTTTGACCAGCTTGTTGTTACCGAGATTGCTCCAGAAACTGCGCTCTTTTTGCTCACAAGCGCGCATATTTGGGCAGCCACACACCTTGAGGCGCGTCTCAAGGCATTTGAATTTCTGCTCAGTATCTAGTTGAAGTGGATTTTTACTAGCAAAGTTCACCAGTAACTGGTATCCTCTTGTAGGTTATTTCCTTGTTCTTAGGGGCTAGTCACTGCCGGCTACCTTCTCAGTACAAGGAGTATTCAACGCGAAAGGCGGTTTATTATGGCAGTAACTAAGGATCGTAAGGCTGAGCTCATCAAGCAGTACGGCAAGGACGAGAAGGACTCCGGTTCCGCACAGGTTCAGGTTGCTCTTCTTACTGAGCGTATTCGTCAGCTCACCGACCACATGAAGTCCCACCAGAAGGACTTCCACACTCGTCGTGGTCTTCTGATGCTCGTTGGTAAGCGTCGTCGTCTTCTTTCTTACATCAAGTCGAACGACATTGAAGAGTACCGTACTCTTATTGCTTCCCTGGGTATCCGCGACAACATCCAGTAAGTTGGCTTTTTAGGGCGCCGTCTGGCGCCCTTTATGTTTGAGGCCCGTTTGCAATGGGGCAAACGGAGATAGAAGAGGAAAGAAATGACTAAAGTAACTCACGAATTTGACCTCTATGGTAAGCACTACACCCTTGAGGCTGGTGAGCTCGCAAAGCAGGCAACAGGTGCCTGTATCGTTAAGTGCGGCGATTCCACCGTACTTCTCACTGCAGTGGTTTCCAAGGAGCGTAAAGATTACGACTTCTTCCCACTGACTGTTGATTTTATTGAGAAAATGTACGCAGTTGGTCGTGTTCCTGGTGGATACCTTAAGCGTGAGGCTCGTCCATCCGAGAAGGCAACCCTTACTGCTCGTATGATTGACCGTCCTCTGCGCCCATCCTTCCCAGATGGCTTCCGCAATGAGGTTCAGATTGTTGCAACTTCTCTTGTTGCTGATCAGGTAAACGCTGTTGATACCATCTCTGTCATGGGCGCATCTGCTGCCCTGGCTGTTGGTGGCGTTCCTTTTGAGGGACCACTTGCATGCGTTCGTATTGGCCGCAACGCTGATACCGGCGAGTTCCTAGTTAACCCAACCTATGAAGAGCGCGATCACTCTGACCTTGACCTTGAGCTTGGCGGTTCTTCTACCTTTATTTCCATGCTTGAGGCTGGTGCAGATGAGATTTCCGAAGAGGATATGCTCTCCGCTATGGCATTTGGTCAGGAGGCAATTGCAGCATTTTGCGAGGAGCAGAAGAAGTTTATTGCTAAGTGGGAAGAGGTTAACGGCCCTATCGTCAAGCACGAGTACATCCTTGACGAGCCAATTGCTGAGGTTCACGACCGCATCTTTGCTTACTATGACCAGATGAGTGCTGCTCTTAAGGACGCTGACAAGCAGTCCCGTATGCAGAAGGTTGCTGACCTGATGGACGAGATTAAGGCTCAGTTCACCGAGGAGGAGCAGGAGCTTTGGAGCCGCGCTATTGCCGTTGAGCTCAAGGGTCTTGAGAAGCACGCTATGCGCGTCATGGTTGTTGAGACCGGCGAGCGCGTTGACGGTCGTGTTGCAGACGAGATCCGTCCAATCATGGTCAAGCCTGATTACCTGCCACTTGTTCACGGCTCTGGTCTTTTCCAGCGTGGTCAGACCCAGGTTCTCTCTATTTGTACACTTGGCATGCTCAACGAGTGGCAGCGTCTTGACACCATTGAGCCAATGGATGGCAAGCGCTACATTCACCACTACAACTTCCCACCATTCTGCACCGGAGAGACTGGCCGTATGGGCAGCCCAAAGCGCCGCGAGATTGGTCACGGAGCTCTTGCAGAGCGCGCACTTCTTCCTGTTATTCCTTCTGAGGAAGAGTTTCCTTACACCATCCGCGTTGTCTCTGAGGTAATGGAGTCCAATGGTTCTTCTTCCATGGCTTCTACCTGCGGTTCTACGCTTTCCCTTATGGATGCAGGCGTTCCTCTGAAGCGTCCTGTTTCTGGTGTTGCAATGGGTCTTATCCAGGAGAACGGCAAGACTGTTGTTCTTACCGATATCCAGGGTCTTGAGGACTTCCTTGGCGACATGGACTTCAAGGTCTGCGGTACCACCAAGGGTATTACCGCAATGCAGATGGACAACAAGGCAACTGGCCTTACTCCAGAGATTCTGCGCAGCGCACTTCTCCAGGCTCAAGAGGGCCGTATGTTCATTCTGAACAAGATGCTCGAGCAGATTCCTGCACCTCGTACTGAGACCAAAGAGACTGCTCCACAGATCATCTCGCTTTCTATCCCAACCGATAAGATTCGCGACGTCATTGGCTCTGGTGGCAAGGTTATCCGCGGTATCCAGGAGGATACGGGCGCAACCGTTGACATCCAGGAGGATGGCACCGTCTTTATCGCTGGTACTAACGGTGCTGCCGAGGCTGCTGCAGAGCGCATCAAGGCTATTGTTAAGGTTCCAGAGGTAGGCGAGGAGTACACTGGTCGCGTTGTCGGTCTTCAGCCATTCGGCGCCTTTGTTGAGCTCCTTCCTGGCAAGGACGGTCTGCTTCATATTTCCCGCGTTGCACAGGGACGTGTCGAGAAGATCGAGGATGTCCTGGCCGTTGGCGACGAGGTTAAGGTTCAGGTCCTTGAGGTAGACGAGAAGGGCAAGATTTCTCTTGACCGTCTTGATAAGCCAGAGGCACCACAGGGCGCTCCAAAGAAGGACCGTGAGGAGCGTCGCCCACGTCGTCAGAACGACAACGGCAACTCTGAGCGCAGACAGCCACGTCGTCACCACGACGCATAAGGCGCGCTCAAACTCAATGGGTTTCTCGCCACGCGAGGCCTTATAAAACATGAGGTATTGAAGAGAGCTTCGATGCATGTCGGAGCTCTCTTGTTATTCTGTTGAGATTTTGATTCTTTGGGAATATATAGCGTAATACGTGCTGATTTTTTATATAATTAAACAACATGTAGATTTTGCAAAAAGTCTTCTAGACGGCCCTTTGGGGTTGCGTCTGTTATAGAAAGTTATTTGAAAGGAAATCGTTTTAATGCCTAAGAAAGACCCAGCTCTTAAAGTCATTCCTATGGGCGGACTTGATGGCATTGGCAAGAACATGACCGTTTTTGAGTACGGTAATGATATGGTGCTTGTCGATGCTGGTTTGATGTTCCCAGATGACGAACAGCCTGGTATTGACCTCGTTTTGCCAGACTACACCTACGTACTAGAAAATGAAGATAAGCTTCGCGGTATTTTGATTACCCACGGTCACGAGGATCACATTGGTGCTCTTCCATACCTGCTTATGGACCTTACTCGTAAAGTTCCAATCTATTCCAGCAAGCTCTCGCTTGGCTTTATTGAAGGCAAGCTTGCTGAGCACAAGATTGTGGGTACTAAACTTCGCGAGGTTACCGATGGTTCAAAGGTCCAGCTTGGTGCCTTTGACATCACGTTCTTCTCGATGACCCACTCTATTCCTGCAGCTTTTGGTATTCACATGAAGACTCCTGCAGGAACGCTTATTCACTCCGGTGACTTTAAGCTTGACCAGACTCCTATTGATGGCGTGCGTCCAAACTACGCTGCTATTACCAAGTTTGGCTCTGAGGGCCTTGACCTGCTGTTGTCTGACTCAACCAACGCTAACCGTCCAGGCATGACTCCATCCGAGGCTTCTGTTGGTGCAGCGCTTCGTCACATCATCAAAAATGCAACTGGTCGCGTCTTTGTTGCGTCGTTCTCAAGCCACATTCATCGCCTGCAGCAGGTGTGCGATGCCTCTGTTGCGGTAAAGCGCAAGGTTGTTGTTACGGGCCGCTCCATGATTACCAACACAAAGGTTGCGCGTGAGCTTGGCTATCTCAATATTGCCGATAAAGACATCATTGATGCGTACGATGTTGATAAACTTGCAGATGATCGCATTGTTGTTCTCTGCACTGGTTCTCAGGGAGAGCCTCTGAGTGCTTTGGCGCGCATGGCCAACGGCGAGCACAAGTCGCTTTCCATTCGTCCTCAGGACACCGTAATCATCTCTGCAACTCCTGTTCCAGGTAACGAGAAAAGCGTTCAGTCTATCATCAACGCGCTCTCTAAGATTGGTTGCGAGATTTACGACAAGTCAAAGGCACTTGTCCACGTTTCTGGCCATGGTAGCCAGGAAGAGCTCAAGCTTATGCTTGGTATGGCTCGTCCTAAGAACTTTATGCCAGTCCACGGTGAGGCTGTTCACCTGCGTGCTCACGCAGAACTTGCTCAGCAGATGGGCGTTCCTGCTAACCGCATTTTCATTCTTGATAACGGCGACACGCTTGAGATGAGAAACGGCAAGGTCACGCGTGGTAAGACGGTTGAGTCTGGCGTTGTTTACGTTGATGGTCTCTCTGTCACTGACGCAAACCCTGTTGTTCTTCGTGACCGTCAGCGCCTTTCTCAGGACGGCATTGTTACCGCTGTGGTAACCCTCGTTGGTCGCAACCTTAAGCCAGGTGTTGTTGAGATTTCTGGCCGTGGTGTTTCATTTGCCGACGATGACGAGCTTATGAATGACGCACAGAATCTTGTGAGAAATTCAATTGAGAAGGCCTCTAAGTCCGAAGGCGCAAACATTGAAGCAATGAGAAAGAGCGTTCGTAATGCCCTTTCTAACTTCCTTTGGAGCAAAACTCGTACTCGACCAATGGTTATTCCGGTCATTATGGAGGTATAAGCCCAATGCCCTCTAAACGCACCTCAAACGCAGCAAAAAGAAATTCTAAAAACTCCGATTCTGCCCAGGCAGTAGGCTTGAGCCCACTGCAGAACGACATCATTGGTGTTGTTCTTGCAGTGGTTGCTATTGCCATGTTTTTGTCTATTATTGTCCCTTCTAACGCTGTTATTACCAGCGCGATGGGTCATGGACTCAAACTTTGCTTTGGTACGGGAGCGCTTCTTTTTCCCATTGCAGTTTTTGTCTTTGCTATGACCTTCTTTATGCGTGATGATCAGGGAATCTCTACGCGTATTGCTATTGGTCTAACGCTGGACGTTCTTGCTGCCCTTGCTCTTATTTCACTTAACTTCCCAGGTGCCGAGTCTGCTCCAGACATGCTTTTAGGCACAAAAGTCCTTGAGGCTGCTGGTGGCTATGTAGGTGGCGGTATTGCTTGGGTTTTGCTGCGCTTTGTTGGCCGCGTGGTGGGCAATGTCCTATTAGTTGGCTTTATCATTGCCGGCGTTGTTATCTGCGGCTTCTCCATTTCTGACATGGTTGAGCGCGTGAGCTTCCGCCTGGATGAGGCGCGCGAGAATCATCGCTACCGTAAAGAAGAGCGTGCTCTTGCAAAAGAAGAGGCGCTCTACGCTGCAAATGCTCCACAACCTGCAAAGAAGCAGGGTAGACGCAGCTCCAACAACCAGTCTTCTCTCTTTGATGAGACCGGTGAAGGGGAGACCACATATCTGGGCAATCGTAAGACTTCTGTCATCAAACGTGACGCCCGTCTCTATGAGGAAGAAGAGGCGCAAGAGGACGCAGGAGACGCTCCTACTACGCTTCTTGATAAAGCTAAGAACAAGCTGCGTCCTAAGAAGAATGACCAGCCAGATGATGCAGCTGTCGAGAAAAACGATGGTGCTGTAGCTGAGGTTGCTCCTACCACAAAACAGGCTAAACCTAAGAGTAAGGCTAAAACAACGCCCGATTTTCTCGCCACACCAGACCAGCTCAAGAGGCCTGGCGATGACGATGAGTCGTATGAGCTGCCACCATTTACCATTCTGAAAACAAACAAGAACTCGGCCACTTCTGCCGTAAGCGATGATGAGCTTGAAGCTACTGCTCAGAGACTCCAGGCTACGCTTGAGGAGTTTGGCCTTTCCAGCCAGGTGGTTGGTTGGACTGCAGGTCCTTCTGTTACTACGTTTAAGATTTCGATGGGCGAGGGTGAGCGCGTCAACAAGATCACCAATCTTGAGGACGATATTGCGCTTTCACTTGCGGCAAAGTCTGTTCGTATTTTTGCACCAATTCCTGGAACTTCTCTAGTTGGTATTGAGATTCCTAACGAGAAAGCCCAGGCAGTCAACTTGGCTGACGTTCTTCCGTTTGCAAAAGGCGGTCCTCTTGAGTGCGCCTTTGGTCGCGATTCTGAGGGCAAGCCAATTGTTGTTGATCTTGCAAGTCTTCCTCACTTGCTGGTAGCAGGTACCACTGGTTCTGGTAAGTCTGTCCTGCTCAATGCCATTGTCATGTCTATGCTCATGCGCGCAACTCCTGAGCAGGTTCGCCTGATTATGGTTGACCCAAAGCGCGTTGAGTTTACGGGTTACGCTGGCCTTCCTCACCTGTATGTTCCAGTTGTTACTGAGCCAAGGCAGGCCGCAAGTGCGCTTCAGTGGGGCGTCACCGAGATGGAGCGTCGCCTTAAGGTGTTTGAGCACTACAAAGTGCGTGACATTAAGACGTACAACAGAAATGTTGATGGCGATAAGTACGCTGATATGGAGAATCCTCCAAAGCACATGCCTTACTTTGTCATTGTCATCGACGAGCTTGCTGACCTCATGATGGTTGCTGGCAAAGACGTTGAGTCTTCCATTGTCCGTATTGCTCAGCTTGGCCGTGCTGCAGGTATTCACCTGATTGTTGCAACGCAGCGTCCTTCTGCAGACGTCGTAACTGGTCTAATCCGTGCAAACATCGATAACCGCGTTGCGCTCTCAGTTGATAACTCTTTGAACTCCCGCATTATTCTGGACCAAAAGGGCGCTGAGCAGCTGCTGGGTAAGGGTGACATGCTGGTTAAACTTCGTGGTAAGAAGCCTAATCGCGCACAGGGTTGCTGGGTCTCTGACGAGGAGATCGAGGAGACCGTTAAGTACATCCGCACTCAGCGCGTGGCCGAATATCACGACAATATCTTGACCGTTGCAACTCCAACACAGGCCGATGGCGCTGGCGGAGTTGGTGGTATGGCACAGGCAGACGACCCACTTATTTGGGAAGCTGCACGCATTATTGTGGATTCTCAGCTAGGTTCTACATCTAGTTTGCAAAGAGCACTCTCTGTTGGGTATGCTCGTGCTGGTAGAATTATGGATATGCTTGAGGCAAAAGGTGTTGTTGGCCCAGCCAACGGATCAAAGCCTCGAGAAGTTCTTATCGATAAAGATGCTCTTGAAGAGCTCAAAGTTCAAGACGCTGCCTATAGGGAGGTAGAGTAAGCATGCCACGCCCTCGTTTTAGTGAGATGCTCGTAGAACGTCGACGTCAACTCGGACTTTCTATCACGCAAGCATCAAAGATTCTTCGCCTCAAAGAGCAGGCACTTATTGCTTTTGAGGAAGGCGATTTTAAGAACATGCCGCAGAGTGGTTATGCTCAGGGCATGCTTTCTTCGTATGCTCGCTATCTAGGACTTAATCCGCGCGAGATCGTAGACCTCTTCCAGGAAGAGAGCTACGAGTTTGAAAACGGCACCTATTCTCATGAGCTGCGCCGTCGTACGCGCGATACCCAGTCTGGCCGTGGTATTGCTGGTTATGACGTCGTAAACGAGTCCGGTAGCAGGCCAAAGGCATACGTACAGTACCACGGTCTTCTCCCCACATCCGGTGGACCAGCTGGCGATATGGGTGCCTTTGCAACTACCTCTGGTGTTCGCTCCAGACAAACCGGTGTGCCTCTGGGTGCTCAGGCATCTGAAGAGGACGCTGGCGGCTACTCATATTCTCGTTACGCCACAGGTCATGCGTATAACGCTGGAATTGAAGAAGCTTCTCGCCAGAAGACCATGGCAAGTCGTACACGTGGTGGCGTTCAGCGCAGACGTGTAGGTATTGCGGGCGTTAGCATGCCAGCTTATAAAGACGACGTAACCAGAAGAACCGTTGCCCCAAGCGACTACACAGACGATCTTCGTTACGACAACGTAACTGATCCTTATGAGCGAGCATCTACTATTTCCGGTCGTCGTGGCTCTAGAAATATTGCGCAGGTAGATAGGCCTAATGTTCGCCGTCGCCAGCCATCTAGCGCCGCTGCCCAACAACGTCGTGCTCCTCAAAGACCAGGCTTTATGGGAGCACTTCAGAATTATTTCTCTGACACGGGCCGCACCATTGCTACCGTGTTTGCTCTAGTTGTTGTGATTATTACTGCTGTTTTGCTGTTCAGCGTACGTTCTTGCATGACCGCACGAACCACGCCTACCACAACAAAGACGGTAAGCGTTAACAACTCAACATCCGATTCTTCTAAGAATTCCACTACTACCAACAGCAACACGGACACCTCTAAGAAGGATTCTACTGATGCTTCTAAGAGCACCACTACAACTGAGCCAAAGAAGGAAGAGACTCCTAAGCAGACTACCGTAGTGGTTACTGTTGCTGATGGTCAGACCAGCTGGGTTGAGATTACGGTTGACGGCAAGAGTGTTGAGGCTGACGCTATTACCGGCCCATGGTCTCAGACATACACCGTCACTGACTCCATGACTGTTCTTGCAGGTACTCCTGGCGCTGTTGCGGTAACCGTTAATGGTACTGCTAAGCCATTTGACGCAAATGCTTCTGGTATTGGCACCTTGACCATTCAGGGTACTAAGCCTGCTGACGCTAACGGAGCAAACGCTTCAGGAACTCAAACAAACAGCGCGTCAACAAGCACAACTAGCGGAACTACTGGCACAACTAATAACCAGAATTCCAACAGTAATTCAAATAACTAAACGCCATAGGGCGAGAAGTTCTTATCGCCCAGGTAATACGGAGGAGAAATGGCTAAAGAATCAAGCTTTGACGTTGTGTCTGAAGTAGACATGATGGAAGTTGATAATGCATTTCAGCAGGCAGCTCGTGAGCTCACCCAGCGCTACGATCTCAAAGATTCTGGCGCAACACTTGAGCTCTCTAAAAAAGAGGGCAAGTTCACTATTGAGGCTCCTGCAGATTTTGTTGCGTCTCAGGTTAGGGATGTTCTTGGCTCCAAACTGGTAAAGCGTGGAATTGATCTTACTGCTATTCGTTGGGGAGACCCCATTCCTGCAGCAGGTTCTACGGTGCGTCAGATTGGCTCTATTGTTTCTGGTATTGATCAGGAAACTGCCAAGAAGATTGCTAAAGATATTCGTGATATGAAAGTTAAGGCTAAGGCAACCGTTGAGGGCGATAAGCTGCGTGTTTCTAGCGCTTCTCGCGATGTTCTTCAGTCTGTGATTGCAAGCCTTAAGGAGAAAGACTATGGCCAGCCCCTCCAGTTCAACAACTATCGATAGGGGCTATAACGTCCTATATATCACGTTAGGATGCGCTAAAAACGAGGTTGATACAGATCGCATGCGTGCACGTCTTTTGGCCTCTGGTTTTGGTGAAGTTGCAGATCCAGAGTCAGCAGACGTTGCAATTATCAATACCTGCTCGTTCTTGGCTTCTGCAACAGAGGAGTCTATTGAGACTACCCTTGAGATTGCCGAAGGCGCTTCTGAGGGAGTGCGTAAGCTGCCCATTATTATGTGTGGCTGCGTTCCTTCCAGGTACGGCGCAGAGCTTAACGAGCAGCTTCCTGAAGTTGCTGCGTTTGTTCCGGCAGATCAAGAGGACGGCATTGTCAGCGTTGTCGCAGACGTTCTGAATATCCCTGAGCCTACGCAGTCTATTGTTGCTGCTCACGGCATGCTGCGCACCATTGATGGCGCCAGTGCATTTGTCAAGATTTCTGAGGGCTGTGACAGGTTCTGCGCTTTCTGTGCTATTCCGTATATTCGCGGCCACTATCACTCGAGACCTGCTGAAGAGATTCTTCAAGAGGTACATGAGCTGATGGAGGGTGGCGTTCGTGAGGTCATTTTGATTGGCCAGGACACCGGTATCTGGGGCTCTGATATGCCAGATACAGAAGACGGTCAGACGCCAACGCTTGCTAAGCTTATGCAGCAGGTTGCTGAGGTAGTTCGTCCTTATAAGGGATGGATTCGCGTTTTATATCTGCAGCCAGAAGGTATGACCGACGAGCTTATCAGCACCATTCGTGATACACCTGAGGTTCTGCCTTACATTGATATTCCAATTCAGCACTGCAACGAGCGCATTCTTAAGCGTATGGGTCGTTCTGGCTCTGCGCAGGAACTTCGTGAGCTTTTTGATCGCCTCAGAACTGAGATTCCTGGTATGGTTCTCCGTACTACGGGAATGTGCGGCTTCCCAGGCGAGACTGATGATGAATCAGATGAGCTCTACGACTTCATTCAGGAGCAGGAGTTTGATTACACATCCGTCTTTACTTATTCACCCGAAGAGGGAACTTTAGGCGCAAAGATGTCTGATCAGGTTCCTGACGAGGTAAAGATTGAGCGCACGCAGCGCCTGCTTGACCTTGTAGAGCAGCTTGGCTTTGCCGCAACCGCCCGTCACGTTGGTGAGCGCTGTGAGGTCATTATTGACGGAATCGAAGAATCCGACGAGGGCACTGAGCTTATCGGCCATACGTGGTTCCAGGCTCCTGACTGCGATGGTGCAGTTCACATTGCAGAGGGAGAGGCTGCGGTTGGAGATATTGTCCTTTGTGACTTGGTAGATTCTTTCTGCTATGAAATGATTGGCGAGATTGTAGACGCTACAGACACGCAGTCTGGCGAGAAAACCGTTTAGTTGGGGATAAGTCATGTCATTAAAGACAATTTGGACACCTGCAAATATTGTTACCTGTGCTCGAGTGGTGCTGGTACCCTTTTGGCTTCTTCTTGCACAGCTTTTAGGTGTATCTCTGGCCGATTCTCTAGCAACACCTGGCTTTAAACTCGGAGCATTTCTTGTCTTTATTGGCTATGTTGTCATTTCTTTGACCGATAAGCTTGATGGTTACCTTGCCCGCAGTAGAAATGAAGTTACTACCTTTGGCAAGTTCTTAGATCCAATTGCCGATAAACTTGCTGTTGTTGTAGCTCTTTTTGTACTTCTAGAGTGGCATATGGTTTCTCCTTGGGTGCTTTTAGTGATTGTTGCACGAGAGTTTTTGGTATCGGGCCTTAGGATGGTTGTTGCTTCAAAGGGAGTTGTTATTGCAGCTTCTGACTTGGGTAAGTGGAAGACTGCTACGACTATGGTTGCTATCTGCGGTTTACTCTTTTTACCTAGTATTCCTGGTGGAATGATTCAGGATGTTTTGCTCTTTATCTTCAACGCATCTATGTGGGTTGCAGTAGTTCTAACGGCATGGTCAGGAATTGACTACTTTGTAAAGTCTTGGCAATACATTGCTGAAGTTTAACAAGATGGCGTCTCTCTGAGGCGCCAAATTTATATACGATAGGTATGTTTTCATACCAAACGTTTGCGTGCGGACCGAAAAGTTGTGATTCATATGTTTTCATCTGAAGTTCTTTTAGAAGCTCAACAGGTTGTTTCAGAGGCTCTTGAGGCTGGTCTTACCGTTGCTTCTGCCGAGTCTTGTACGGGAGGACTTGTCGCAGGTGCACTTACCGCCATCTCTGGTTCATCAAGCGTACTTAAAGGCTCTGTTGTGAGCTATACCATTGAGATTAAGCAGAAGGTATTGGGTGTCTCAAAGGATATTTTTGAAGAGCCGTCCCTTGGTGCTGTTTCTGAACCCTGTGCTGCACAGATGGCTTCAGGCGTTAGAAAAGTTATTGGTTCTGACATTGCAGTTTCCGTTACCGGAATAGCTGGTCCAACAGGAGAAGAGCCTGGTAAACCAGTTGGAACGGTTTGGTTTGGTATTACCAGTAATAACTTTACCCTTACGGTCTGTAAACATTTTTCTGGCAATAGAGAACAGGTGCGAGAAGCTGCGGTTTTACAAGCTTTGCAACTAATTCATGAAGCAATTGTGAAGGCTTAAAATCTGTTTTTAATAGGGAAGTCCAAAACAAATCAGTTTTGGACTTCTTTTTTATGCAGCTTTGCAGGACTTATACAGACAAATTTGTAATTCAAAAGAAATTTGCTGCTCAAGAGCGGAAAAAGAGAGGTAAGAATTCAGACAAATTCCCTCTATAGAGTATATGTTTGACGTTGACATAGAACGTCTGTTCTTATATTATTCTAGTAACAAAAAGAGCAAGGAGTATCCATGGCTAAAAAGTCAGTTTCAAAAGAGATTAAAGCTCGTACCACTGGTGATGAGAGAGATGAGGTTATCTCTTCAACTACAGCAGAGATTGAGAAGAAATTTGGTGCAGGCGCCATTATGCGTTTAGGTGAGGGTGGTCCTGCCTTTGATATTCAGGCCATTCCAACTGGCTCACTTGCTCTTGATGCAGCATTGGGTATTGGCGGCGTTCCTCGCGGCCGTATCGTAGAGATTTATGGCCCAGAGTCCTCTGGTAAGACAACTCTTTCTCTAGAAATTCTTGCAGAAGCTCAGGCTCTCGGTGGTGTTGTTGCCTTTATTGACGCAGAGCACGCACTAGACCCAGGTTATGCAGCTCGTATTGGCGTTGATATTGACGATGTTTTAATTTCACAGCCAGATACTGGTGAGCAGGCTCTAGAAATTTGTGACATGCTTGTTCGCTCAGGCGCTATCGATGTTGTAGTTGTAGACTCTGTTGCTGCTCTTGTTCCTCGTGCAGAGATTGAGGGAGAAATCGGCGATTCTAGCGTTGGCCTTCAGGCTCGTCTCATGAGTCAAGCTCTCCGTAAGTTAGCCGGCTCTCTTTCAAAGTCTAATACGCTCTGTATTTTCATTAACCAACTTAGAGAGAAGATTGGCGTAATGTTTGGAAGCCCAGAGACCACTTCCGGTGGTAGGGCTCTGAAGTTCTTCTCCACTGTCCGTATGGATATTCGCCGTGTTGACAGCATTAAGGTAAATGGAGAAAACGTTGGTAACCGTGTTCGCGTCAAGGTTGTAAAGAACAAGGTTGCTCCGCCTTTTAAGGTTGCTGAGTTTGACATTATGTATGGTCAAGGTATCTCCAAAGAAGGTTCCATTCTTGATATGGCTGTTGATTTTGAGATTGTTAACAAGTCTGGAGCTTGGTTCACCTATGAGGGTGAGCGTCTTGGCCAGGGTAGAGAAGCAGCAAAATCTTTCCTTACTGCCAATCCAGACCTCATGGAAGAGATTGATCACAAGGTACGAGTTGCTTGTGGCCTTGTATTTGATGAAGATTCTGAAGTTGGCAGTCCAGTTGCATCGGAAGATTCTGCTGAATAATGTCAGAAATTTCTTGGACTATTGAGCTTCCAAAAAAGAAACAGGCAGTTCTAGGTCAGGCAAAGCCTAAGGCAAAGATACTTTTAGAAACTGAAGTTGGAGGGACGGAGGAATTTTTTGTCCCTCCAACAGTAGCCCGTGCTCTTAAGAACAAAGAGAAAGATGGTGTTTTTACACCTTCTTCTCGTAATGAGTTTTTATATGAGCTAAAAGAGATTTCAACGCAGTGCATTAAAGCTCGTATTGAGGCTTTGATTGTAAAAAGGGACTACTCTACAGCTGAGCTTCAAAAAAAGCTCATGCTTGATGGCTATCAGAAGAATGTAAGAGACCTTGCAGTGCAGAGGGCTGTTGAAGTTGGTTTGATTAATGACAGTCGTTTTGCAGACGTCTATATACGTTCTAAAATTTCGCAAGGCTGGGGTCCTCTTAAAATTAAAACTGAAATTTCTAAAAAAGGGATTGAAGTTGAGACACTCCCTGGATGGCCTGACGCTTATTTTTCTGACGTTGATGAATTTGAAGTTGCGTATTCTTTGGCCCAGAGAAAACACCTGTCGGGAAAAAATGATTATGAGAAGCTTGTCAGGTTTCTTGCCACAAAGGGATATTCATTCTCTATAGCATCATCTGTTGCTAAAAAGATCTTGGATGAAAACGCCACATCTGAATGATTATAATTGCTTAGCTTATAGGTCTGTTGTATTGATGTGCTTTACTTTTCCTACCTGCTATTTATTGACAAAAGTTACAATGCTCTATACGATAAATATGCCGTGAATAGGCTCATTTCCGCTGGGCAACCAGCGTCACGTATACAGTAGGTATCTCATACATTTGATCTATCTCTGAATGTGGCATGACCAGCCAATGAACCCTGCTCATGGCGGGTTCTTTAGGTATTGTTGTATCTAAAGTCTCCTGAACACTTTTGTAATCGCCATTTGAGGAGTAGGTATGGAATTAGCAGCAGTAGGCATTGTTTGCCTTCTTGTGGGAGTAGGCCTTGCATACGGCGTACTCTCAAACATTAGTAATTCAAAGATTAAAACTGCAGAACAGCAGTTAAAAGATGCTCAGACTAATGCAGATCGTATTGCTTCTGAAGCAGCTCGCCAAGCAGAAACAGTTAAAAAAGAAGCTGTTCTTGAGGCTAAAGAAGAAGTTCTTCAGCTTAAGCAGGCAGCAGAGGCAGATGAGAAAAAGCGTAAGAGTGAGCTTCGTAGCATGGAGAATCGTATTCTTCAGCGTGAAGAGTCCCTTGACCACCGTACTGACGCACTAGAGAAGCGTGAGCACCAGCTTTCCAGTCTTCAGGGTCAGCTTGATCGTCGTAAGAACGATTTGGATTCTCTTGTTTCTCAGCAGTCTCAAGAGCTTGAGCGCATTGCAGCTCTTACAAAAGATGAGGCTCATGATGAGCTTCTAGCTCGAGTTCGTTCTGAAAGTGTTCGCGATGAGGCAATGATTCTTCGTGAGTCTGAGCAGCGTGTTCGTGCACAGGCAGATAAAACTGCACGTGAGATTATTTCTACCGCTATTCAGCGTGTTGCTGCAGATCAGGCTTCTGAGATTACAGTAACTTCCGTCCATATCCCATCTGATGATCTAAAGGGTAGGATTATTGGACGTGAGGGTAGAAACATTCGTACCTTCGAGCAGGTATCTGGTGTTTCTCTTGTTATTGATGACACTCCAGAGACTGTAGTTCTTTCAAGTTTTGATCCAGTTCGCCGTGAGACCGCTCGTGTTGCACTTGAGAATCTCATTGCAGACGGTCGTATTCATCCAGCACGTATTGAGGAGCTCTACAAGAAGGCTGAGGCTCTTGTTAACGAGCGTGTTCTTGAGGCTGGTGAGCAGGCTGCATTTGATTGCGGTATTCACGATCTTCATCCAGAGATTGTAAAGACTCTTGGTAAGCTTCGCTACCGTACTTCTTATGGTCAGAACGTTCTTGCTCACTCTGTCCAGGTTGCAGTACTTTGCGGCATCATGGCTGAAGAGCTTGGTCTTGAGCCTGCTCCAGCTAAGCGCGCTGGTCTGCTTCATGACCTTGGTAAGGCAATTGACCACGAGGTTGAGGGTCCACACGCTGTGATTGGCGCAGATCTTGCTCGTCGTCATGGCGAGCGTCCTGAGATTGTTCACGCTATTGAAGCTCACCACGCAGATATTGAGCCAAACACCGTGCTTGACATGCTTGTTATGGCTGCAGATGCTATTTCTGCTGCACGCCCTGGTGCTCGTCGTGAGTCCGCTGAGAACTACATCAAGCGCCTTGAGAAGCTTGAGGCTATCTCCAATGCACACGAGGGTGTTGAGCGCACTTACGCAATGCAGGCTGGCCGTGAGCTTCATGTAATGGTTGAGCCTCAGATGATTAGCGATTCCGAGGCAACTGTTCTTGCTCACGATATTGCTAAGCAGATTGAGGATGAGATGGAATATCCAGGACAGGTTCGCGTTGTTGTTATTCGCGAGTCTCGTGCTGTGGATGTTGCTAAGTAATTTATGGCAGCCACTTCTACTGACTTAACAGGTTTTGTCGCCTCCATGGGAGGTGAACGCGCACTCCGTGTCGAGGAATCCCTCGGCGCGGGGTATGTTCGTTTACGCGTAGCAGAGGCAGAGCGTAGACAGGCAAAGCACGATATCCGCTCGGTAGAAGATATTGTTATTGAGCTCTTACGTAATTCTCGCGATGCTGGCGCTCGTCATATTTATGTTGCAACATCAAAAGAAGGAACGCTTAGAACTATTACCATACTTGATGATGGTCAGGGCATTCCAAAAGACATGCAGGAGAAAATCTTTGAAGCTCGCGTAACTTCAAAGCTTGAGAGCATGCATATGGATCGTTGGGGAATCCATGGCCGAGGCATGGCTCTCTACTCCATCAAAGAAAACTGTGAATCAGCTCAGGTTGTGGCTTCTGCTCCGGGACTTGGTTCTGTTATACAGATTGTGGTAGACACTACTAAAATTTCCGAGCGAGTAGACCAGTCTACTTGGCCAACTTGTGGTTTGAATGAGGATGGACTCAAAACAACTGTTAAAGGTCCACATAACATTATTCGTACCTGCTGTGATTTTGCGCTTGAGGTCAAAGGCTCGTGTGAGGTAATGCTGGGCTCTGCTGCAGAGATTGTAGCTACTGCTCGTCGCAGGATCGCTCAAACGCTTGATATTGCTGACCTGCTGTTTGTTGAAGGCTTTGAAAACGTGCCTGTTCTCGAGCGCTTCAGGGCCGCAGCGGATGCAACAGAGCTTTCTGATGTTTGTAAGTCTCTTGGTCTTTCAATGTCAGATAGAACCGCTCATAGAATTATTGCTGAGCAGATTAAACCTTTGCGTAGTGTGTATGCGCAGGTTAGCCATTCTGCTGAGTCTGATGAGGTTTCTCGCGAAGTTGACCTGATGAAAGATCACAGAGGTCTCAAAATGAGTAAAGCTGACATCAGTAGTTTTTCTCGAAAATTGGAACAGGGTTTTGCCGAGTTATCCGAGAAATACTATGTTTCTTTGACGGCTGAGCCTCGTGTTCGTGTAAGTAAAAATAAAATTGTTGTGACTTTTGATATTGAGTCGCAAGAGTAGAACAAACGCACAATAATTGGAGCACTCATGGGTTTGCTTAAAGTTTCAAGTAAGTCTTCACCAGCTTCTGTAGCAGGAGCTATTGCGGGACTGGTTAAAGATAATGAGCCCGTTATGCTCCAGTGCATTGGTGCGGGTGCAGTCAACCAGGGCATCAAAGCTATTGCTATTGCGCGTGGCTTCTTGATTCCTTGCGGTCTGGATATCACCTGTGCTCCAACGTTTTCTGATATCGAAATTGCAGGGGAGAGTAGAACTGCAATTAAAATTGCCATTTATGTCCACACACTGTCTGCCCCTGATACGCAGACTCCAGCTGTTAGTTCCACTGAGTATAACGAGGTACTTTAAGCATGATTGAAAATTCCGAGCTCGTAGGAAAAACATATCACATCAAAACTTTTGGCTGCCAGATGAACCTGCACGATACAGAGCGAGTCTCTGGTCTGCTTGAGGCTTGTGGCTGCAATGAGGTTTCAGATACTGACGATGCAGACATTGTCATTTTTATGACCTGTAGTGTTCGTGAGAATGCAGACCAGCGTCTCTACGGTCAGGCTTCTGCCATGGTCAGTGCTCCAACACCTCCATCAGGCAAGCGCGTTGTTGCTATTGGCGGCTGCATTGCGCAGCGCGATGGCGAGAAGCTCCGTGAAAAGGTTCCAGCCGTTGACGTTGTGTTTGGCACCAGCGCTCTTGCAAGCCTGCCAGCACTTCTCACCAGCGCATTTAGGGGCGAGAATGACCGTGTGGCTGTAGATACCTCTGAGGAGGGCAAGGGCTTCTCCACAGATCTGCCAAGTAACCGTGCTCAGCAGTATCACGCTTGGGTGCCTATTATGACCGGCTGCAATAATTTCTGCACGTATTGCATTGTTCCTTACGTTCGCGGTCGTGAACGCAGTCGCACCTTTGAGGCTGTTATTGGTGAGTGCGAGCGTCTTGTAGCAGATGATGTTCGTGAGATTACCCTTCTTGGACAGAACGTCAACTCATATGGCCGTGACCTTTACGGTAAGCCTCGCTTTGCAGAACTTTTACGTGCTGTGGGTCAGACAGGTGTTGAGCGCATTCGTTTTACCTCGTCAAATCCAAAAGATCTTACTGATGAGACTATTGCGGCTATGAAGGAAACACCAGCTGTCATGCCTCATCTTCATCTTGCGGTTCAAAGTGGCTCTACGCGTGTTCTCAAAAAGATGAACCGCAGCTATACACGAGAAGAGTACTTAGACGTGGTTTCTCGCCTGCGTGCAGCTATTCCAGGATTGGCGCTTTCAACTGACATTATCGTTGGCTTCCCCGGAGAGACTGAGGAAGACTTTGAGGATACGCTTTCTTTGGTCAAAGAAGCTGGGTATTCTTCCGCATATACCTTCATTTACTCTAAGCGTCCAGGCACTCCTGCGGCAAAATACGAAGATAACACGCCTCACGAGGTCATCCAGGAGCGCTTTGATAGGCTTGCAGAGCTTGTGGCTCAGCAGGCACACGACGCTAACCAGGTAGATCTCAATACTACGCAGGCAGTTCTTGTTGAAGGAACTTCCAAGCGTGACAATACCGTTATGGTGGGACATAGCGAGAAGAACCAAACAGTTCACTTCAATCTGCCAGAAGGTTACACGCCAGAAGATCTTATCGGCAAAATTGTTGATGTTCATATTGATGAGGCTCGCACCTGGTATCTGCGCGGAACCATGGAGTCTGATCCTCGATGAGCTCCCATGGCTCGGTTATCTGTATTGTAGGTCCCACGGCTTCGGGCAAAAGCTCCTTGTCTGAGCTGGTAGCCAAGAAGCTTGAGACCTCTGTCATTTCTGTTGATGCAATGCAGGTTTATCGTGGCATGGATATTGGCACTGCTAAAACTCCTGTCGAGGAGCGAAAAGTTCCTCTTCTCATGGTAGATTGTGCCAACATTTCAGAAGAATATTCTGTCCAGATGTTTCAGACGGCAGCCCGTAAAGAAGCTCATAAGCTTATTAAAGCTGGTAAAACACCTGTATTCTGTGGCGGAACGGGTCTTTATCTTGCTTCGATTATCGACCAGATGGATTTTCCCTCAGGGTCAATCGAGTCTCCTGTAAGAACTCGCTATGAAAAGCTTGCTCAAGAGCTTGGTGCTGAGGGCCTGCACGAATTTCTCGCCACAAAAGATGCAGCAAGTGCAGAGCTTATCCATCCAAATAACGTACGACGCGTTGTAAGGGCTTTAGAGCTCTTGGAAGAGGGCAAGACGTATGCAACTCATCATGAGGGCCTAAAGGCTCACACACCGTACTTTGACGCCCAGATATGGGGCCTTACGATGGACCGTCAGCGTCTTTATGAGCGAATAAACCTCCGAGTTGACCTTATGTTTGAGCAAGGGCTTGTCGAAGAGGTCCAAGCACTTATAGAGTCCGGTCTCTCTGAAAATTGCACGGCTGGTCAGGCAATTGGCTACAAAGAGTTTTTTGCATATTTTGCTGGTGAACAGTCGCTTGAACAAACGCGTGAGCTTATTAAGCAGCACACCAGACAGTATGCAAAACGACAGATTTCTTGGCTTAAACGCGATGGTCGAGTCAGGTGGCTGGATATGGACCAACTTTCGCCCAATGATGCACTTAAGCTGATTCTTGCGCAGCATGCTGACGTACAATGCCAGTAGGACGCATCAAAAACTAACGTATTTACCTTGTCTTAGATGGGGAGTTTATGGGTCGCTTTGTTCCATTTTCTACAGCTCCTAAAGTTGAACGAGCAATTCTTGTAGGCGTTGATTGCGGTAAAAGCGATTGGTCGCTTGAAGAATCAATGGACGAGCTTGAGCGTCTGACACAAACTGACGGCGCTGAAGTCTTTATGCGTCTTACGCAAAAACTTGATGCTCCCGTTCCTAAGACGTTTATTGGCAAAGGTAAAACTGAAGAACTTGTATCCCTGGTAAGAAACACCAATACTGACGTTGTCATCTTTGATGATGAACTCACGCCTTCTCAGCAATCTAATCTAGAAAAATTACTTGGCGAACCGGTTAAAGTCATTGACCGAACAGCGCTTATTCTTGATATTTTTGGTATTCACGCACGCACCAAAGAAGGACGACTTCAGGTACAGCTTGCACAGCTTCAGTACGTACTTCCAAGGCTTCGTGGTATGTGGAGTCACTTGGTAGGCGAGCAAACTCGTGGTGGCATTGGTAGCCGATTTGGCCAGGGTGAAAGCCAGCTTGAGGTTGACCGTCGCCTTATTAGAAAGCGCATTTCAACCCTTAAAAATGAACTTAAGCAGCTCAGCCAAAGGCGAGAAGTTCAGTCAAAGTCCAGGTGGAATTCTGGAACGTTTAGTGTCTCACTTGTTGGTTATACCAATGCTGGTAAGTCAACACTTCTGAATCAACTCACAGGCGCGGATGTATATGCAAAAGATGAACTCTTTGCAACTCTTGATCCAACTACCAGAGCACTTTCTCTTGATGAAGGCAGAAAGATTGTTCTTACGGATACTGTTGGATTTATTCAAAAGCTCCCAACTAATCTGATTGAGTCTTTTAAATCTACGCTGGTAGAGGCTCAAGAAGCAAATCTTCTTCTGTTGGTTGCAGATGCAACTGATAAGAATCTTTCTAAAGAAATAGCAGTTGTTCGTAGTATTTTGAAAGATATCGAGGCCGATAAAAGCGATCAGATTCTTGTATTAAACAAGGTAGACCTACTTGATGAGCAAGAGATTCAAATGCTCAGAGCGCTCTATCCAGAAGCTGTATTTATTTCTGCTCAGGAAGGTATGGGCATTAACGGCCTTCTCCACAAGATTCAAGAAATAGCGAGCGCCGGCGACAAGGTGGTTAGTGCACTTATTCCGTTCAACAAAGGCGCTCTTGTTAAGTCTGTTCATGAGAGATGCCAGCTTTTGCACGAACAATACGTTGCTGAAGGTCTTTTACTGTCAGTTAAAGCCGACACGTATATGCAGGCGCTTTTAGAGCCGTACGTGGTGTCAGAAGACGATATTCTGACTGACGAATAAAGCAATGAGCAGCAAAATTGGTTGATGCAAAATGTAAATGAGAAGTGAATGTCTTCCCATCTCTGTTATGAGGGGAAGAGAGAACCTTTTCATCCAGTTGGGATATCCAGCTTCTTTAAACTGTCTGTTAAAAGCAGCACCACTTAAATACAAGAACAAATAGGGGAGTAACGGGTAGTAATCTCCTGATGAAAAATATGGAGAAGGAAATCCAGCCCAGGCTAAATATGGTGTTTGGTATAACTCTTTAGGTAACGAGAAAACCATGTTGCCTATACCAATGTGTCCTGTAGAAATTGGAATGCAAACAACAAAAATTAAAAGCAAAAGAACTGTTACTGCATATCCTTTTGGTGGAACAGCGAAACGTGAAATAAGAGCTTCTACCAGGGTACATGAGGCCATACAAAAGAAGATTCCAAACGTAATGGGAGTATCAACTTTTGCAAAGGTAGTTGCTGCAAATATTGCTAAGGCTACAAGGCCATAAACTCCTGTACGCTTAAAAGAATCTTTAGAGAAGGCGCACATACAACCAGCAATAAAAATAAAAGGATATGAGATTGATGGTATCCAGATTTGCATAAGCAGAGGTGTAAACCACGTAAGCTTAACGTGCGAAATAAAGAACAAATCATAGGTAAAGTGGAACAGAATCATTGAAACTACCGAGAGGCCTCGAATAGTGTCAAAAAACGTAATTCTACCTTTGGTTTGTCTTAACTCAGCACCCATAATATGACTAAGAGATTGATCTAATAAGTGCAGTAACCCTACCTAAAATGACAGGATTTTGTACGTAGATTGGCTCCATAAAGTCATTTTCTGGTTGAAGACGAATACGATCATTTTCTCTGTAGAACGTTTTAACTGTTGCAGAATCATCAATAAGAGCAACAACAATTTCTCCATCATGGGCATCTTGCTGTTCTTTTACAACAATATAATCGCCGTCAAAAATACCAGCATTGATCATTGATTCTCCGTGAACACGAAGAATGAAAGAGCTTGAATCCCCAACAATGCTAGTTGGAAGAGATAGAGATTCTTCTACGTTTTGCTCAGCAAGAATAGGAGTACCAGCAGCAACACGTCCTACAAGAGGAAGGCTAATCACATTATTAGCTATGTCTTGAGTAACGGGGGCAAGCTTTGCTGTATCAGAAGTGTTAGAAGCCTGAGGAACAATTTTCATAGTACGAGGCTTTTTTGGGTCTCTATCAATTAGTCCAAACTGCTCAAGAACTTTTAAATGCATGTGGACAGTTGAAGGAGACGCAAGATTAACAGCAGAGCCAATCTCTCTTACTGAAGGGGGATAGCCATGTTGATCTGTGTAAGAACAGATGTATTCATAAATTGCTGCCTGACGCTTGCTGAGTTTGCCCTTTGGCATATGAGCCTCCTTTTTCTTTTTAATAATAATACACGTGTTCTAAAAAATAATCAAACGAATGTTCTAATTTTTTCTTGACACGAACAAACGTACTAAATATTATTAGTACAAACGTTCGGACATGACTTTTTGTCCGGTGTATCAGATATAACTAGTTCCGTAAAAACTATTACGGAAGGAAATGATATGAGGCGTATGTATCAGTCAAAGATGTATCAGGTTAGCGGAACTTCAGCTCTTGCTTCTTATAAGCCTGCATTTAAGGTAATTGAAGGCGGAGCAAAGAAATGTTCTGTTACACCTCAGCATGAGGAAGTTTCTTACGTAAAGGCACTGACAAATAAAGAAGCTTTTATTGCTGGTCTTATTATTACTGCATCATTTGTTTTGATGTTTGCGGTTTCTTTTCTTCGCACTACCACTCTTAATTCATTTGCTACATCTGTAATGGATAGCGCTTCACAAACAATTACCGTTCATAGCAATGACACACTGTGGTCAATTGCAGAGAGCAATCCTATTGAGGGCGTCTCTACAGAGCAACAAGTAAGCTGGATTAGAGAAAAAAATAATCTTGATTCTTCTCTTTTGAGAACTGGACAAACTCTAGAGATTCCTTCTGTATCTAAATAGTAAATATTTATGTAAATTTCTTTCGGAATTCTGTGTTGATAACACTTAATACCTGCGTAAAATGGTATCTTCCTTTTAGACGAAAAAAGGGGATTCCATGCGTTGTCCAAAATGCGGTCACGAAGAGTCAAAGGTTATTGATTCTCGCTCATCCGAGAATAACGATGCCATTAGAAGGCGTCGCGAGTGCATGTCCTGTAAGTTTCGTTTTACAACCTATGAGCGCTTAGAAGAGATTCCTATCACCGTTGTGAAGAAAGACGGTCACAAGGAGCCTTTTGATCGACAAAAGCTCATGAGAGGCCTTGTTGCTGCAACAGTAAAGAGAGATATCTCTGTTGCTTCTCTTGATCATTTTATCGATGGAATTGAGTCTCAGATTAGAGACAAAGGTCAATACGAGATTAAATCTGAAGATCTTGGAAGCATTGTGCTTAAGAACCTGGTTATGCTTGATAAAGTTGCATACATTAGGTTTGCTTCTGTTTATAGAGACTTTAAAGATGTTGATGAATTTAGCGCAGAATTAAGGAGCCTGAATTAATGAGCAATTTTGACATCCAGCTACCTATTAAACGCCTTGATCCTACGGTAGAACTTCCTTCGTACGCTTATACCGGAGATGCTGGATTAGATCTTAGAAGTGCTGAAGATGTTGATCTTGCTCCTTTTGAGCGCAAACTTATTTCTACTGGTTTAGCTATTGCAATTCCTGATGGCTATGCAGGATTTGTTCAGCCAAGAAGTGGCCTTGCCCTTAAGAAAGGCCTTTCTATGGCAAATACTCCAGGGCTTATTGACGCTCATTATCGTGGAGAGCTTAAAGTTTGCGCTATTAACCTTGATAGCAAAGAAACTATTCACATTGAGCGCGGCGAGCGTATTGCACAGCTTGTAATTCAGCAGGTTCCTGTTGTTCAACTTGTCGAGGTCGATGAACTTGATCAGACTGATCGTGGTACTGGCGGATTTGGCTCAAGCGGTGTTCAGTAATTTCTTATTTTGGTGATAAGCGCTGCGGCGTTTGCATAAAGGAAAAGTCTCTTTAGGAAGGAAGAGCTTAATGGAGAAGTTCTTTAAGGTGGCTGAGCGTGGTAGCACTCCCGCTCAAGAATTTAGGGCTGGAATTACAACATTCCTCGCAATGGCATATATCATTGCAGTAAACCCAGCTCTTCTCGCGGCTGCAGGCGTGCCAATTTCAGCAGCTATTACTGCAACTTGCCTTGGTGGCGGTGTAATGACCATATTGATGGGTCTTTTTGCTAATCGTCCACTTGCCTGTGCATCTGGCATGGGTGTTAATGCTGTTGTTGCATTCTCCTTAACTCCAATTGCTGGAGGAGACTGGCACGCAGCAATGGCAGTAATCTTCATCGAGGGCATTGCAATTTTACTTTTAGTTCTTTGCGGCCTTCGTGAAGCTATTATGGATGCAATTCCTGTAAACCTACGCCATGCAATCTCAGTTGGCCTAGGTCTTTTTATTGCCCTGATTGGCCTTAAGAACAGTGGAATTATTATTGCCAACGAGGCAACTCTTGTTGCTCTGGGTGATATTTTCTCTCCAACTTTTATCGTCGGAGTAATTTCCATTGTTGCTACAGTTGTTCTTTACTCTGCCCGTGTTAAGGGTTCCCTTCTTATTGGTATTATCCTCGCAGTACTTGTTGGTATTCCACTTGGCGTAACATCAACTCCAACTGGTGTTGTTTCTGGTCTTGATTTTGGTACTTTTGGCGCTCCATTCCTTACCGATGGTTCCGGCGTTATGGGTATCGTCAAAGCTCTGACTACTCCAGTTCTACTTGTATTTGCTTTCTCTCTGATGATGTCCGACTTCTTCGATACCATGGGGTCTGCAATGGCTATCGCAAAGCAGGGTGACTTCCTTACTGAGGATGGCAACGTTAAGGACATTAAACAGATTCTCATCGTTGACTCTGCTGCTGCAGCTGCAGGTGGTCTCTTTGGTGCATCTTCCATTACCACCTTCATTGAGTCTGCATCTGGTGCTGCTGATGGTGGCCGTACTGGTCTTTCTTCTGTCGTTACAGGCCTTCTTTTCATTGCAGCGGCCTTCATTGCTCCACTTATTTCTATCGTTAGTTCTGCAGCAACCTGCGGTGCGCTGGTATTGGTTGGCTTCCTGATGATGTCTGAGGTCACAGAGATTGATTGGAACGATCTTCTCGAGGGCTTCCCAGCATTCATGGTTATTGCTGGTATTCCAATGACTTACTCTATTTCTGACGGCATTGGCTTTGGCTTCATTTTCTACGTTGTCGTCGCTCTTGTTACCGGTAACGTTAAGAAGGTTAAGCCTCTGATGTGGGTTGCAACTCTTGCCTTTGTTGCTTACTTCATCATTGCCAACTAGTTTTAAATTACTAGGGGAGGCGCGCTTAAGATGGAGGTCTTGGCGCGCCTCTTTTTTCATGTATGAATAGATTGTGTACAATTTTTTTTAAAGATAACTGATAATGATTGTCATCAGTGGGGTATAACAAAGCCAGTTACGATTTATACGATTGGAGCCAATCATGGCAGACGTTATTACTAAAGACCTTGTGATTGTTGGTGGTGGTCCTGCAGGACTTTCAGCAGCAATTTATGCAAAACGCGCTCTTCTCGATACCGTTGTTTTAGAGAAGCAGGCCGTAGGTGGCCAGGTAATCACCACAACTGAGGTTGAGAATTACCCTGGCATGCCAAACACTGATGGCTTCACTATTACAGACACTCTTCAGAAGCAGGCTACAGACCTCGGCGCAGAGATTGTCATGGCTAATGTCCTTTCTATTGTTAAGGATCCAGAGACTAATCTTTTTGTGCTTGAGACTTCTGAAGGAACCTATCACGCAAAGGCTGTCATTGTTTCTGGTGGCGCTAATCCTCGTCACGCTGGTTTTACCAACGAAGAAAAGTTCACTGGCAAGGGTGTTTCTTACTGCGCTACCTGCGACGGAATGTTCTATCGTGGCAAACAGGTATTTGTCATCGGTGGTGGCAACACTGCTGTAGAGGAGTCTCAGTTCCTGGCTCGCTTTGCTGACAAAGTAACCCTCATTGTGCGCAAGGATCACCTAAGAGCTAACGCTACTGCAATTAAGCAGTTTGAGGAGAATCCTAAGACAGAGATTCGTTATTTGACCAGCATTACTGCAGTTGATGGCAATGATTTGCTTACCTCTATTACATTCCGCAATAACCAGACGGGAGAAGAGCACACAGAGACCTTTGATGAGGGTAGCTTTGGCGTCTTTGTCTTGGTTGGTCGCGTACCTTCAACTGAGCTTTTGACAGATCTTGTAGATCTTGACGAGCAGGGATATGTCCTTGCTGACGAGCGCATGGCCACCAAAACACCTGGTCTCTTTACCGCAGGTGACCTCAATAAGAAGCCACTACGACAGATTATTACCGCAGCTGCAGACGGCGCTATTGCCGCAACTTCTGTAGCATCTTATCTTGGACAGCCTGTCGAGGGCTAAGAGTTTCTCGATAAGAAGCTTTATCTTTTGATACTAAAAGGGGGACCGCAAATATTTACGGTCCCCCTTATTATTTCTTTGGCGAGAAGAACTACTAAAGATCAATCCAATATCTTTGTGTGAGTACATCGTCCTCGTCTAGAACTACGTTTTCGAGTATGCCACCGTTATTGATAATGGACTTTGCCGAGCCGATATTATCTTTACGACAGCACATAAGAACACGCTCGATGCCAAGTCTCTTACATTCTTTAAGCGCAAGCGCAATCATTGCTGTTGCATAGCCTTTTCTTCTCTCACTTGGTCGAATTCCATCACCAATGTGTCCACCACTATGTAGAAGTCCCTCATCAAGGTAATGGCGAATATTTACCGCACCAACAAAGATATTTTTATCATAGTCATAGCAAAAGAGGGTTGTTGTAGGTACCCGACCAGCTGGAAGCGGATTGTTTACGTCTAGTTGTTCTAGATAGTTTGCAAAGTCATGGTGATTATACCTAAAAATGCGTCTTGGAGAAGGGTTTGTATGATTTATCTCGATATCATGTTTCCACTCATCAAGCATCTCTATGAGCTTGGCTTTATTCTCTTCACTTGGTTTTATGAGAGCAATATTCATGTAATTCCTTAACCTTCGAGTTTTAAGAATACTAGTCTAGTTGAAACTCAATCCAGCCTTTATTGCAATGATTTGAGTATTTTGTAACAATCACACCTTGTTTACCTGCAGTTTTATGTATTTATGCTGGTAGATTGCTTGTTTTAATCAAAAAGGGGAGTAGTAAGTTAAAAATGAATGAGATGGACTAGGTTAAGAGAAATACCAATTAGATTCATTCTTGTAGGAAAGCCAAAACCAAGGCACCAAGGCATCTAGATTAGAAATCAATCTGAATGAATAAATAGATGTAAAGCGTTTTCAAATTCAAGCTGAATTCATTAGAGAAATAGATAATTAGATCTTAGAATTTCTCCGTATAAAGAGGTTGTAGAGTATGTCGAATGTCTGGCTTTGATGACTTGTCTGTAAGTAATTAGTACAGAAATCCGAACAAAAAGCTATGTAATCTAGGCACCTTTGTAAGACCCAAATTACTAGAGGTGTAATTACTCATGACAAAGTAAGAACGTGGCTTAAAACGGCTCTCAGAGGCTCAAATTTTGAAGTAATTAGACGTAGGGTATGAAAGCCGATGCAAGATAAAGTATTCTAGATATATAGACGTATAAGACCACTAAATTCTGTTCTAATATATAAAAGTCTGATAATCGATATTATGTAAACTAATGAATTGAAGAAATAGGAGAAGGATTTGAAACCCCTCTCCTTTGTGTTAACGCGTGTGGCAGTGATAAGCGCTATACCGATGAGTCGGTCATGACATTCAATTTAATCATGACATCGCTTTCATACATCTCATCAAAAATTACAAGAATCTTGTCGAGTGCCATCAATTCAGTTTGGCCGGTTGGAATAATCTCCAAGCCCGCACGATCGATAGTTACAACCCTCACTTTGTCAGGCCATGGGATATCTTGGAGCAATTTGCCCTCAATGGGACTTCCTTGGCCAATAGTGAACTCATGAAGGATTTTCTCGCCAGAATCAAGTGTTGGTTTAGACTCCCCTTGCTGAGAAGCCAAGAATTCTGCAAGTAAATGCTCGTAAAATGGGTCAACACGCAGGATGTTTGCGGTTACATAGGACACGATTGCAACTGCTGACATGGCCATAAGAGCTTCAAGAGAGCCTGTGAGCTCAAAGATGAGCACTACTCCGGTGACGGGCGCTCTAACTGCTCCGGCAAAAATGCCTGCAACACCCATGGCAATAAAGTTTGGTGCATATGCCATAGGTATGCCAAAAACATGGGTTGCTACCAGGGCAAACAGTGTTCCAACAAGTGTTCCCATAACAACCATTGGAAAGAGAGTTCCGCCAGGCGTTCCAGCAGCAAAACATGTTGTGGTAAAGAAGTATTTGCCCAGTAAAAGCGCTATAACCATGAGTTCAGTAAGCGTTGCTGGCTCTTTGATTTTCTCGATAATGGCGTCGCCACCACAAAGAAGATCTGGCCAGGTAAAAGCCATAATTCCAGCTAGCATGAATGGAATAATGAGCCTTGAGAAAGGCGCAAACTTAGTTATCTTTTTGTATAGCCCCTGGGCAAAGAACATCCCCTTATTGTGGAGAGCTCCTAATAAACCGCAGATAAAACCAACGATAAGAACAAATGCAAAGTCGACATGAGGTAATGGTGCTACGTAAGGAAGCTGAAGGACAGGCTTCATGCCAAGGACGTTAGAAACAAGGAAGTCAGCGCCTACTGATGCGGTCATTGCCGAGATAATCAGTGGAGCATGAAACTCTTTCTGAATCTCTTCGATAGCAAAAAGTGTGCCGGTGAGAGGGGCATGAAAAGCGGCTGACATACCCGCAGCTGCGCCACAGGTTACCAGAAGACGTTCTTCTCCCCTTTTACGTTTGAGGAACTTTGAGACCGCTTTACCAGAAACAGCGCCCAACTGGACTGATGGACCTTCTCGACCCATAGAGAGGCCACCAAAAGCCACCAGGACGCCTTGAATGAACTTAACAGGAAGAACTCGATACCAAGGCATATCGGCAGATCCCATGACCTCAGCATTGGTCTGAGGGATTCCAGAGCCAGCGGTGTAGGGTTCAAACTTCATAAGCAGGCAAACGGCCGCCATAAGAATAATCAGAACACCAAACCAGAGAGCCATATACGGCCAATTACCTGCAATTGATTGAGTAATGGAGCGCATTTGAGCTTCTGCAAAAGAAAGACAAAGGCGATACAGTGTGACTACACCGCCACCCAAAAGGCCAACAAGCAGGCCTTCTCCAATAAGGGCTACCTGAAATCTACGAGAAAAATGACGCTCAATAACGTTTGTCTTATGTTTGAGATGAAACGCCACAATCTCCCCTAGCAGTCTATGGTTAATAAAAAGCACGTAAAGCGTACTTGGATATTGTACGACTTTACGTGCGTGTAGTTAAAAGTTTGTACAGAAAATTGTACGTTAGCCGGAGAATGGTCCTCCACCATAGCAAGCATAAACAGGACCCTCGATAACACCGACAGACTCGTTAGCTGCGTGGATCATACGACCACCACCGATGTAGATTCCAACGTGCTCATAGCCTGCACGGGTAAAGACAATATCGCCATAGTTGAGCTCGTCTAGGGAATCATGCCAGTTACCAGCTGCGCGGATAGCACGACCAATGGTTCCTGCGGTACCTGCACGGTAGCCGAGGAAGCAGTAGTAAATTAGGCCGCCACAGTCAAAGCCTGTAGCAGGGGAAGCTCCGCCCCAAACGTATGGATAGCCAATGCAAGCATAAGCTGTAGCAACGCCACCGCCTGCAGCTGGGTAGCCACCGCCACCGCCGGAGTATGATGACCCACCACCAGAATTAGAACTGCTGCTGGAGCTGCTGGAGCTAGAAGAGCTAGAAGAGCTTGAGGAGCTTGAACTTGAAGAGCTGGAGCTGGAATCGTTAGAGGAGCTATCGTTAGACTCTGAGCTGTTAGAAGGAGTCTCACGAGTAACAGTCTCAATTGCATAAGCAACGTTGTTGTTAGCTGATGCAGCCTCCTGAGCAGCAAGCTGAGCTTTTACCTCAGCATCAAGGGAGTCATAGTAAGCCTTAGCCTCTGCAACCTGGCTCTGAAGTCCATCTGCGGTGGTCTTCATCTCAGCGACCTGAGCCTGAAGGTTCTCCTGCTCAGCCTGAAGCTCAAGCTGCTGAGCCTGAAGCTGGTCACCAAGAGCCTTGACGGTATTGATGGAGTCAGCCTCCTGCTTGCTGGTGCGGTCCATATAGTAGACGCGGCTGACAAAGTCCTCTGGGCTAGATGCTCCAAGGAGGAAGTCCAAAGTCTCCTGTGGGCCTGCCTTATAAGCACTCTTCATTGCTGCAGAAAGGACAAGACGCTGCTTATTGAGCTGGTCTGTAGTCTCTGCAATCTGTTCCTGAACCTCACCAATCTTGTTGTTGGTGGCGTCAAGTGCATAGGTTTTCTCGTTAAGGTTATCCATGGCCTCTGCAAGAGCTGCACCAAGGGAGTCTAGCTGGGCAGATGCGGCCTCAAGATCGCTTTGTGGGTCTGCGAATAGCTTGGCTGGGGTAAGCAGCGTAGTAGCTACACCAAGACCTGCAAATAAGAGAGCGTCTCGTCTTGTGAAAGATCGGCGCTGTGACATATAAGCTCCTTCCGCAAAGCACGAAATCAATTGGGCAACGTGTTGCTTTGCTTTGCCATCTAGGATAGCTCATTTGATAAAAAATCAAAGTCAACTCGCCGATTTCTTAGCGAGAAACCCGTGTAAACAGGAAGCTACCCTATCGAGTATTTGAATAGTTTACCCCGAAAATGACATTTAATACAAATTCTAAAGACTATTTGTGCAGTTATATAGAATGGAGCGGGCAAATATCATTGCATAAATTTATCTTTGACCTGCAATTATGGAGAAATTCTATGTATTGCAAACAAGTTTACTGTGATTAACAAAATGCTTATGTAAATAAGACAAATGGCCGACAAGCACGTAGTCTTGCCAGCCAAAATTGTCAGGTTAAAGTAAGTCTGATGTAAGTGATTTAGCTTATTGAACCTTGATAAGGGTGTAGACCTCTTGGTCAAAGCACTTGCCAATAATCTCCCTTGGATGCAGGTAGCAAAGCTCAAGCGCAAATGCAAAGCCAGCTACTTTTGCACCGGCCTTCTCGGCAAGTTGAGCACAAGCAACGCAGGTGCCGCCAGTAGCAACCAGGTCATCAGCAATAAGAACAACGTCGTCTGGGGTAAGAGCATCGGTGTGAATCTGAAGCTCGCTGGTACCGTACTCCAGGTCATAAGCCTGTGCGTAGACCTCACGAGGCAACTTGCCTGGCTTACGAGCAGGAACAAAGCCTGCACCTAGTTTGTAGGCTACAGGGGTTCCAACAAGAAACCCACGAGCCTCAGCACCAATAACCTTGGTGATTCCTGCATCAGCAAAGTGCTCTGCAATGTCATCGACAACTGCGTGGAAGCACTCAGGATCTTTAAAAAGTGGAGTTACATCTTTAAAGATAACGCCTGGCTCTGGATAATCAGGAATGCTAATGATATGACTCTCATAATCATACGTAGACACAATGTCCTCACATTCAATATCAAAATCAATGAATAGTTATATATACCTAGATTACTCGTCTAGATGCATATCCTTAAAAGATTCACGAACTAATTTAGTGATAAGTTCATTTCTAACCGCATTGGTGAGGCCTAACATGCGGGTCAGAGCAGCCATAAACTTCTGACGAGTCTCGTCAGTATGGTCAACTTCAACTCCCCCACCTTTTTTAGCGTATACGACAAGCGACTTGGCAAACATACTAGATTCTCGGTTTGCAGCCATAACGTATTGACGCAGGTTCTTGGGCTCAAAACCAAAGTGACGAAGCTCACTACAAAGGCGAATCAACGTAAGGTCTTTGCCATCCACAAGGTCTCTACCGTGTGGAGAGCGCTTTAAAGTAATGACGCCTGCTTCGGAAAGCTGACGAACAAAGCCTACAGAGCATCCCACAATTTCTGGGATGCGATCAATAGCGTGATATTTCTGAACTACCTCAGGGTCATCTACAGGTACCACAATAGCATCAGCATGTGTGGCGCCAAGAATTGCTTGAGATACTTGCTTTCCATCAAGCTGAGGTTGAGCCTGGCGAGAAGAACTTTGAGCTTCAGGTGCAGCCTGAGCCTCAGCTCCAGTTGCCTCGTCAGTCTGAGCTTTGACCTGTTGTTCAGCTTCAGGGTTTTTATCTTGCCTATCAAGCTCTTCTCTAATAACTGAGAGTGGCATAAAACGGCTTTTCTGCAGATACAGAATAGTCTCAAGTCGCTTAACGTCTTTTTGGGAATAAAGACGATAGCCACCAGCAGTTCTAGTAGGGGTAAGCAAACCCTCATCCTGCAGATATCTGACTTTAGAAACACTCAAGTCAGGATAGAGAGTCTGTAATTTCTTGACTACTTTACCAATGGTAAGAAAGCCTGAATCAGCCATAAAGCTATCCTTTAACCTTAAGCTGAAACTCTGCTGGTATGGAAGACCATGCGGAAGGTGCCAATCTGAATAGTTGAGCCATCACGCAGGGTAGCCTTGTTAATAATGGCACCATCAACCCAGGTACCATTGAGAGAATCAAGGTCTTCAATAGTTGCATAACCAAGGGCAAGATTAGAGAGATCAATGGTGGCATGATTTCTGGAAACTGTCATGTCGTTCAAGAAAACGCTGCTCTTTGGATCTCTGCCAAGAGAAATCTGAGGTAAATTGAGCTCAAAAGTCTGACCAGTCTGTGGTCCCTTGACAATAGTAAGGACAGGGTGAGCTGGCTTTTGTTGAGCCATAAGGTCTGGAACCGTAGCGTCAGCTGATGGCATGCGGAAAATCTCTGTTGAGCCTGGTGACTGCTGTTTGATGTCGTCAGTTGACATGGTTTCTCCTTAATTTGGTTACAAGATAATAATAACGCTTAACGACAAGCAATGCAGTCCATTTCGATGAGCGCACCAAGTGGCAACGCAGAAACCTCAACAACTGCCCTGCCAGGTGCAGGAAGAACAAAGTACTGCCTATAAATCTCGTTTACCTTAGGCAAATCATTGATATCAGCAAGATAGATAGTTGTCTGAGCAACATCAGAAAGGGTGCATCCTGCCTCTGCCAGAATTGACTGAGCAAGATGAATAACACGAGTAGTCTGCTCTTCAATTCCTCCGTCAATGAGCTCTTTTGGGTCTTCTGCAGAGACCGCAATTTGACCTGTGACAAATACCAATCTACCTGCAGTAGTACCCTGAGAGTACGGTCCCATAGGAGCAGGAACACCTACTGCATTAATTGCATATTTCATAGAAGATCACCCCTTGCGCCAATGAAATCATCAGAGGCTCTGAGTAAACCCCAACCCTCAAGTTTATCTTTAGCTACTACTACTTTAGTGTTACTTGCAAGTTCTGAAAACCATGGAAGATGTGTTTTTAGGCCTTCAATGAGCTGCTTATGACCAAGAGGATGAACTGTCTCAAAAGAAAGCAAGCTTCTAAAAAGAATAACTGTATGTACCGGTGGGACCATAATCAGATAGGCAGGTACTTTCTTAGTTGAAACATTGGCTACAAGTGCTGGGATTGTTTGGTCAAGCATAAGATTGCAAAGTTTTGAGTCTTCTGGAAGCCTCTGTTCTCCCAGGTAGTCCATAAGGACCTTCTTGGCCTTTTTACCAGCAAGAAGAAGCGGAGTAAGCAGCGGAGTTGCATCTTCCAAAGACACTTCTGCATAAGGAGCTACACCGTTTTGCTCGACAGATGCAATGATAGAAAGCCACTCGTCTAGAACAAGAGAGCGCTCAGATGCATCAAGTACCACGTACTCGTTTTGACCAGATCGCGCGAGAAGACCGATGGAAGACAGAGATCCGTCTCCCGTAAGCGCACATTCAAATGAAGTCTCTCCTACCTCAAGCTGCTTACCTGCAAAGACAGCTTCCACAAAATTTTGAGCTGATGTACCACTCACCAGCGTGTAGCCGATACCACTCAGGTCAATAAGAGCGCAATCTTTCAGAGCTTCCTCAAGGGGTTTCTCGCCATAGAAAGATTGGGCTAAGTTGAAGCCTTCAGTTGAGGTTGAGAATTGTGCGCCAAGATACTCAAGCTCGGTATGAAGGATAGAGCGTTTCTGCTCAGACATTAGTTTCTCCCAAAGAGATACGGAGTAACCGAATACAGGTCAAAGAGGTTGTAGGCCGGAATAGTCCACAGCGTCAGATATGCCTGGGTAATGGTGGTGCCTACCTGTGCGGAATCTTGGGACCAGTCAGTTGAAGAAATCAGCTGGTTGTTAGCTACTGGATAGTTGGGAGAAAGCATGGAGGTCTGGTAGGTGAAGTCTTTAGAGCCAGGCCATGCCATATACGTAGTAGAAGTTGATGGTTTAACCACTGCAGAGAGCAAGAAGTTGTCCTCACTCGTACGAATCTGCACAATCTGGTCGGTTCGCTGGATGCTTACGCGATTGTAATTACGATAAGCCCAGTTCATCAGAATGGCGGTATCGTCAAAACGACCTTGTGTAGTCTCACAACCAAGCACGCAGGTGTAGAGCGTAATGTTTCCACGCTTTGAAGCGCCCAAGAAGGCAGTACCAGAGTCTTCAGCACCTGTTTTAATGCCGAGAAGACCTCGGTAGGTGTCCATAAGGTCATCGGTTGAGTGGAACGTGCGCTGCTCCCCTCCTACCGTTGTAGTGTATGACCTGGTATGCACAGCGCTTGCGATAAGTGGATAGTGCTCGCGCGCATAACGACCCATCAGAGCAAGGTCTCGCGCGGTTGAATAGTGACCATTAGCATCTAAGCCGTGAGGATTCTGGAACTGCGTGTGAGTCATGCCAATCTCAGCGGCTTTCTTATTCATTTGATCAACAAAGGCCTGCTGAGAGCCGGATACGTTGATGGCAATGTTATAAGCCGCATCGTTTGCCGAATACACCAGCATCATCATGATCAGCTGTCTAAGTGTTGGAGTATCGTCCGAGGTCAAGCCTGCTACCTGCGATCCTTCTTCAAGATCTGGAACGGAGATCTTGCAGGGTTCATCAAGGTTAACGCCCGAATCAAGTGCAACAATTGCTGTCATAACCTTGGTAATGGATGCCATAGGAAGCTCTTGATCTGGATTTTTGCTCCAGAGAACGTTTCCTTGAGCATCAGTAACAATGGCAGTAGTTGCCTCAGTAAGTTTTGGCTCATCGGTTACGGAAGACTTGTGAGAAGAGGTATTTTCAGCCAAAACCGTAGTTGCAGGAGCAAAAGGAGCAGCTAAAACAAAAACAAGCAGCAAGCTAACAAGAAAAGCCAGCGTCTTATCAGAGAGCTGGCGCAAAGAAACATGGTTGTGCTTAAGGAAAGTCATAAACAACCTAACTTATGCTTGAGTGTTTTTACTATCTTTAACTATTTTAGCCGCTTCACCAGTATAAACAACTGCAGTAATTGCCGAGAAAACAATTCCTATATACACAAAGAAGATACCGACAGCAGAACCCTGTGAATTAAGTCCTGGAAGCCAGCTAACGTTTACCAGACCAAGTCCGGAGACTACTGGAATACCCAGAAGAAGCCAACTAAATCCAGTCATCAAAAATGCAGTTGCTGCTTTACCAACAAAGACAACATCAATAGGACGCCTGCGGAATTTGCGAACCGCAAGAGCGCCAAGAGTAAGGTAAACATCTCGTCCAATAACAAAGAGTGGAATCCAAAGAGGAAGCTCACCAATAATCAAGAGACCAAGAACGCCTGTAATAAGAAGAACTCGGTCCATGATGGGATCCATGATTTTGCCCAGCCAGCTGACGGTTTGCGTTCTACGAGCTATCTGACCATCAAGAAAATCAGTGACAGCTGCGGTTACATAACAGCCCAGTGCAACCCAACGATTTCCACCCGTTGAGAAGAGCACAAGAAAGATAAGCGTAAGGATTAACCTGCAAAACGTAATGACATTTGCAACGGTAAAAACGGCATTAGAAGGATTATTAGAGCTTCCAACCGGATCAGTAATAGTTCCTTCTGCCTGCGCTTTTGCTGCATCGGCGTCTGCTGCTTCTTTAATTTGGGATGCTACTTGATTAGCTAGCTGCTGCCTAGTTTGCAACGTTTCACTCCCCTTTTTGTAGTACATAACATGTGTCTATTTTAACGTAAGTTGCGCAATAGCAAATTATTGGCACATTTGTTTAACAAAGGACACAAGAACGCGAACACCTTGAGTATAAACGCGTTTTTCGATGCGCTCATCAATGCCATGGACGCCATTTGCCTCATCTTCTGGGGTTGGCCTAAACGGACAAATGCGCAGAATGGAATCACAAATTCCCTCATATCGGACAGAATCGGTACCACCGCACACAAATGACGGGACAAAGGTAACACCTGGATGGTAGTGTTCCATAATGGATTTGAGCTCTTGATATCCAGCTCCAGTTGGAGAATCAATTCTTCCTGCTGGAGTTGAGTGTAAAGCTTCAACCTCAATATAAGGGTTAACTTGGGCTACTACTTGTTTGATGTGTTCAACGGTTTTTTTAACACTCACACCAGGGAGCAGCCTTATGTTGATAGTTGCGCTGACATTACCAGGCATAACGTTAGCCGCACTACTTGAACCCTCAAGCATGTTGAAAGCGTACGTAGTGGTTACAAACGGATAAAGTTCCTTAATTTGAGCTGCAGCCAGTGCAATCTTATCTGCATTGGTATCTACGTCATGTACCAACGAAGCAAAAGGCTCCTCGGTGATTTCTGGCGCAAGAACCTTGAAGGTTTCTTTAACAATGTCATTAAGCTCAGGTTGAGGTTTAGCCTTAGAAAGAGCATCAAGTGCACAGCTCAAATGCTCAAGTGAAGTTCCACCAAACGGATTAGAGGAATGTCCGCCGTGACCAGGCGCAGTAAGCTTAACGTTCAAGAAGCCCTTTTGCGAGATACAGATGTCGGCCACGGTAGCCTTAGGCGCACCGTAAGCGCTGCCATCAAAAAACGTAGTGGTGCCCTCGTCCAGGAGACAAGCTGCACGCATTTCTCGCGAGGCCATGACCTCTGCAAGCCTAGTGGCGCCGTGGCTCAAGACCTCCTCGTCCTCGCCAAATGCCAGGTAGATAGAGCGGCTTGGCGAGAAACCCTGTGAAAGCAGATACTCAAGTGCCTCAAGCTCGCCCATAAGCATGTCTTTGATATCAAGTGCACCACGTCCCCAAACGTAGGTGTCGTCGACATCTCCACCAAAGGGATCGTGCGTCCATGCGTCTTCTGTACCAGGGACAACAGGAACAACATCCTGGTGAGCAATTAGCATTAATGCAGGAAGCTTAGAATTTGATCCTGGAATCTCAATGAGGAGCGAGTGGCCTACCACTTCAACGTTAGAGGCTGCGGTCATAACATACGGGAAGCTATCAACAATGTGCTGTTGAAGACCATCAAACTGAGACCAATCGGTTGTCTCTGCATCGGTATACACCGTCTTAAAAGACAGCGCCTTTGCAAGTCTCTCTGACATTGCCTCTATGTTGAGCTCAGGATATTCATCCTCGTGAGCAAAGTGGTCGTAAATATTCATGGACCTCTACTAATCTCGTAGTTTTAAGTTAATAACGTAATAATAACGGCAATTTTTATGCGTTTCTCAACTCTTGCTGGTAGAATTAACAAAACACTCACTTAGCACACGTATCTTGGGAGCCCTGATGATTAAGCTTGTTCTTTCCGATATGGACCAAACGTTAAAACCTGCTGACACTCCAGCTATTTCAGAAAGAACTCATCAGGCAATTAATAATCTTAAAGCCGCAGGTATTGCGTTTGGACTTTCTACCGGAAGACCTGTATATGATGCACTTTCTTATCTAAAGTCTGACGTTTCCCTGACAGACACTGGCGTGTTTTCAAGCGGAAAGATTCTCTACTTCAACGGGAAGCTTATTTTCACAAAACAATTTACGTACGAGATGATGGAGAAGATCTACGAGGTCATTTCTCCAATGGATGATTGTTTGCTTACGTATTATCAAGAAGGTCCGCTTGAGCAGCCTCTTGACACGTCATTTACCTCTTGTTGGAAAATAGTTGACACTACTCAAGAGGTGGTAGATCATCTTGCAGCCTCATTTAATACTTTTGTGCCAGGGCTTGGACCACAGTCCGTTCCAAGAGATGTTCCTATGTATGCGGGAGGTCTGCTCTTCCCTCAAGATGAAAAGCGCCAGCAAGAGATCTATGAGGCTGTTACCAGCGCAATTCCAGAGGTTGAGTTGGTTTCTCCCTATATTGGATGGTTTGACATCAATTATCGTGGTTGGAATAAGGCACAGGGATTTGAGAAGCTCATTGAGACTATAGGTCTTAAGCCAGAAGAAGTTATTGTGTGCGGTGATTCCGAAAACGATTTAGATCTTCTTAAGATTGCTCATCACTCATGCTGCATGGAAAACGGAACTGACGAGGCTAAGGCTGTCTCGAAGTATCTGTTGCCTAGCGTGTATGAGGAAGGCGTAGCACAGCTCTTAGAGGCGCTTACAGAGGCTCAGGGAGACTTTGATTCTGAGGTTGTCCAGGCTGTCTTGAAGCATGCTGTATAGGATTAGAGCTTGATGCAGAGCGTGGCAATATAGTCATTTCCATACTGTGATAATCGATTCCTTTTGTCACACGACTCATAAAAATCAATCATCGCAAGACCGTTTTTGAGTTGTCCTCTAATCTGAGTTTCTAAGGTATGACTAAATTCATATCCATATGCTGGATCTATGGTTATTTTGCCTTGCTCTTCAAGCTCTCTTGAATTAAAAGGTATTGAAAACTTTAAAAGTAATTCCTCATCAGGCTTGTCCCATACAATATCAGCATCATACATGTATATCCAAGGATTCATAAATCCGACCATTAACAATCCACCCTTTTTCAATACTCGAGAGGCTTCTTTATACATGTTTTCTAAATCTTCTATATATACATTTGAAACCGGATTAAAAATAATATCAAAAGTTTCATTTTCAAATGGAAATGGTTTTGTCATATCGCCTTGAACTGTGTTGATTTTTAAGCCTTCTCTTTTAGCAACCATATCATCTCTTTGTAATTGTGATTTAGAAAAATCCATTATGGTTACATCATAACCTTTTATGGCAAAAACTGGTCCCTGCTGTCCACCACCACAAGCTAAACCTAATATCTTTTTTCCGTTTGCTTTTTCAAACCATTCTTTTGGAACTTTTTTCCCAACAGTTAATGCAACAGAAATTGGATTATTTCTAACTTCTTCTAATTCTTCATGTGTCAATGGCTCAGTATAGTCATTTTTTACATTATTCCATCTATCTTCATTTAATTTTATATAATTGTTCATCTTATAATCTCCTCATAATTTTATATTATTTCGATTTAAGTTGAATATGTTGCCATTACATTTTCATCACTTTTACAAATCAAATTTGTCTTTGTTTAAAAATAAATCCCATTATATAATTCCATAAACTCTTTAGAAAAGTTTGTGACATTCATAAAATCTTCTTCTACTTTTCTAATTAATCAGCTTGTTCAAAAAGTGTTACTGCTTCAACATGCGGTACTAGAAAATATGCATATTATAGAACGAGAAGGATAGGCTTATGTATAAAATTATACTATAAAATGAACATTTTTTATACTTACAATTTTTTACTTCAAATTTCAAAATTTACATGTGTTAACAAAATATACCTACATTACAAAACGAAAATATGATAAAATAACTAAAAAAAAGCTGGGAATAAGCTTAAAAACTATAAATGCTACGTAAAGTAGCAGAAAGAATTAGAATGTAATCTTTAATTGCTTGTACTATGATAATTATTCATTTTATACTAAAACCAGTCATATCACTACTTTATGACAAATTACATCATAAAATATATAGGAGGTCATAAAAATGACATATAATCTTGAAAAACAACACGAAAAAGGAAAACTCCACGCGATCGAACGAATTCGCGCTCTGTGCGATGAAAATTCATTTATGGAAATCTATTCGGGCGTGCGTCACAACTGCACGAGCTTCGGCATGGAAAAAAAGGATCTGCCCTACGACGGCGTCATCACCGGATTCGGAAAGATAAACGGAAGGCCGGTCGCGGTATACGCTCAGGATTTTACGGTGCAGGGCGGCTCGCTC
>CALLVW010000041.1:0-22057 GCA_938015835.1 uncultured Atopobium sp. | reverse complement strand
TATCCGACTTAGGTGTGTTTTGAACTGCCTCCTATTTCTCGTGTCCAAGAAATGGCGGCCTGTAAAAGGCCGCCATTTTGTGTTCGCTTAATAAATGATGAAGCGCAAGTCTTACTTAGCAGGAAGAATAGAAGGAGTGACGCAGACAACATCCTTAAGTCCTGCGGCTTTGAGCTCACTGATCTGCTCGTCAGTTGCACCTGTATCAGTAATGAGAAGGTCAATGTCTTCTGCAGAACCAAACTGGAAGTTAGAAGTAGTGCCCAGCTTAGAAGAATCTGCGACAACATAGTGCTTTCTAGAGCGCTTGAGCATCTGAGCGTTAATTGCTGGCTCAGGGGATGTTGCAGAAGTAAGACCAAATTCTCCCGAGAAACCCGTGCAGCCCAAGAAGCATTTAGCAGCAGTAATGTGCTGGATGCACTCAAGAGCGGTATCACCAGTCATGGAAGCGCGTGGAGGACGGATGTCACCACCAGTAAGGATGATAGAAAGATCGTGGATGTCCTCAAGCAACAGCGCCTTGCCGTTGTTAGTAACAACAGTTACGTCGTGAGCATCAATCCACTCAAGCATCCCAAGAGCAACGGAGCTGGTATTGATGAAGATGCAATCGCCATCCTCAACGTAGCGAGCAGCCTCGCGGGCAATTGCTTTGTTAGAGCGAATCTGCCTTGAGCCAGAAGGACGACCATAAGGATTAAGCAGGGTAGCAATGCCATACTGACGAGTCAGGATGCCGCGTTTCTCAAGAAAGTCCAGGTCACGTCTGATAGTCAAAGAAGAGACCTCAAAGTGATCAGCAAGCTCTAAAACACTTGCTTGTCCCTCTTTTTCTAGCAGCTCAGTAATTGCCTCGCGACGTGAATCTACGTAAGCCTTACTCCGTTTCATAAATGCCCTCCCTTTATGAGCAACATTTTTTCTTTGAATGTTCATTCATCAATAAAATAGAACATCAGAAGAAGGATATCAAGATATTTCGGAAAATAATAGTGTAAATATATATGAATGTTTTAGATTATAAAAAATTTAACATATAAACTTTACATGGGATAATAGAAGGCGCATCAATTACGTTCATAAAAACATGAACATTTGTATAGCTACTTGGACAAAAGATACGCTGAAAAAATATGAACAACTTTGATTACTGTTTGAGTAAAATTGATTGAAGTTAAGAACGTTTCATGGCATATTATCAAGTTATTAAGACTTGTCATGAGGCGGCTTTGGGCCAATGTGTCTCATTAAGAGAAAGGCAAGGTGGTGCTGTGTTAAGTGATCTCCTTACCGAAGACCTGGTGCAGCTCAATGTTGCAGCTTCTAACTGGGAAGATGCAATTAGAAAGTCTGCGCAACCACTCGTCGATAACAAAAAAGTAACTGAGGGCTATGTTGATGACATCATTAAAGGTGTCAACGAACTTGGCCCTTATATTGTTATTACCGAGCATGTTGCCCTTCCACACGCACGTCCTGAGTCCGGCGCACTTGAGCCTGCAGTAGGCATTACCGTGCTCAAGGATTCCGTTGAGTTTGGCAGCAAAGACAACGATCCAGTTAAGTTCCTTTTCCCACTTGCTGCAAAAGATAGTGAAGGCCACCTTAGTGCCCTTCAGTCTCTTGTTGAATTGCTGAGCGATCCGGATTTCTTTGCTCAGCTTGAAAAAGCTCAGTCACCAAAAGATGTTGTGGACCTTGTCCACGCAAAGGAAGGTAGGTTGTAATGGCTGATAAGAAGTTCCACGCACTGGTTTGCTGCCGTGCAGGTATGGGTTCTTCCATGATGCTCAAGATCAAGATTGACCAGGTCATCAAAGAGAATGATCTTCCAATCGAGACTGAGCACGGTAATCTGGATTCCCTGATTGGTTTCAATGGCGATCTTGTTATCACCATGTCTGACCTCACCGATGAGCTCAACGCTGACGATCGCGTTCCTTCTGCAGTTGGTATTACCAACATTGTCGACAAGGTAGAGATGAAGGAAAAGCTCACCGCTTGGCTCGCAGAGCACAACGCATAAGCTCCCCTTTGTATCTTTTTGGCGGGAGCTTCTCGTCATACGCAACATGAGTTGCCTTCGGCGAGAAGCTCTCGCCAAACCTTTGACAAGAGGTACTTGTCACTTGATTTAGAGAACTTATCTGAGTAGGTTCGTCGGTTTATTTGCTGAAAGGGATTACGCATGCTCAATGCAATTCTCATGCAGCTCAGAGACACAGCCGTCATCATGGGCATTATTGCTCTTGTCGGCCTCTTGCTGCAGAAGAAGTCCGCTGTGGACATCTTCTCCGGAACTGTGAAGACCATTATTGGCTTCATGATCTTCAACATTGGTTCTAGCGCTATGTCCGCTCAGGTCAACATCTTCAGCGACATGTTTAGTCGTGCATTCGCTGTTAAGGGCGTTGTAACCCAGGTTGAGGTCGCAACTGCTCTTGCACTGAATACCTATGGTACTGAGGTTGCTCTTGTAATGGTCCTTGGCTTCATCATGAACCTTGTGTTTGCCAAGCTTACCCCATTCAAGTCCGTCTTCTTGACTGGTCAGCACTTCCTGTACTTCTCCTGCGTACTTGCACTGGTCTTCATTGCTCTTGGTCTCCCAATGTGGGTCACCATTGTTCTTGGCGGTATTATCCTCGGATTCTGTGGTGCTGCACTGCCTTCGCTGTGCCAGCCATTCGTCAACAAGCTTGTTGGTGGAGATTCCATCGCAATCGGCCACTTCAACTGCATCGGTTATGCATTCTCCGGTTACGTTGGAAAGCTCTTTGCTAAGAAGAACGAGGAGGAGGGCGAGAAGGAAGCTAAGGAGCTCCCAGAGTTCTTCAAGCTCTTCAAGGACTTTGTCTTCTCCGTTGCTCTCTTCATGATTGTTCTGTTCTACGTTGTTACTATTGCATGCCTTGTCACCGGTCACTTTGGCGACACCCTTGCAAACAACAAGCCATTCACCAGCTACTTTGGTAACGATATGTGGTGGATTTGGCCATTCCTTGCTGGTCTTCAGTTTGCTGCTGGTATGTCCGTCCTTGTTTACGGCGTCCGTCAGTTCATCGCTGAGATTACCGCTGCATTTGTCGGCATCTCCGAGAAGCTCATTCCAGATGCACGTCCTGCAGTCGACTGCCCTGCAATCTTCCCATTTGCACCAAACGCCGTCATCATCGGTTTCATTGGCTCCTTCCTTGGCGGCCTTGTCGCAATGGCACTTATGGTTGCATTCCACAGCCCAACCATCATGATTCCTGCAGCAGGCATCTGCTTCTTCTCTGGTGGTACTTGCGGCGTTTGTGGTTACGCTTACGGTGGATGGCGCGGTGCTCTTCTTGGCTCCTTCCTGGTTGGTATCTTCCTGACCGCTGGTCCTCTGATTCTCTATCCTGCATTTGCTCAGCTGGGAATTGCAGAGGCATCCTTCCCTAACGTTGACTACAACATCGTTGGTTCTATCATCTACGGCATCGGCTCACTCTTTGGTCTTGCCTAAGCCTAGATTTCTGTAGTACCTACTCAGCTCTACGGTTTCTTAGGGCGCTCGTGGAAAGCCCGCGGGCGCCCTTTTAAAAGCTTCACAACAAGGAAAAACATGGCAGACGAGAAGAACAACAAAAGTGTTACTGAGTCAGTGCTTGGCGATATGTTTGGCCTCAGTGTTGACAAACAGCCTGCTCCAGAGCTTCCCAAAGATCAGTTAGTTCTAGAGGTTCTTGAAGATAGAACTCGTTTGATGGTTCAGGGAATTCTGTACTTGCTTATGGCATTTGCTGCTCTTGCTCTGACATTTTTCTTTTGGGTTTACGCCAATGTAAGTGGCAATATTTTGGGTCTTGTTGGTGTTATTGCAGGACTTACCATTACGTGGTTTGCATCACGAGCCATGGGAAAACGCTTTAGTCGTTTTGCCAGCGGCATTCATGTTATTGATTTTGGACAGAAAAACGTATGTATCTTTGCAAAATCCGACAAGAGAAAAGCACTTGTCGTTCCCTATACCAAGATTAAAAGCTACAAACTCATCCGACAGGGCAAGGCATTGCGCCTGCTTTTTGAAGGCGCTTGGGTAAGCCATCCTTCCGGATTTGAATTTGTAGACATTAACCGTCCTTTTATGGCCACTACGCTTGATCAAATTCAAGAGCAGATTGAGCAGCTTATGGCTCAGCACAAGGTCAAAGAGACGCGTTAGCTTAGCATGTAGTAAGTGTCTTTGAGCGCTGCCTCACAGACAGAAAAGGAGTTGTAATGGCAACTGAAAAAGAGCAGGTTCAGGAGTTTCTCTCCATTGTGGGAAAGTCGCTTCATCAGTATGTAGAGAGCATTGATTTTGATGCGCTTTCTGCAGCTAAAAAGCTTATTTTTGATGCAGAGGCAAAGGGTGGCCGTCTGCACGTAACCGGCATTGGTAAGCCAGGTCACGTCTCCGGTTATGCTGCATCGCTTTTCTCGTCAACCGGAACTCCAACCTACGAGCTTCACGGCACCGAGTGCGTCCATGGATCTGCTGGTCAGACTCGTCCTGGTGACGTAGTCATTGCTATTTCCAACTCCGGCGAGACAGGCGAGCTCAAGGCTACCGTTACCTGCCTCAAGAACGTTGGCGTGCACATTATTGCGCTGACCGGAAATCCTAACTCTTGGCTGGCAAACGAGGCAGAGGTTGCCCTTATTGCAGGTGTTGAGCAGGAGGGCGATTCCATGAACAAGCCTCCACGCGCCTCGATTCTGGCTGAGATTATGGAGCTCCAGTGCCTCTCTATCCTGCTTCAAAACGAGTACGGCCTTAACCCAGAGCAGTACGTTAAGTGGCATCCCGGTGGAGCTCTTGGCGCGTCCATTCGCGAGGGCAAATAACCCCAGATAAGCACCAAATACGTACAGAGGAGTTTGCATGTCAACATTTAAGGGCGTTATTGTTCCTATGGTCACGCCGTTTAACCGCGACGAAGAACAGTCTATTAACTACGAAGCAGCTGAGCAGCTTCTAGAAAAGCTTATCTCCGAGGGCGCTGACGGTATCTTTACGTTTGGTTCTAACGGTGAGTTCCACGTTTGTAACCCTGACGAGAAGATCAAGTTTTCCAAGTTTATTATCGAGAAAACCGCAGGTCGTCTTCCTGTTTACGTAGGAACCGGCGCTTGCTCAACAAAAGAGGCTCTCTACATGAGCCGTGAAGCAGAGGCAATTGGTGCAGACGCACTTTCTGTCATCAACCCTTACTTCCTGGGTATTTCTGATCAGCAGCTGGTCGAGTACTTCAAGACAGTTGCTGCAAGCGTAAAGATTCCTGTCCTTCTGTACAACATTCCTAAGGGTACCGGCAAAAACATCTCTAAAGAGGCAGTTGAGCAGCTGGTAACCATTGAGAACATCAAGGGTATTAAGGACAGTTCCGGAAACATTGATAACCTCAAGGATTATCTTGACGCTGCCGCTGGTCACGACGTAGACGTACTTGTTGGCTCTGACGGAAAGATCTCTGAGGCTCATGCTCTTGGGGCTCAGGGTACGATTGCAGGTACCGCAAACCTTATTACCAAGGTTGTCGTTGACCTTTGGAAGGCTCTTGAGGCAGGAAATGCAGAAGAAGCAGCTCGCCTGCAGGCAGAGATTGAGCCAATTCGCGACATCCTTCACCTTGGAAGCACCCCTCAGACGCTTAAGCGTTCTCTTGAGCTTGCTGGATACCCTGTTGGTCCTGCTCGTTTCCCCGTTACCGAGGTTGCAGAGGGTGTTGACGAGAAGATCTATGTAATGCTTGACCATTACGGAATTGCTCATAACTAAGAATCAAAAAAACGGGTTTCTCGCCAGCTCAATAGGGTAGAGCGAGATACATTTACAAGGAGATGTTGTATATGAAGATGCAGAAAGCTGCTGTTTCTCAGGCACTGGTAGATACCTGTGCGTTTGCAGTTGTTCGCGTCCCAACAGTTGAGCGTGGTATTGAAATTGCTGAGGGTCTTGCAGAAGGCGGCGTTCATGCAATGGAGATTAGCTACACCCTGCCAAACGCGGGCGAGGTTATTGCTGCAATTAGAGAGCGTCTTGGCGACAAGATGATTGTTGGTGCAGGTACTGTTATGGAGCCAACAACTGCTCGTCTTGCTATCATGGCTGGCGCTCAGTTCATTGTTGCTAACTGCGGCTCTGATGAGGTTGCTCGTATGTGTAACCTGTATCAGATTCCTTACGCACCTGGTTGTACCACAATGACTGAGGCAAACCACAGTCTTGAGATGGGCGCTGCCTTTATTAAGTGCTTCCCAATTTCCAACGTCTATGGTCCTGAGCTGGTTAACCTCTTTAAGACTCCAACTCCTTGGATGCCTCTGATGGCTTCTGGCGGCATTAATCTTGACAACCTTGCTGAGTGGCTTGAGCGTGGCGTTGATTGCTGCGGCATGGGAAGCCTGCTTACTAAGGGCTCAAAAGAGGAGATTGTAGCTAACGCAGCTAAGGTACGTGCCATCATTGATGAGACACGCGCAAAGATGCAGGCTGCGTAACAGGTGCAGAACTAACTTGCAGGCAGCGTATAACTAACGCTCAGCAGCGTTTTTCTCGCGATTTTTGACCGTCTCTTCTGAAAAGAAGAGGCGGTTTTTCTGTGGATGAACTGCGTGACGTATAACATACCTGCACTTTTGGTAAAATAAATTCTGTATCTGTCTCTTCGGAGTAAGAAAAGGAGCAACTGTGGCTAATCATTTTCGCACTGATGAGCAACAGGAGTCCTCGTTTGATGATCGTTTTGAGGTAATTTCTCAGGATGATTTTAACCAGCTTGACCAGCAAGACGTTGTAGCTGATCAAGTTGAAACTCAGGACTTTTCTGCTGATGTGCCAGTGGCCCAGGCTGCTGAACCTGTAACAACTGTATCTGATCCATTTGCTTCTGGAGCAGAAGCTGTACACGTGGTAACTGCTGAGCAGCAAAACAACCCTGAGCAGGCACCTCTTGATCGTGCAAAGTTTTTTGCAGATCTAGCTCAAGATGCACCTAAGGTAGAGCGTACTGGTACTCCAACCATTTCTTTTAAGAGTGCCTCGCTTGTGTATCCATCGCAGCCAAACCGTCCTGCGCTGGACAACATCAGCGCTGATATCTACCCAGGTGAGTTTGTCTTTGTAGTTGGACACTCTGGTTCCGGCAAGTCATCTCTCTTGCGTCTTATTACGCGTGAGCAGAAGGCAACTCACGGACAGGTTATTGTTGCTGGTCAGGATCTTACGCGTATGCGTAACTCCAAGGTTCCTTATCTGCGTCGTCAGATTGGTACCGTCTTCCAGGACTTTAAGCTTCTGCCCGATAAGACCGTCTATGAGAACGTTTCCTTTGCACTTGAGTGCATTGGCAAGCCCCGTCCTGTTATTGATATTCAGGTTCCAGAGGTTCTGCGTTTGGTAGGCCTTGGTCAAAAGATGAGCGCTTACCCAGACCAGCTTTCTGGTGGTGAGCAGCAGCGTGTTTCCGTTGCTCGCGCAATGGTTAACCGCCCACCACTGCTTATCTGCGACGAGCCTACGGGTAACTTGGACCCAGCAATTTCTCTGGGCATCATGAAGCTTCTTGACCGCATTAACCGTGCGGGCACTACGGTTGTAATGGCAACACACGATCGCGAGATGGTTGACTCTATGCGCAAGCGCGTTATTGCGCTTGAGGCTGGTCACATTGTCCGCGACCAGGAGAAGGGAGGCTATGGCTACTATGGGGCTCTCTAATTTTGGATATTCTCTGCGTGAGGCCGGAAGCCACTTTAGAAGGAACTGGTCTACCGCTCTTGGCGCTATCGTAACCATCTTCTTGTCCCTGTTTATCATCGGTCTGTTTGTTCTTGGCTCAGCTCTTATCGAGAACATGGTAGGAAGTGTCGAGAACCGCGTTACTATCCAGGCATTTCTTTCTGATGATGCAGATCAGGCTGCAGTAACTGCTTTCCAGCAAGAAGTTCAAGGCTGGGATACGGTTGAGTCTGTAACTTATAAGAGCAAAGAGCAGGCTCTTGAGGAGTACCGCACAACCATGAGTTATCGCAATGCTTCTGATGCGGTTTCTGCTCTTGATGGCCAGAATCCAATTCCTGCATCCCTTGTGATTAAACTCAAGGATCCTAAGGATGTTCAAGACGTTGCCCAGCGTATTGCCTCTTCATCATCTTTTGCAGCCATTGCAGATAATAAGAGCAATCCGTCTGGTGATGTTCAGTATGGTCGCGAGACCGTTGAGCGTTTGTTTAGCGTAACAGCATACATTCGTATTGGCGCTATTGGCCTTGTTGGACTTCTGGTGTTTGTTGCCTTTGTCTTTATTAACAACACCATTCGCCTTGCTATTAACGCTCGCCGTCGTGAGATTGCAATCATGCGTTTGGTTGGTGCATCTAACGGCTTTATTCGCGGACCATTCCTTATGGAAGGCGTGCTTGAGGCTCTTATCGGCGCTCTTCTCGCCATTGTCGTTTTGGTTGTTGGAGCCCACATGCTTCTCCCGGTTATGGCAGAAAGCATGACCTTCTTGACCTTTGCTATTCCAACAACGGTCATGCTGGGTATGAGTGGCCTTCTGCTGCTCTTAGGTTTGCTTCTGGGACTCTTTGGTTCTGCTATTGCTATGGGCCGCTATCTGAAGGCATAGCAACTGAGCAACCTGGTACTTCAATTGTCAAAGTGAAGTATCAATTAAGAAAGTTTTTTGCATAAAGATTGCAAGGTAAGACCTCGTGAATACCGTTCACGGGGTCTTTTTGCGTTAAACGGTATTTACCAATTTGCAGGTAGAATGATATTTTTAAGGGAGAATTGTTAGGCCACGTACTTGAATAGGGGCCAAGTATGGAGACCAACCTGCACAAATTCCAGGCTTTTACTTCCGCGGCATATCACAGTAGCTTTACGGTGGCGGCAGAAGAGCTGGGATGCACTCAGTCGTCTATTAGTCGCATGGTGGCAAGTCTAGAAAAAGAGTGGGATGTCCGCTTGTTTAACAGGCATGGTGGCTATGTAAGTCTGACTCCTGAGGGAAAGACGCTTTTGCCTGTTGCAGAAGAGGTGTGTCAGGCATACAGCAAGTTGAGCAATCAAGTTAATCGCGTCAGCGCCATTGAGATGGGAAACCTTGTTATTGCTGCGCCTTCGAGCTTTCTTTCACGAACACTGCCAGGCCATCTGAAGAAGTACATGACTGATCATCCAAACATCAAAGTTGAAGTTATCGAATGCACGTACGGCGAAGCCCTGCGTCTTATTAGCAAGGGTAAGGTGGATATTAGTTTTACTATGACCCGCGCAACTGAGCAGGGATTTACTTCAACTTTATTTGATCATGATGAGGTTATTGTTGTTTCTCAAAAGGGGCATTACGAGAAGAACCTTGAGACAATTCCTGTTAAGCGTCTTATTGAAGAGCCCTTTATTGTTGATATTGAAACAGCTCCTCTGCTTCAGAAGCAACTCAAAAACGCACGTATGACGTTTGCGTCATCGGATTCATTCACCATTATGTCCATGGTAGAGTCAGGTCTTGGTGTAAGTTTGTTGCCACTTGAGGCAACAAAAGGTACAAATTTTGATATTGACGTACATCATCTGGAGACTCCCGTACATCGTAATGTCTTTATTACACATCGTGTAAAAGGCGAGATGTCGCGTACTACAGAAGAGTTTTTAAAGTATTTGAGTTAAAGATTGATGCATAGTTGTGTACGTTAACTATTTGAAAATTGCATAACTGTTATTAGATTTTGGTAAAGACGTAAAAAGATTTAACTACCGCTCGCGGTTGTAGCTTTTACGCTTACGGGTTTATCTGACGCCCAGAGGGCGCTACTTCTTTTTTCAAATGGCTTCAGGTGCAAACATAGTCTCATCAAGTTCTTCGTCCGAGTAATTACGGGAAGGAGTGGGACATGGCAGAAAATGCCGAGGCACCTGAGATGCAAAAGTCGTTGAGTCTATTCAACTTCTTTACCATCGGATTTGGTGCGATCATTGGTACCGGATGGGTGCTCCTGGTAGGCGACTGGATGGTTCTTGGTGGAGGACCATTCCCCGCGATGATCGCATTCGCAATTGGCGCAATTTTCCTTGTACCAATTGGATGTGTTTTTGGCGAGCTTACTGCTGCTATTCCAATTTCTGGTGGCATCATTGAGTACGTCGACAGGACATTCGGCCGCCCAATGGGCTTCTTTACCGGCTGGATGCTCCTTCTGGGTAACGCTCCACTGTGCCCTTGGGAGGCAATTGCTATTTCCACGCTTCTCACCGACCGCTTTGGTGCATTCCCAATTCTTTCTTGGCTGCGCTCCGTTAAGCTCTACACCATCCTTGGTGCAGATGTTTACCTGTGGCCAACAGTCATCGCTCTTTGCTTTGCCATTCTGGTCATCTTCCTTAACTTTAAGGGCGCTGGCGCAGCAGCTAAGCTTTCGAGCTTCCTGACTAAGGCTCTGCTGACTGGTATGATCCTTGCAATGGTTATCTCCTTTGCAACTGGTTCTCCAAGCAACGGCCTCCCACTCTTCTCCCAGGCAACTGAGGTTGCAGGTGGAGAGGGCACAAAGGCTACCAGCTTCTTTGGTGGCATCATTGCAGTACTTGTTATGACTCCATTCTTCTACGCTGGCTTTGACACCATTCCACAGCAGGCAGAAGAGGCTTCTGCTGACCTTGATTGGAAGAAGTTTGGCATCATTCCTGCACTTGCACTTATGGCATCTGGTATCTTCTATCTCATCTGCATCTATGCATTCGGAACCATGATTGACTGGCACGAGTTTGTTAAGTCTTCTGTTCCTGCACTTGCAGTTCTCGAGCGCATCAACCTGTTCTTCTACATTGCAATGCTCATCATTGCAACGCTTGGACCTCTGGGCCCAATGAACTCCTTCTTTGGTGCTTCAACTCGTTTGATGCTCGCTCTTGGTCGTAAGAAGATGCTCCCAGAGGCATTCGCAAAGATTGACCCTAAGTCTGGCGCACCTCTGACTGCAAACATGTTCATGGCTGGCCTGACCCTTGTTGGTCCATTCCTCGGCCGCAACATGCTTGTTCCTCTGACCAACGTTGCTTCTCTTGGCTTCATCTTCGCATGCACCATGGCTGGCGTTGCCTGCCTGCGCCTGCGTCAGACCGAGCCAGACCTGCCTCGTCCTTACAAGGTCAACGGTGGTATCGCAGGTATCCTTGCTGCAATTCTTGCTGGCAGCATCATCATCGGTCTGATGGTTGTTCCTTTCAGTCCTGCAGCACTGAAGCCAGTTGAGTGGATCATCACCATTTCTTGGATTGTTATTGGTATGGCCATCTTCATGATCTTTGGTCGTCAGTCTGAGAAGGCAGCAGCATAAGTTGCTTGCAAGCTCTAAAGGTTTCATCGGTACGTTGAACTAAGCACGTTATTTGTTTCTTTAGTTTGGATTTTTTGCGCCCAAAAAGGGTGGGCGCAAAAAGATAGTATTTATCATTTACTAGAGGGGGAAAGAAATGAGTAAGATTGCTTTTGTAGGCGGAAAGCTCGTTGACGGCACTGGCGCCGCTCCTGTTGAGGATTCTCTTGTCCTCGTAGACGACAAGAAGATCGCTTATGCTGGTCCTCGCACTGAGGTTCCAGAGGGCTATGAGGTCCGTGACATCCAGGGCCGCACCATTATGCCAGGTCTTATCGATACCCACCTGCACTTCTCCGGCAACCTAACCGACAACGATAACGACTGGGTTATCGAGTCCGTTGCTCAGAAGCAGGCATGCGCAGTCAAGCAGTCCTGGGACGCTCTCTCCCATGGTCTTACCACCGTCTGCGAGATTGGCCGCAATGGTATCGCAATTCGTGACCTCGTCAACATGGGTATCATGGAAGGCCCACGTATCTACGCTACCGGCCTTGGCTTCTGCCGCGTTGCTGGTCACGGTGACTGCCACCAGCTCCCACAGGAGATTTCCAAGAATGGTCACCCTTGGGGCGACCAGGTAGACGGTCCTTGGGATCTTCGTAAGGCAGTTCGTCGTCGTCTTCGTGAGAACCCAGACGCAATCAAGATTTGGGCAACCGGTGGCGGCATTTGGCACTGGGACTCCGGTCGCGATCAGCACTACTGCTACGAGGAGATCAAGGCAGTCTGCGACGAGGCAGCAATGGTTGGCATTCCTGTTTGGTCACACTCCTATAACAGCTTCTCCGCAGCTTATGACTCCGTCCGTTGCGGCTGCGAGCAGATGATTCACGGCTTCGAGCTTGATGCAAAGACCATGGACCTTATGTGCGAGCAGGGTACCTTCTTTACTCCTACCATCGGCTTCCTGCCAACTTGGTACGGAACTTATCCACCAGAGTGGACTCCAGAGCTTGACGCATTCCCAGGCGATACCGTCGTTGAGAAGGGCCTCAACCGTACATACGAGAACCTCCGTGCTGCTAACGAGCGCGGCGTCACTCTCACCATCGGCTCCGACTCCTTCAGCTTCGTAACTCCTTACGGCTGGGTCACCATCGACGAGATGTATGACTTCGTCGAGAAGGCTGGCGTCACCGTTCTTGAGACCATCAAGGCTGCTACTCTTAACGGCGCAAAGATGGTTCACCACGAGGATGAGTTTGGCTCCCTCGAGGCTGGCAAGCTTGCTGACCTCCTGGTTGTCAAGGGCGACGTTGCTACCAACATCCGCGACCTTACCCCAGATAACATGGAAGTTATCATGAAGGAAGGCAGCGAGGTTATTCGCGGCACCTTCTAAGAGGTAAACCAATTCCTTCTGGAGCCCCTATGCAGTCTCTGCATAGGGGCTCTTTTTGTGTGTGCAGGGATGGCGAGAAACCCGTTGAGGGTTCCGAAGTCTATCCGTCGAGATGTTCGTCGAGAAACCCGTCGAGATCCCTGGAACTTCTCGCCTTATCTGGACGTCGTCTATTACAAGGCACTTTAGGGTACATATCAGAAGATTCATTGGGTCAGCGCAAAAGGCGCTGACTTCTACCTGCAGGAGGATTTTTGGCTAGAAAACGCATACATAAAGGAAATCGTCGTCAGGGGCGTGCAAAAGTCTCAAAGCGACCATCGGCGTTGCTTACAGGTACGCTGAGCCTTTCTCGTCCAGGAGCTGCTACCGTAAGCACCCCTGAGGGTACGTATGCGCTGGCCAAGCACGGGATTCATGAGGCTATGCACGGAGACGAGGTCCAGGTTTCACTGGTCTCGACCAAGGGAAAGACTCCTCTGGCAAACGTGCGTTTTGTGCTTACGCGAGCTACTCAGACGTTTTTGGGTATCTACCACGACGCCGGTCCACTTGGCGCTGTGGTGCCGCTGGATAGTCGCATCCAGCGAGATTTCTTCGTGCTTCCCGAAGACCCTTCTGTTGGGCGTCATTACGTTTTTGAGGGCGACGTGGTTGTCGCGCGCATCACAGAGTATCCAACGCGTAAAAGCGCTGCTGTAGTCACTATCGAGCGCCGCGTGGGATCAGCCGAAGATCTGGACATGAACGTTGAGGCAACTATTGCTTCGTATGGTTTGGCAACGGAATTTCCTATCAAGGCGCTGAGACAGGCCGAGAAAATCTCCGTTGACGCAGATAAAGCCCTTGCAGAAGACGCTTCAAGACACGATTTGCGAGAAGAGCTGTGCATCACCGTAGACCCAGCAGATGCTAAAGATTTTGATGACGCTGTTGGTGCGCGCAAGCTTGAAGACGGTGGCTTTGAGCTGTGGGTTCACATTGCAGACGTGGCTCACTACGTAAAATGGGATTCTCCCATTGACCTGGAAGCTCGCATGCGCACCTGCTCGGCATATTTAGTGGACCGCGTGTTGCCCATGTTGCCAGAAAAGCTCTGCAATGACGTGTGTTCTCTGCGACCAGCTGAAGATAGGCTGGCCATGTCGGTAAAGATGAAGCTGAGCAGCTCGGGCAAGATTCTTGGCGCAACGGCTATGAATTCCGTGATTCGCTCACGAGCAAGACTCAGCTACGACCAGGTAGATAGCTATCTTCAAGGAGACGCCGCGGCACTTGACTTTGCCGTGCCTAGAGAAGATGCCGGCGCAATCAAAGAAATGATTAACGTGCTCAATCAAATCCGAGCACTAAGAGAAGAAATTCGCGAGAAACGCGGTTCGGTAGATTTTGAAAGCGTAGAGACGCGCGTAGTGCTTGACCAGGATAACAAGCCTACTGGCGTGTCGGTGCGTGAGCGCACTCAGGCAACAAGTCTTATTGAGGAAGCAATGCTTGCAGCCAATGAGAGCGTTGCGCACATGCTCAGCCAGCATGACCTGGAGTCAGCATATCGCGTGCATGAGCAGCCTTCTCCAGAGTCACTTAAGCTTTCGGTTACTCCACTTGTGGCGATGGGCGCACTTGAGCCAGATGTTGCATCTCGTATTGCTATTGGCGATCAGACGGCATTGCAAGAAGCGCTGGAGTCAGTCCACGGCACACGTTATGCTCGCGTGGTAAATGCGCAGCTGCTTAGGGCCCAAAAACGAGCAATCTATCTGCCAACTAATCAGGGGCACTTTGCCCTGGGAGCAGATGCGTACTGCCACTTTACCTCGCCCATTAGGCGCTATCCTGACGTGATAGTTCACCGCACGCTCAAGCGTTTGCTTCGTGGCCAGACGGCGTCTCGTGCGGAGTTGAGTGCGTTACCGGACATCTGTAGCACCTGCTCTGAGCAGGAGCGCAAGGCAGACGCAGCGGCTCGCGCTACGCAAAAGATCAAGCTGGCTGAGTACTACCAGAGTCGTCTGGGAGAAGAAACGTGGGGAACCATTGACGGCTGCGAGCGTTTTGGCCTGTTCATTACGCTGGATGATACCTACGCCGACGGGCTTCTCGCCGTGAGGGACTTGGACCACGAATGGTATGTGTATGACCAGGAGACGCTGGCGCTAATAGGGGAATCAACAGGCAAAACGTATCGGATTGGCGGGCGTGTACGCGTGAAGATTTCTGGCGTAAATGTGGCTCGTGGTCAGATTGATTTGGCACTTGTGGAATAATAAGCAGGTAGATTACGTGCAGGTTTATAATGCCCCGCACAGATGATTGCGTGATTGATATTGAATGATAGGTGAGTAAGATGGCACTTTCGGCACTTTCAGATGAGCTGATGCGCGCTGAAGGCATGATGATGCAGGACCAGAACGAGGAGGCACTTGAGCTGCTGCTTCGTTTGGCTGAAGACGCTGAGGAGTATGTGGATTGCAACTGCCAAACCACAGATGAGGTGCAGTATTTTGCGTTCCCAACGCTGTTTGACCGTTTGGCGTATAGGCGCGTGGAGAACGATCCTCGCAAGCTAGAGGATGTTGCTGAGCCATTTGATCGTCTGTACGGAGACCTTGCAATGGCTTACGTGCGTACCGGCGATTACGAAAACGCCATGACTGCGCTGAAGACTGCGATTCGTTGGAACCCAATGAACTGTGGATTTAGGCTTGATCTGGCCGATCTGTTTAAGATTGCAGGCGATATTCGTGAGCATATGGCTTTGACCTTTGGCGTTTTTGAGCGCGCAAGTGAGGCAAGGCATCTGACCAGGGCGTTTTTGAACTTTGCAGCATGGTTTGAGGCTCAAGGCAGGTTTGAGCAGGCCGCGGCATGCTTGAGGGCTGCTCGTCGCTTTGAGGTCAAAGACAGCACTCTTGAGGCTGCGCTTGACCAGGCGGCAGGCACTCCTAAGGACCCTGATGGCCTTACCGACGAAGAAGCAAACGATCTGCTTGAGGCAGAGGGTCTGCCAACAGGCGCAAATGCCGAGATTGCGGTTTGCCTGCTCATGTGCGCACAGGATTGCGCCGCCATGGGTGACAGAGCCACCGCAACCGAGATGACCATCCGCGCTCGCGACCTCGTGGGCGAGCAGGCAGCTCTTGCGCTTCTGCAGCTTGTTCGCGACGCCGCAATCTCCGAGGGCTTCACCGCAGGCGGCAATCCTGTATCTGGCGGTGCATCCAGCAGCGTATCTGGCGAGAAAACCGATGCAGCAGAAACTTCAGACGGGGAAGGCAAGTAAGCATGGCCGAGACCCAGGGAAAACAGCAGGGTAAGAAGTCGATTGCACGCAATCGTTCTGCTCGCCATGAGTACGAGATTGGCGAGACCTTTGAGTGTGGCCTGGTGCTTACTGGCACCGAGGTCAAGAGCCTGCGCGAGCGTGGCTGCCAGCTAACCGATACGTTCTGCCTTATTCGCGACGGTGAGGCGTGGATTCATGGCATGCACCTGCACCCATACACAAATGGCGGCGTGTGGAACGTTGACCCAGATAGAAAGCGCAAGCTGCTGCTTCATCGCAGGCAGATTGACTATCTTGACGGAAAGCTTCGCCAGAAAGGCTTGGCACTGGTTCCGCTTGAGATCTACTTTGACGAGCACAACCGCGTTAAACTGCTGATTGCGCTTTCGCAGGGTAAAAAACTCTACGACAAGCGTGCGTCTGCAGCCAAGCGTGATTCTGACCGCGAGATTCAGCGAGCTCTCAAGGAGCGCAGCCGCTAGTAGTGCGTCGAACTTCTCGTCAAAAAAATTCGTGCGAATTTTATGAGAATCATTCCTATTTTCGGAATAATGTTTTAGAATCACTCAAGGTTTGTTACTATCTGTATGAGCATTTAACCGCGGATAAGGGCCACGGTTAGTTGCCATCCGCGTTAATTGCGCGAATAGAAGGAAAAGCGCGTAAGCGCTTGGAGAGAGGAATAAAAATGGCAGAGAAGACTTACAAGTTTGTTTGCACCGTTTGTGGCTACGAGGTTGAGGTTGATACTCCAGAGCTTCCTGAGGACTATGTTTGCCCAGTTTGCGGCGTTGGTCCTGAGATGTTCGAGCTCGTCGAGGAGTAAACTCCCCACAAATTAGTCGGATAGGTTATCCGCGCAAGATTGCATGTTGGTAACCTCTTTGATGATCACCCAAACAAAATCGTAAAAGCGATGTAGGATTTAACCTGCATCGCTTTTCGTATGCGCCTGCGTAATATGTGCCGTTGATGTACGCAATGTGGTTGGAGTAATCTTGAAGCACGCACTACAAATGTCAGATTCGGTGGAAGTTGCAGCATTCTTGGCCTTTTCGGGCGGAGTGATGGACGCCTATTCCTACCTGGTACGTGGCGGTGTTTTTGCCAATGCTCAGACGGGAAACTTACTGCTTTTTGGTATTAATTTGACAAGCGGTTCGTTTGAAAAGTGTCTCAAATACGCCCTTCCAATTTTGGCATTTGCCATAGGTATTGCGCTTTCATATGCCATACGAGCCATTGCGCGAGAAGAACATCTACACTGGAGACAGCTGGCGGTTATCGTAGAGATTGCGCTCCTAGGTGTAGTTTCTTTACTTCCAACCGATATGAATTTGCTGGCAAACAGCTTGACGTCGCTTGCGTGCGGCATTCAAGTCCAGGCGTTTAGAAAGCTTCACGGGCATGCGTTTGCCACCACCATGTGCATTGGTAATCTTCGCGGCGGAACGCAAGAAATTGCAGCATATATGCACACTCACGATTCATCTCACATTGAGACATCGCTGCTCTATTTTGGAACTATTTTCTGCTTTGTAGCTGGTGCGGTAGTGGGTAACTTGCTCATTCCACTGCTGGGAACTCATATGATTTGGCTCTCACCTGCGGCGCTTCTCGTGGTTATTCTCATCATGTTTATTGATCGCGAGAAACAAGTTCTAGAAGCTCACGGTAAGTCTGCAAAGTAAGCCGTTAAGCAGGCCGCAAAGTAAGCCACAAAGTAAGCCGTTCCCAAAATAGTCATATCTTTTTTTGAAAGAATGGCAGTTCGTGGGGTATACTCTCTACACTTTGAATTGTGTGTAGCGTCACTTACGCACACAATTCAGGAACATTGAAAACTGCATGGTGGCAGTTTCTCTCATTTTTGGGGGTGACTGGATTCGACAAGGTGAGTTTGCGGTGGGCAGCAAGCCGTGGTCTCCTCGCCACGTAAAACAGGGGTAACGTCAAATTGAATTGACAACACTCTTACTTTTGAGCCTCGTATGGCTCTCGCTGCTTAATTTAGTTCAGCGCGTCTAACTGGGATTTTCTCCTGTTCTCAGGGTGACGTCATTTTAGGGAGATGCTTGTAAGGACGTAGTTGGTATGCTTTACAAAAAGATTGAACCAGCTGGAGTACTAAACGCCTGTTACTAAGTGTGCGGTACTTGAGATGTAATTAGTAACTGAGCTTGGAGACACCTGCCTAGGATTTGCTTTGGACCGGAGTTCGATTCTCCGCACCTCCACCATACATTCGTTACTCATGAATGGCGAGAAACCCCGCGATTCATGAGTACTTTTTTAAACGCAACATTGTGTTGCACGTCTGCAAAAAAGCCGTACTCCGATGTATTTGGAGTGCGGCTTTTGCTGTTCATGATTTATTTTTACGTTGGCGTTTGTTTTTTACTCGTTTAGCGGAAAGTCATAGGCTACGGGCAGTTGAGGGGTAATATTTAGTTAGCAAAATCTAACAAAACAAAAAGGCAAGTTCAGACACCATTTTCTGTACGTACTGTCCGTTGAGCTAGTGGATTGCGTTTCAAATCAAATGACGCCGTGAATGGAAAATAGAATCGAGGCGAAGCAATGTCAAGGAACGCTACAAGATTTCAAAAAGTACTGATGTCGTGGGTGTATCGCGGCAAAGAAATATTTAAGCCCCTTAACACAGGTGCCATTGATGAGCATGTGAGGTGCATACGTGAGTATGTGGCCAATATTTTCTTCTACACTAAAGGCAGTACTACCATCATGATTGACGCAGGGTACAGCTATGATCGCCTGCAAGAAAAGATGAACTGGCTGGGAATTGACCCTAAAGATATTCAGCATATTCTAATCACTCACCTGGACACCGATCACATTGGCGCAATTGAGTCGGACAGTGACCAGCTTTTTGGCCACGCACAGGTTTATATTGGCGATGTTGAAAATAGGTATTTAACAGGAGAAGTTCGTCGCCGTGTAATGAACGGCTGGTTCAAGCTACCAAAGGTGATCATTCCAAATAAAAAGACACTTCTACACGACGGGGAAGTGTTTGAAATTGATGGCATTAAAATCGAAACAATTTTGGTTCCTGGTCATACCTGGGGTCACGTGGTGTACTTGATTGATGACGAGTATTTATTCTCTGCCGATACCATCTGGTTTGGCGCAGACGGCGGTTATAGCTTTATCAATAAGCTTGCAGAAGACAACAAACTTGCTGTTCAATCGCTTGCAAGGCTAGAGGGCATTCTGCGTGAGCGTGGACTTAATCCCAAAATTATCACCGGGCATACAGGCTGGGCGGATGACATCAACTTTGTCTTTGCTCATACCGATGAGGTGTGTAACGTCAACAAACCAGTCAAAGTTCATGACCCCAAAGCTCCCTACGACGCATATGACGAGCGTGATGACACGCGCGAAAACGTAACGAGCGCACCGCTTCTTCCCTGTAATCGATAGCGTCATAACCTTGTCAGGATTCCGTAAGAATTACGTCAAGATTGCATCAAGACTCTGCCAGAAATGGCAGAGTCTTTTTCAGCCAGAAAGTAGTTAAAATTTTTCAGAATTTCTCGTTGACATATTCCATAAGTGGAACTACTATCGTTATAAGATATTCAACAAGTGGAATATAAGGAGATGAGAGATTTGCTCAAGCAGGGAATTCTTGGTCTCTTGAATTATGGAGATATGTCCGGCTACGAGATTAAAACCATCTTTCAACAGTCGCTTAATTACTTCTGGACTGCTCAGACAAGCCAGATTTATAGAGAGCTGCAGTCGCTAGAAAAAGACGGCTGGGTTACCTCAACGATCGTCGCTCAAAAAGGGAAGCCAGATAAAAAGGTTTTCTCGATAACTGAAGCCGGTAAAGAAGAGTTGCAGAGGTGGCTGAGGGAAGACTCCCAGTCCTCAGTGCTGCGCATTCCGCTTTTGATGCAGACGTTCTTTAGGGGCGAGTGTTCCTACGAGGAAAACCTTGCATTCTTCAAACGAATCGCAGATAACGCCTCCTCGTTTCCTGGTGGAAGTGAGCTGGCGGCTGGCGCGGTGGCCGCTTACGCAGTTCAAATGGGTGACCCAGAGAAGGCATTGTTCTGGCAATTTACTATCGAGTACGGCAAGATGCACGAGGAAATGCTTAGGGCATGGAGTGAGAAGTGCATGAAGGAGCTGGAGGCACACCATGAACATTCTGCTCATTAATGGTAGCCCTAAGGGCAAAGCCAGCAACTCTTTGCGTCTTGCTAAGAGTTTTATCGAGGGCGTCTCCGAGCGGCACGCCAATGAAGAGGTGACTGTTGAGCAGCTCAACGTTGCCACTATGGACATCAAACCATGCAAGGGTTGCTTCCACTGCTGGAAGAACACGCCTGGCCAGTGCATTATGTCGGACGACGAAGAAGACGTCATTCAGAAACAGCTCTGGGCTGACCTGGTTATTTGGAGCTTCCCGCTCTACTACTTCAACGTGCCTGGACTGCTGAAGAATCTGATTGATCGCCAGCTCCCCATGAGTCTGCCCTTCATGAGCGACGCAAACAGGGGATATGGAAGTGGCGCGCACGAATCTCGCTATGACACGTCTGGCAAGAAGCACGTTCTTATCTCTACCTGCGGATTCTATTCGTCAGAGGGCAACTACGATAGCGTTACCAAGATGTTTGACCACATTCTTGGCCAGGGCAATTACGAGAGCATTTTCTGCGGTCAAGGCGAGCTCTTCCGCGTAAAGGAGCTTTCCGCACGCACCGACCAGTACCTCGAGCTTGTCAAAAAGGCTGGTTCAGAGTACGCCCAGGGCGGCATTTCTGACCAGACAAAAGTCGAGCTTAAGGTGTTGCTGTATCCAAAAGAGATGTTTGAGCAGATGGCGGATGCAAGCTGGGGAATTTCTCGCGATACAAGCGCTCAGGGCAGCAAAAACGCTGGCGAGAAACCCGTTGAGCAGGTGCCGTTTGACCATATCTTCACCTCTCAGATGGCAGCTCTGTACGACAAAACAGCTTACGACGGCAAAGATCGCGTTCTTGAGATGAACTACACCGATCTTGGACGTAGCTACCAGATTCTGCTGGGCAAAGACGGCAGTAAAGTCTTTACTGATGGCAGTCTTACTACCACCACAAAGCTCAACACTCCGTTTGAGGTCTGGCAGTCCATTTCTAGGGGCGAGATAAGCGGACCAGAGGCGCTGGGTAAGCACCTGTATACCGTTGAGGGCGATTTTTCCTTTATGATTGATTGGGACAAGTATTTTGGTCCCACTCCTGGTAGTTCTACTGAAGCTGCGCAGGATGCGCCGGCTAAAGAAACTGGTAACGCGCAGAAAAATCCGCAGATGATTACGATGCTGCTTCCTTGGATTACCTTCTGGACCGCAACATCGTTTGACTCCCAGGTTGGCGCCATGATCGTGCTGCTTGTTACTGCTTTAATGCCGCTTATTATGAGGAACTTCAAGTTCACCATCTGGGACAGAATCTCATTTGCCCTGGTCGGAGCATTGTCTGCAGGCGTTTTTATGAGCGGAAATGGCGACGGGAATCTTATTGTCAATTTGGGTTACCTGGCTTTTGGTCTTATGTGGCTTGCATCATGCCTTACTAAGGAGCCTCTCTGCGCTGCATATGTTAAGTACAGCTACGGCGGAGATAATGCCTACAACAATCCGCTGTTCATGAAGACAAATTATATTTTGGCTGCATGTTGGGGTGCTATGTACGTGTTAACGGCCATTTGGAGCTGGTTTGCAGTTCAAAATGGTGTGGGCGGTATTTTGGTTATTGTGAATAACCTGGTTCCTATTGGAATGGGCTTGTTTACTGCATGGTTCCAAAAGTGGTATCCAGCCAAGATGGCAAGCGGAAAGTAAGCAATTCAATCCACTACAAACTCCTACACATCAAAAGAGAGGCAGTTCACATGCGGGTGATTATGATTCTGTAGCGTGTTAGCGTTGGCTTTTAGGCCTGACGCCCAAAATAGCGCAGCTTTGGTAGGTTTTGCTGAAGAATTGACATGTTCCTAATCAA
>CALLVW010000040.1:0-1583 GCA_938015835.1 uncultured Atopobium sp. | reverse complement strand
CAATTGCACCAAGAGCAATCAGAGTGAGTTCGCTGACAGCAGCTAAAGCGAAACCAATAGCGAAGAATGGCCATACTTCACGAGTTGCCATCATGTTGATAACCATGGCATAACCAACAGCTACGACCATACCACCACCAATTTGCATCCCTTCTGATAGCCAAGCTGGCATAGCTTCAAGAGCAGCTTTAACGGACTCAGCAGGAATCATCAAAAGAAGTGCTGCAGGGATAGCAATACGTGCTCCTTGCATGAAGAGAGCGATAAAGTGAGCGCGTTCAACGCCTTTGATGTCTCCTTTTTTCGCAGCAGCATCTGCACCGTGAACCAAACCGACTGACAAAGTACGGACAATCATAGTTAAGAAGAGACCAGCAACAGCAAGTGGAATTGCAACACCTTGTGCTACAGCAATTCCTTTGCTTGAGAAGTCTCCACCCAGTACCATGATGATAGCAGCGGCAACAGAAGCGAGGGCAGCATCAGGTGCTACAGCAGCTCCGATATTAGCCCAGCCAAGAGCGATCAGCTGGAGAGAGCCACCAAGCATAACACCGGCTGCCAAATTACCAGTTACCAGTCCAATCAAGGTACAAGCAACCAGCGGTTGGTGGAATTGGAATTGGTCCAAGATACCTTCTAGACCAGCTAAGAAGGCAACAAAGACTACTAAAACCATAGAAATAATAGACATGTTTTAAATCCTTTCATAATAATATGAGAGCGAAACGGTTCAGATTATTGAACGTTGGCTTTGTTAATTAAGTCAAACAAATCTTTCTTAGAATCATTTGGTACTTTACGCACGTCGAATTCAACTCCGAGATCACGCAATTTTTCGTAAGTAGCTACGTCGTCCTTGTCCATTGACAGAACGTTGTTGACCATTGTCTTACCAGTTGAGTGAGCCATTGAGCCGACGTTGAGAGTCTTGATTGGCACACCGCCTTCGATAGCGCGTAGGGCATCTTGTGGAGTTTCAAATAAGATAAGAGCGTGCGTATTACCAAAGCGTGGATCTTTTGAAACAGCAATCAGCTTATCAATTGGAATAACGTTTGCTTTAACATTACCAGGTGCAGCTTGTTTGATGAGCTCTTTACGAAGTTCATCTTTAGCTACTGAGTCAGAAGCAACGATGATACGGTCTGCTTTTGAATCTGGAGTCCAAGCTGTCGCAACTTGTCCATGCAACAAACGAGTATCGATACGAGCAAGGTTGATTTTGAGCTTGCCGTCTCCGATAACAGTTCCTTCTGGGATAGCTGCTTGAGCAACTGGTGCAGCAGCAGGAGCAGCGCTTTCTAGGACTGGATTTAGCTCTTCTGGAAGTGCTTTTACGCCTTCCTTAGCTTCCTTGATAATGTTTGCAACGACAGCATCTACGCCAGCGCTTGCATCCATCATGCGCTCTGTGTAGGCTTGAATTAGCATAGGCAGGTTCAAACCTGTAATAATTGCGAACTTGCGGTCTGGATTTTCACCCATGACACGGCTAGCTTGGTTAAATGGAGACCCACTCCAAAGGTCAGCCAAGACCAATACCTCATCGTTCGCATCAAACGAAGCCACAGCGTCATTGA
>CALLVW010000039.1:0-1611 GCA_938015835.1 uncultured Atopobium sp. | reverse complement strand
AGGTGTTGTACACGCGCTCAGTCTCATGACCGCATTTTGGGCACTGAGGAGCTTCAATCTTCAGGCTCATTGGGCGCTCAATCTCAAAGGTATTGTCGCAGTGTGTGCAATGATAGCTATAACGTGCCATGCTTCCTCCATGAAAACAATTTATAAACGTGAGATACTTTACCCTACTTAGAGTAGATATTTCACGATTGCAACTAATAAGTTTGTTTATGGAGGCATTATGCAGGTGACCGGTGCAATTTTTGATTGCGATGGAACCCTCGTTGATTCAATGTTTGTTTGGCACAATGTGTTTGGCGCTGTTCTTTCTAAGTATGGCAAGACTGTTGATTCAGATATTTTTGACCGCGTGGAGGCGGTTTCGCTCATAGGCGGTTGTCAGATTTGCGTCGATGAACTTGATTTGCCTGTTACAGCAGAGACCTTGTACGAAGAGTTCTGTGCGTACGTAACTGATCAGTACCAACATCATGTTTCAAGCATTCCCGGTGCAAAAGAATTCTTGCAGGAGCTTTACGACGCAGGCATTCCTATGGCCGTTGCTTCGTCAACTCCCGTGCGAGAAGTTCGTGCAGCTCTGGCAGCTCAAGGTATTGAGCACCTCTTTAAAACAGTGGTTTCAACAGAAGATGTTGGGGGAGTGGACAAGGTTAAGCCCGACGTTTACCTTGAGGCCCTTCGTCGTCTTGGTACTGATAAAGCATCTACCTGGGTCTTCGAGGATGCTCCGTTTGGCGCACAGACAGCTCAAAATGCAGGCTTTCCTGTGGTAGCGCTCTACAACGACCACGATGGCCGCGACCCCGTCTTTATGCGCGAGCACTCTAACATCTTTGCCCACACCTACGGAGAGATCTCGCTTCTGCGCCTTCAGGACTATGAGCGCCCTCTGACCAGCGTTCCTTCTGGCGAGAAACCCCTTGAGGTCCTTGTTGTGGGCGGATCCCCAGAGGCGGTTTCGCACACGACACTGTCTACCTGCGCCCAAAGCGCTGACTACCTAATAGCGGTTGACCACGGCGCAGATGCCTGTCACGCTGCCGGCGTGATTCCACAACTTGCGCTTGGAGACTTTGACTCCGCTACACCAGAAACTCTGGCTTGGCTCAAAGAGCAGCAGGTACCTTGCATGAAGTTTAATGCGGACAAGTACGATACCGACCTGGCGCTAGCATTGAAATCAGCTGAATATGAGGCAATCCGCAGGGATAGCAAGCTCTCTCTCACGGTTGTCTCCACATCTGGCGGACACCTTGATCACCAGCTTGTAGTGCTTGGTCTTCTCGCCACGTGGGCAAAGACGGGCAAGGCAAGCGTTCGAGTTATTGAGAATGACTTTGAGATGCGCTTTTTAGTTGCTGGCCAGGTGGATTCTTGGCAGCTGAACACTATCAATGTAGGTAAAAAGATTTCTCTTGTAGCTCTGTCAGAGGAGTGCGAGGTTTCTGAGGCTGGCATGAAGTGGAATCTTGATCACCAGAAGTTCACCTTGCTGGGAGACGACGGTATTTCAAATATCGTTGAATCAGACAATGCTTGGGTAAGGTGCGAGAAGGGCTGTCTTTTGGTGCAGCTTTGGAACTAAAACGTTCACCGAGTCGC
>CALLVW010000038.1:0-1213 GCA_938015835.1 uncultured Atopobium sp. | reverse complement strand
CCTAGAGGCGTATCAAGTGGCTCTTCTGCGATTTGTGTTACGTCAATGTGAGCAGCTTTGATCATGCGACAAAGTTCTCTGACCGTAAGAACAGTATCAACATCTTGGTCTTGGCCATTTGCGCTATTCATCGACGGGTACGCGGCTTCTTCTTTCTTTGCAATGCAAGGCATCGCAGAAACCGAGTAAATATCTTTTGAGTCCACTGCCAGGGCTTCCGCATAGTAACTCTTTGCAATAGCGCCAAACATTTGCTGGGGAGACTTAGCGGAAGAAAGTTGTGGTAAAAACTCTGGATAGCGAGCCTTCACAAACCTTACCCAACCAGGACAGCACGAGGTAAAGAGCGGAAACTTATGCTCTTTACCATCGGAAAGTATGTTGATAAGCTCGGTTGCTTCCTCCATGATAGTAAGATCAGCTGCAAAATCGGTATCAAATATGTAATCAAAACCAATTTTTCTTAGGCAGGCGGCAAGACGCTCTACCGTTGCCTTTTCTCGTGGTAAGCCAAGTTCTTCTCCCCAGGAAGTTCGCACCGATGGAGCAATTTGAATCAGCGTAATCTTCTGCGGGTCATCGATTGCCTTAAGTACACGCTCGGTATCATCTCGTTCTCTCAGCGCGCCCGTTGGGCAGTTCACCACGCACTGACCGCAGATAACGCAGCCTGACTCCTGAATGGTCTTTTTACCTCGGACGTTAATGGATGCATGGATAGTTCTGTTAGAGATGTCCCAAACGCCAAGCGTCTGAACTTTCTCGCATACCTGAATGCATCTGAGGCACTTGATGCACTTATTGTTATCGCGAATGAGCGGAAATGCTGTATTCCATTCTTCATTGGAAAGATTTTTCCCGTACGGTTTTGAGTAGATTCCCAGGTCATTAGCAAGTGACTGCAACGAGCAATTCTGTGAACGCACACAACTAGTACATTCAGAATCGTGTTGAGAAAGCAGAAGCTGCACGTTTGTCCTGCGCACTTCTCGCGCCTTTGCGCTATTTGTTTTTACTACCATGCCTTCAGCAACAACCGTGGTACAAGACGCCACAAGGTGATCTACGCCTTCTACCTCAACCGCACAAACACGACAGCCGCCCACTTCGTTAATGTCTTTAAGAAAGCACAAGGTAGGGATTGCAAGTCCAACAGAACGAGCAGCATCCAAAATGGTTGTGTTTTCAGGAACAGAGAGTTCAAAGTCATCAA
>CALLVW010000037.1:0-18176 GCA_938015835.1 uncultured Atopobium sp. | reverse complement strand
TTCTTCTCCACGAACATTTTGCGAGATAAATCGAATCTCACGACGAGGCTCAGCGTTATCGGAAACTAACTCTTCCTCTGATAACCTGGAAACATACACATCAAGAGTTCTCTCGCCAATTTGCTCTGCAAATTGCTCTCCCCACTCAATGATAGTTGGCCCATCGGACTCAAGCGCATCATAGAGGCCGGTATCTTCGAGCTGGTCAGGATTGCTCAAACGATACAAATCAAAGTGATAGAGCGGCATGGTTGTACCCTCATAAACCATCTCGATAGTAAAGGTTGGGCTGGTTACGTCATCAGTAACACCCATGCCTGCAGCAATACCCTTAGTGAGTTGCGTCTTTCCCGCGCCCAAGTCTCCTGTGAGCACTAGAACATCTCCTGCCTGCAGGAGTTTACCTAGAACCCGACCAAGAGCAATGGTCTGTTCAGTGGTAGTGGAGACAAACGTACCAGCTGCAGTTTTTTCTGGCAGGTTGTTTGCAATGGTGTTATTTGTGCCAATGTCAGCGCTGGCAGAAGGATTAATCACAAGAACCTCCCCGAGGATGTTTCTTAAGCCAATCAGCAAGAAGTCGCAGGTCATCTTTGAGGAACTGCGCCCACTCCTTGCGGTAAATAGTTGATGCGGGATGCATGGTAGGCAGCACGCTAAAGGCGCCTATCTGGTAAAACTTGCCGCGCAGCTCCGTCACGCCCTTATCGGTATGCATGACAAACTGCGTCGCAAAATTTCCCAGGCAAACAATAACGTCCGGCTTAATAGCGCGAATCTGGTCGCGAAGGTACGGGGAGCATTCCTCCACCTCGGCTACCTTGGGATTTCTGTTTGAAGGTGGTCGGCATTTGACCACGTTAGAGATAAAAACATCCTGGCGAGAAAGGCCAACTTCTTCTAACAGCGCATCAAGCTTTTTGCCCGATACGCCCACGAAAGGTTGACCACTTAGATCCTCGTTTTTACCAGGAGCTTCTCCCACAATCATGATGCGAGCCGTGGGATTTGGACCACCAAACACAATGTTGGTGCGCGTTTCCCAAAGCGGACACTTCTTGCAATCAGCAATCTGCTTGCGAATCTCGTCAAGCGTAACTGCCATTAGATGTACACCTTATCGAGGCGCGCACCAAAGTTGCAAACTACCTCGTAATTGATGGTCTCGCGAAGGTCAGCCATCTCATCTGCGGTGATTTCTTGGTCGCCGTCTTTGCCGATGAGGGTAACCACGTCACCATAGCGAATTTCGTGCGCGGGCTTATTAGCGTGTGTTCCTGCGGTATCAACAGCAATCATGAACTGATCCATACAGATGTTGCCCACCTGACGGACACGGTCTCCGCGCGTCAAAACATCCATCCGATTAGAGAGGCAACGTGCAAGTCCGTCGGCGTAGCCAATAGGCACGGTAGCTACCTGGATGTTATTGCGAGGAACACGCCACGTCATACCGTAACTAACGCCATCGCCAACAGCCGGATAGACCACGCGCGTCACGCGACCGCGCACGCTCATAACGGGCTGCAGGTCAATGCGGGGAATGGTGAGCTTACTTGGATGAAGTCCGTACAGGCCAATGCCCACACGAACCATATCGAACTGAATGTCTTTGTGCAGAACCGTGCCAGGCGTGTTATCAGCGTGAACCAAGCCCAGCTCATAGCCTGCGTTTTTAAGCGTTGTAACGGCTTCAATAAAACGATTAACCTGCAGATCAAAGTCCCAGTTGTCGAGCACGTCGGCCGTAGCAAAATGCGTAAACGTACCAGCGCATTCAAGACCCCTGTGGAAATCAATAGAACCGCGCACCTCAAGAAGATCTTCTCGCCTGACGCCAATGCGGGTCATGCCGGTATCGATGGCCAGGTGATAGCGGCCAACCTTGTTAGCTGCGGCGGAAGCCTCGCCATACGCAAGGGCAAAGTCCACCGTGTAGACTGACGGCATAATGTCAAAGCGGACGAGGTCTGGAATGGAAGTGACTGGAGGCTCGGAAAGCACCAGGATGGGGTTATCAATGCCGGAACAGCGCAGCTCAACACCCTCATCGACCGTTGCAACGGCAAACTGATCGGCACCCACGGACTGCATGGCTTTAGCGCACTGAGCAGCACCGTGACCGTAGGCGTCAGCCTTAACCACGCACATCATCTTGACGCCGCGGTTAAGCTGGGCCTTAAACGCCTTTACATTGTGGCGGACGGCAGAAAGATCAATCTCTATCCAAGCCCATCTATCCTGGGGATATGCCGACATCAGACTCACCTACTCCGCAGCTTCTTCAAAGTCTGCCATAGGGAATGCAATCTGCTCTTCAAGTGCATCGGAGGCAAGGCCAATAGCGTCACAGATGTCGCCAGCCATAGCTCCGCGTACACCGAACTTCTCGGCAGCTAGCTGACCTGCGTATGCGTGAACCTCACAGGCAAGTGAGCAGAAGGTTGGCAGGTCATCAACTTGACCAGCAACCTGAGCCAAGCGGCCAGCAATAGTACCAGCAAGAACATCGCCAGAGCCAGCAGTTGCCAACGTAACGGGACCAGGCTTTGGCAGAACAGCTTTCTGAACGCCCACGCAACCGGTAGCGGTGCCCTTAGCAACAATGACCAGCTCAGAGCCACCGTCTGCCCAGACAATCTTGCGGGCAGCCTCAAGCTGACCCACCAAGCTTGCAGGAGGATTGTCTACCTGGTTAACCAGGCGACCAAGCTCGCGACGATGCGGCGTCATGATGAGCGGAGCGGTACGACGAGTGAGCTCGGGGAAATCTGGAAGGTTGTTATTAGTGAGGCGAGCAATGCAGTTGAGCGCGTCGGCGTCAACAATAACGGGCAGCTCAGAGTCAAGCAGCGCGGAGGTAACCTTGACGGTTCCGCCAGAGACGCGCATGCCAGGGCCAACCAGCGTAACAGTGCGCATGGCGGCAAGCTGCAGTACCAGTGGAGCTGCTTCCTCGGTAAACACGCCCTCAGCGTCGCACGGGAGGCCAATAACGGGAACCTCTGGCAACATCATCTGAACGCAGTTGACAATGGCCTCAGGAACTGCCAGGGTAACGTAGCCAGCACCCGCACGAGCAGCCGCCTTAGCAGCAAAAACAGCAGCTCCGGGGAAGCGGCTTGAACCACCAACCACCAATACGGAGCCACGAGAGTATTTATCGCAGTCGTTGAGCTGGGCAGGAACAGAAGCAAGATAATCTTCCAGGTCAACGCGCCAGGCAACAGGATCTGCCTCAACAACCAAGCGTTCAGTCTGCTCGGCCAGAGGAGCCACAACAATGGAGCCGCAAACGTCGCGACCTGCGTCTGCAATAAGGCCGGGCTTGAGCGCAATCATGGTAACGGTAACGTCAGCGACAACACACGCGCTTTCTACCTGGCCCTTCTGCGCAGAAAGGCCACTTGGAACGTCAACGGAAAGCACGCGAGCGCCGGACTGATTGAGGCACTCAATCCAAATATCAAACGGAGCACGAACCTTGCCGTGGAAGCCGGTGCCCAACATGCAATCAAGCACCACGTCAGCCGTTGCCAGTAAGTCAATCAGCTCCTGGCGAGAAGGGCCAACAAGCACGGAAACTCCCGCGCGAACGGCGCGCTGCGCCATCTGACGTGCAAGATCGCCGGAAATCTGATCAGGCTCAAGCGGAGTGACTACCTTAACGTTGCAGTTTCTAGAGCGCAGCGCTTCTGCGGCCACCCAGCCATCTCCACCGTTATTGCCAAGACCTACGAGGATGACAACGTTAGAGATGTCCCCTCCCATGCCAAGGGCCTCTTGAGCAGCAGCGTAACCTGCACGGTGCATGAGCTCGGAAACGCTCACGCCCACGCGTGTCAGCGCAATCTCTACACGCTTGATGTCCTCAACATTTAGTACCGGCTGCATAACTTACTCCTCGGATTTAACAACATCATCAAAGGTTGTCTCAATTATAGGTTCTTGCACGCGCTCAAGCTCATCCAACACAGAACGAGCTTCTTTGAACGAACGTGCCAGCTCTTGGGCAGCATCTTCCTTTTGATCTACCTTGGGTTTTACGGCGTTGGTTACCGCAACCGCATTGGCTACCGCAACATCTCTGGTATACGAGATAGAAAGCGCAATCTCCTGCACGCCCTGCTCAGCCGCAATCTGTGCAGCCTTGCCCGCTAGACGAGCCTGTGGCCTGCCCAGCTGATCTCTCTCAACAGAAACATCCTGAAAACCAATACCAGACGAGAAACCCGTTCCTAAGGCTTTGAGCACGGCTTCTCTTGCTGCAAAGCGGGCAGCATAGTGCTCCGCAGGGCGAGCAGTGCGCTCACAATACGCACGCTCGGCATCGGTGAACATACGGCGAATAAAGTGAGGGCGCCTCTCAATTGCCTGCTGCATGCGGGCAATCTCAAGCATATCTACACCTATTCCTGCCAGTGCCATCGTATCCCCTGGATCTATCTGCGCTTAAGCGCTGAGCCTATACTCCTCAAGTGCATCAAGCACAATCTGATTTGCCTGCTGGCAGAGCTCATCAGTTGGAGCTTCTGCAAGAACACGCACCAGAGGCTCTGTTCCGGAAGCGCGGACCAACACGCGACCATTGCCCTCAAGGAACTTCTCGGCAGCTGCAACTGCGTCGTTGACCTTAGGAGACTGCATAGCAGCCTCTTTGTCGGTGACGCGAACGTTAACCAACTGCTGTGGATATAGTGTAACGGGACGAGTAAGCTCAGAGAGTTTCTCGCGCTCTGCTCGTAAGACCTCCATAATACGGAGGCTGGTCAAGATGCCGTCGCCGGTCTTAGCAAGGTCACCAAAGATAATGTGGCCGCTCTGCTCGCCACCCAGGCTGTACTCGTTTTCGTTCATGCAAGCGTAGACGTACTTATCGCCCACGCTGGTCTTCTCGTAAGAGAGGCCAGCGTCGTCAAATGCTTTGAACAGGCCAAAGTTACTCATGACGGTAGTGACCACGGTCTGCTTTGCCAGGCGACCATACTTGTTGAGGTAGGTACCGCAAACGTAGAGGATCAGGTCTCCATCAACCACGTGGCCGCGCTCGTCAACTGCCAGGCAGCGATCAGCGTCACCATCGTAGGCAAAGCCCACGTCAAGGCCATTCTGGACTACAAAACGCTGCAGCTGGTCAATGTGGGTAGAACCGCAATCAACATTGATGTTGAGGCCGTTTGGAGCGTTGTTGATAACATGCGTCTCGGCGCCCAAGGCGTCAAAGACAGGGCGAGCAACACTAGAAGCTGCGCCGTTTGCGCAATCGAGGCCAATCTTCAGGCCCTGCAGACTAAAGCCGCATCCAGCAATAAGACTGGAGATGTAGCGGTTGCGGCCCTGCATGTAATCAACCGTGCGGCCAATGCTGTCACCCGTTGCCAGAGGAACGTCAAACTCGCCGTCAATATAGGCCTCTACCTGCTCAAGGACGTCCTCGTCCATCTTGTAGCCGTCTTTGTTGACCAGCTTGATGCCGTTATCGGTGAATGGGTTGTGAGAAGCGGTAATCATGACGCCGCAGTCAAAAGCGCCATCTACAACCTCAAAGCTGACGCCAGGTGTAGGAATAACGTGTAGCATGTACGCGTCAGCACCGGAAGCAACCAGGCCCGAGACAAGCGCGGACTCAAACATATAGCTTGACCTGCGGGTATCCTTACCAATGATGATACGAGCTTTGCGAGCCTGCTTAGCTCCGTAATACCAGCCAATGAAGCGGCCAATTTTATACGCGTGATCGACGTTCAGACCCTCGTTTGCGCGGCCTCTAAAGCCGTCGGTTCCAAAGTACTTCATAAGCGTCTCCTAGCTGCGAATGAAATGTTGTCGGGTGGAGAGCAACGTGCGCGCGAAGCGCCAGCGAACTACTCGACAGGTGGGGCTTCTCGCCAGATGGCGAGAAGAACGTGCGGACTAAAACGGTTGCGCACATATGCAAAATGCAACCATTTAAAAGTATACAAAAAAGAGACCTGCTGATATACAACAGGTCTCTTTGTGAGGACTTTTTTGGGTCCAGCGGCCTTAGCGCTTGGAGAACTGAGGACGCTTACGAGCCTTCTTCAGACCGTACTTCTTACGCTCGACCGCACGAGAATCGCGGGTGAGGTAGCCGGCCTTCTTAAGGTCATCACGATACTCGCCAGCCTCAAGAAGAGCGCGAGCGATGCCCAGGCGAAGTGCGCCGGACTGACCATTGATGCCGCCGCCATCGCAGTTTGCGAAGACGTCAAAGCGCTCAAGGGTATCGGTAATGCGAAGAGGTGCGGTTGCGTTATCTACGAGCTGCTGGCGACCAAAGTACTGGGTTGCCTCGCGGCCATTAACGGTAACCTTACCAGTTCCAGGAACAAGACGAACACGAGCGACGGCCTCTTTACGACGGCCGGTGCCGGTGTAAACAGCGGTGTTATCTGCCATCGTTTAGCCCTCCAGCTCAATCTTGACGGGATTCTGTGCAGCATGTGGGTGCTCAGCGCCGGCGTAAACCTTAAGCTTCATACCCTGCTTGCGACCAAGAGTGGTCTTAGGAAGCATGCCCTTGACTGCGTGCTCAACAACACGCTCTGGGTGCTTCTCCATCTCTTCCTTGAAGGAAGTGATCTTCAAGCCACCAAGGTAGCCGGAGTGACGCCAATACTCCTTGTGATCAGCCTTAACACCAGTAAGGACGATCTTGTCTGCATTGATGATGACAACAAAGTCACCAGTATCAGCGTTTGGGGTGTACTGTGGCTTGTTCTTACCACGAAGAATCATGGCAGCCTTTGTAGCCAGACGACCGAGCGTTGCGCCCTCAGCGTCGATGAGCACCCACTTGCGCTCGACTTCGCCAGCCTTGGCGAACTGAGTCGACTTCTTCACTTGACTCCTCCTACGAATTACGAGTTGATAACCCCTGGACGGGTCATCGATGCTTTTTCTTGTCAGAGATTACGGGGCTCTGTGGAAAAGCCTTAAAAGTATACTCCACTCTTTAGCTGTTGTACGCGGGAATTTTTGTTGCTTCACGAATGCAACAATTCGTTCAAATTTGACGGGTTTCTCCACATTGCAAAGCCGTCCACAGCACACGCCACGATTGCGCCGAGTTTCTCGCCAGAAAAGGCCGCGGATATGCGCGTAACAACGCTGTCCGCGGTTACTTTTTTGCCGAAACTGAAGTATTATCAGCGTAGATAACTTGCGCCGCTTGGCGGTGCTACTCAAGCGCCGATTGCGGCGCCGCAAACCGAGGAGCGACTATGCCCAGCATCTACACCGTCACGCTCAACCCCGCTCTGGACAAGACCGTCCAGGTGTCAAATTTTGCCGTTGACCAGGTGAATCGCATCACGTGGCTCAGGCGAGACGCGGGCGGCAAGGGCATCAACGTATCCAAGGTTATCGCTAAGCTGGGCGGAGAGTCTACCGCCATCGCCGTTCTTGCAGGTCAAACCGGCAAATGGATCGCTGACACGCTTGGCGAGAATAACATCAAGGTCCAGGCGATTTCCGTTCCCGGCGAGACGCGCACCAATCTTAAGGTCGTCGACACCGAGGGTGGCACCAACACCGACATCAACGAACCTGGTCCCGAGGTCACCGATACCGTGCTTGACCAGGCGCTTGCTGACGTGATTGCCAAGACTTCCGCTGGCGACATTGTGGTTCTTTCCGGCAGCCTCCCCCGCGGAGCTTCCGCTGATACGTATGGCCGCTGGACTCGCGCCCTGCGCGACGCCGGACTGAAGGTTTACCTGGATGCCGACGGCGCGGCACTTTCAGCTGGACTTGAGCAGAAACCATACTTCACCAAGCCAAACGACCACGAGCTCTCCGCCATGCTTGGTCGCGAGCTGACCGATGTGGACGCGATTGCCGCTGCCGCGTCCGAAATTGTTGCTGGTGGCATCGACACGGTCTGCGTTTCCATGGGTGGAAACGGCGCCGTCTACGCTACGGCCAACGAGGTTTGGTATGCAGGTCCAGTAAAAGTCCAGGTAGGAAGTACTGTCGGTGCCGGTGACTCCGTTGTGGCGGCGCTTGCCTTTGCAGATGCACAGGGTCTCTCGACAGAAGACGCGCTGCGACTGGCCATGGCCACGGGCGCCGCAAATGTCATGGAGAGCGGAACTCAGGCGGCGGAGCGCTCGGTTGTGGATTCGCTTATCGAAAAAGTGCAGCTCACGCGCCTGCGCTAGCGTTCGGGGTGCGAGCACGCGGGGAGCTGCGGGTGCACCGGGTTTCTCGCCAGGCGGGCCTGTCTAGCAATGTGCGCCTAAAAAGTGCAAAGAATCTGTATTTGAGGCACAGATTCTTTACAGAAATCAGGCAAATCCACAGATTCTTTGATGATTTTAGGCAAAATTTACAGATTCTTTGACAAAATCAGGCGCGTGAACGATAGGCGCTTTGACCCTAAATTTTGAGCCTGAAAACTGCACCATGTCTGAGTAAATTTACCCAGACATGGTGAGAAAATCAGGCAAAACCACTCAGACATGGAGTACTTTTCCGGCAAATCGTTCAGACATGGCGAGAAAATCAGGCGCGCATAATGTCGTGCGCATAACGTCGCGGGCATAACGTCTCACTCGAAGCGCCGTCGTGCGAAAACGCTCGCGACCTTTCCGCAGTTAATCAGTAGCACCCGCGGTTTTCCTGCGGTTGCATTCGAGCTTCCAGCCAATCATCCAACCAACTGCAAGAACGTAATTCTCGATAGCGCCCACCAAATTTACCGACTCGTGAGCACTCAAAAAATGGATGAAGTGATTGGTTCCAATTCCAATGCCGCCCAGAATCAGCGCGAGCAAAATTGCACGTAGATAGACCCAATCGTAGTGGAAACAAGTGGTGACCAAAATGATGAGCACCGCGAGATTCCAAAAACCAATCTCTCGCTGCCATCCGGTCGAAATGCCATAAGCGGCATTGCTTCCCATGTACTCGGGGGCGACGATCTGCAGAATTGCCGCACCGGTCATTGCAATGATAACCAGCGCAAACATCACTTTCAAAAACTTGTTCATGGGTGTCTTCAAAACAAACTCTTTTCGTATCAATTTGTGCTTCCTGCGCAGTTCAACGCACGCATCGGCGCGCGAGCCACCGCAGGTCGCGCAAGCGCCAACTCGCGCACCCTACTCGATAAAACTTTTAATCTCTTCGAGGCGCTCAAGTGCAACTTGACGACCTGTCAGGTACAGAGACAACAGGGCCTCACCGGACTTCTCGTTAACTTTAACTTCAACTGGCTCGGGAGGCTCAAGCACCAGCACTCTACCCTCTTCCTCCAGCTCAAAGAGCTGTTTGCGCTGGTCCATGTAACGCTCGGCGCGAGAAGCCAGCGCAGCTTCAAAGTACGGATACGCGGAGTAGAGCTGCGAGCGAAGGGCAATCTGCTCGTTGACGTCGGTTTTTACGAAATTCCTGTCCTGCGTGACAATGACCAGCGCTTTCTTTGCCGGCTTGTGGTCGGGAATGATAACCGCACGCTCTGCTTTTCCGTCAGGCAGGCCAAGCGCTGCCGCAAACGGAATTGAATCGGTTGTTCCGCCGTCCAAATAACGATGTCCGTCCAGCTCAACCATGCGAGAAACCGTTGGCATCGACGCGGACGCTCGAACCATGGTCACGTCTTCCGGGAACTTTTTTACGTGCAGATACGCCGACGTGCCAAACGTAACATCGGACGCAACCACGTACATCTGCATGGGATTTTGATTGAACGCCTCGTTATCGCAGGGATCCAGGTGGTTTTGGATTTCGTCAAACATAAAATCCGCGCCCGCAATGTCACCGGTCGTGATCAGTGAGCGGATCGAAAGAAAACGGGGGTCATCTCTAAAGGCCAGCATGATGCGCATGGCGCGGCCCATCTGCTTGGACCTGAAGCTCACGGCGTTGATAGCACCTGCGGAAACTCCCCACACACTCTCAAAGTTGGTGACGCCCTTCTCGCGAAGCACATCAAGGATTCCAGCGGTAAAAATGCCTCGATAACTGCCGCCTTCTAGAATAAGCGCAGTTGAAGATAGGTGCGTCGACTCCTGCTCCACACCGCCATTCTGCGAGAACTTCTGCTGCTGATCTTCCATAACAACCTCCGAATTTCGTTATTCAGAGTGTACCCAATTTCCGTCTGGCTGCCCGCCCGGTTTCCGCACAAAAAAGTGCCCGAATCTCGGGCACTTTACATGCATGTTATATTCTTCTGGCGAGAAACCCGTCGGCTTTGCAACGCGGTCGGCGTCGCAGGCTCTTCCCCTACTTGCGAACCTTACGAGAAGAAGCAACAAAACCAAGGCCGCTTACTGCAAGAACAGAAGCTGGAATTACAACATCTGCGATACCAGTTGCGGGAAGTACGGACTTCTTCGATGGTGTTGGTGCAGGGGCTGGAGCAGGCTCTGGCTCTGGTGCTGGAGCTGGCTCTGGATCAGGGGTTGGGGCTGGAGTTGGGTCTGGATCAGGGGTTGGAGTTGGAGTTGGATCTGGATTAGGAGCTGGGTCAGGGATACGCACAAAGTAGACAGAAATAACCTCATCGAATGGCTCTGCTGTAACCCAGTGGCCCTTAACGGTAACAGTGCCATCGCCGTTATCAATGATGGTCTCACCGTCAGCGTTACCAACCATAAATCCGTCTGGAATTGGGTTAGTGATATCAGGAAGGAAGTATGCTTCCTCAGGAGCATATGGATTATTCGTTGGATCCATGAGCTCCTCTCTGGTTGGTGCAGGAATAGGAGTTATGCCAGTAGTAGCAGTAGCACCGGTGGTGCTTGTAGGAGCAGGCGCTGTGCCCTCTGCCAGCGCAGATGCTGGAGCAAGTGCCAGCGCGGCTACAAGAGCAGATGAAGCTATGCATACCTTTAAGTTCTTCATGTGGCTTTTGCGCAAATTTTTATGCACCAGACGGATGATCAGATACACAAGAATTTTTTGCGCATTCCTTTCTGATATGGATTATTTAGTTTCTCCGTAAGCAGATACTATCATATACATACTGAACAAATGTCGCGTCTGGTCGACATATTCCGTGAACGCACAAAAAATTTAAACAACCTTTAAAACTATTTTTCAAAAGTTTGATAACATTTCTGCAGGTAAACTATTACGCAACCGGGAGTTGACAAATTTCCAACTCAACTTGGTGGTGTGCAATTGAGGCAATTTCTAAAGTAATAGTCATCACATGTGAATCACACCACATCACCAACAGAAAGGAACAACCATGTTACTGAGCGAGAAAATCATGAGCCTCAGAAAGCGTAATGGTTGGTCACAGGAAGAGCTTGCACAGCAGCTTGGCGTATCAAGACAGTCAGTTTCCAAATGGGAGTCAATGGCTTCCATGCCTGATATTCAAAAAATCATGGCCATGAGCGAGCTCTTTAGCGTTTCTACAGACTACCTGCTCAAAGATGAGCTTGAAGAGCTTCCAACTACTGCTACCACCGCTGATTATGTAGCGTCAGCAGTGCAGAACAATTTTTCAGCCCCCACAGGCTCCAGTAACTCCGATGTTGCGAGCGCTTCCACGAGTACTCCTGCCAACACCGACGCTTCTGACAGCAAAAACGTTCGACCTCAGCTCAGTGTATCTCTTGAGACTGCTACCGAGTACCTGGATACAGTCGCACGCACTTCTCGCCCCATTGCGTTTGCAATTACCCTCTTTATTCTGGGCCCCGCGCTTCTTGTTTCGCTTGCTACATACAGCGAAGATGCAATCTATTTTGATCCAACACGCATTTCTCCAGATGCACTGAGCATCACGGGCGTTTGCATTATGGTGCTCTTTATTGCCGCCGGAGTTGGCCTGTTAATTCTCCAGGATATGAAGCTTGCAAAGTATAAGCAGTTCAAGGAGGCTTCTCTTGAGCTCCAATACGGTGTCGAGGCTGCCATTCGCAGGCGCGCTGAGTCCACAAGCTCACTACGATACATTCAGCAGGCTACGGGCGTCTGTCTTACCATTCTGAGCGCCATCCCCTTCCTGATTGCTTCGTACTTTGGAGCGGGCCTTATCTTTGCCCTTGGCTTCTTTGTGGCAGCAGTCCTAGTTTCACTTGGTGTTTACCTGCTCATTTACTCTGGCATTCTCAAAGACAGCTATAGGATTCTTCTCCAGGAAGGTGAGTTCTCCCATGACGAGAAGGACGGCAAACTGGGATATAAGAAAGCAGTATCGAAGTACAGACCAGTTTCAAAGGCATACTTTAGTGCAGTTTCTCTGGTGTATTTTGGATATAGTTTTATAACCAAAGACTGGGGAAGATCTTGGATTATCTGGCCGCTCTCCGCATTTCTCTATCACGTTGTTGTGAGCATTTTAGCTGCTATGAAAAAGCAGTAAACGCTCACTTGGCCACGCTAGCAGAAGCACTGGTCAGACACATGCAAGTCTTAAACCAAAGGCTCGATCTTCTCGCAAGGTCGAGCTTTTTGTGTGTTTGATCGCCAAGCTCCTAGTAAGTTACATAGCTCACTCTCTACAAAATCTTTATTATGCCGTCTGTTAAAAAAGGACTGACCCCAGAAGAACCCTGGAATCAGTCCCTTATTGTGACGTAAATACTAACGAGCTTAGAATCTAAGCTTATCTACTTGCTATCGCTGACTTCTTGTAGAGATAAAGCGCTGCACAGATAGATGCAAGTAGCAAAAGCACAGCACCCGCACTAATAAATGGCGTAATTCCCATACCATCTGTACTTGGGAGAACGCTTAGTACGTGGTTGTCCACATCAATCTGGAACCAGTGACCATTTGCTGGATCAACTCCCTGATGGTCAGCGCTAATTGCCCTACCGTCTAAGGTGATGTTACCTGAGATATCAACAACAAGCGTCAAGTCATTACCAAGTTTTTGATGGCCAGAAGGAACCTTGGTCTCTCGGATGATATACGTTCCTGGCTTAAGGTTAGAGAATGTAGCCTTACCATTACTGCCAGTTGCAGTAGCAGCTGCGACTACCGTCTCTCCATCTTCAGCAAAGACCGTAAATTCCGCTCCTGAAAGAGGTGTCTTTACGTTGCTATCATTACTTGCTGTTTTATAAATAACCAAGTCATATGTTCTGAATGTGTTGGTAATGGTGTTTACTCCATCTACACTACCAGTGAGATTTCCAGATCTATATGAGCTATACACAATTGGCGCACTGTATGACGTGTCATATCCTTGGATTGCACTAATCTCAGCAACTGACCAGGTAGCGTCTCCAGCAAGGTTTCCTGGAACAATAACGCTCTTTTTCCAGTTATTGCTCGCGTCCAGTGTGATTGGATCACCATAGTCTTCTTCAGTTGGATTTCCATTTACCGTCACAGTTTTTTTAACCTGTACGGTAACAACTTTATCCGCGTGATCAGCCGGTTCATCTCCAACCCATTTTTTCTCGATTGTAATCTTAGAGACAGGAACCTTCAGAGTAGGACGTTCATAAGGCGACGTTCCGTTTTCTTCTGAAACAACGGTTCCGTTAACAGTTTTTTGTTGGGTAAAATCAACGGATGCTGTTGTATTTGAATACACAGAATACGATCCGTCTGGATTCTCAACAACGTTTTGATCTTTTTCTTTTCCGTTAGCAGCATCGGCTACTGAATCCAGAGCTTTTTGCGTAGGAGTAACCGTGAAACTTACCGTATAGGTAACATCAGTCTCAAGCTGACCAACACTAGAAAGATCCCAATCAACTGTATCTCCCGTAATTGTTGCCTCTGGAGCGCCGGTCCACTCAGTAACTACTCCGTCTTTATCAGTCTTTGTATAGGTAAAAGTAGTTGGATTACCGTTGATATCTACAGGAGATACCATATCAGTAAGGCCGTCTTTGATAGAGACATTTGTGTAATAAGTCTGCTTCTGAATATCGGCGACAATAGCTGCAAACGCTCTATTTAAAGCATCTTTGTCCGTTGCAGAGTGATAGTAATTTCCTGCCGGTGCATCATAAGCATACTCAACAAGACTCTGCATACGAGTAACATTGCCAAAAGCGCCTACTGCATACAATTTGTTTCCCTGATCAACAACTGCTCTTGCGTCATCAGTGGCAGCATTATAAGAATAACTGATATTAGTTGCTGATTCATATCCGGTTCCGAGGATATAGCGCGAACCAGCTTTGTAACTGTAATATGTTGATGTGCCATTATAAAACGTAGGGTTACCATCTGAAACAAAAATGACATACGTTGGATCGCTATCGGCACTTTGCGCAACTTCCAATGCAACCTTCATTGCATCTTCCCAGTTGGTGCCACCATATGGCATGTTATAACCTTGAGAAAGTGGTGTAACGATATTATTAATTTTGCTCTTAAAGTTAACCGGACTTGATGTCCAATTGCTTCCGCCAAAGGTAACTTTATTTGCAGTAGAATCAAACGTAACTAAAGACATCTGAATTCGATTAGGATCATCAGTGCTATTGACACTCATCAACTCATCAGTCAAAGCATTTACGGCCTCTTGAGCAATTGCAAGACGTGACTGACCATCAGACCTCTCATCCATACTGTTTGACTTATCAAATACTACAACGATGTTAGCTCGAGTTCTTTCTACGCTAGATTCAGATTTGCCAGTTACCGTCAAAGAAAGTTTATAGGAGCCATCGCCATTAGGTGTAAGTGTTTTTGTATGTGCCGGAGGCTCAACCGCTAAAGCAGGGGTTGAAAATACTACACAAAAATATCCAATAAAGGCTATGGCAAATATAGCTAAAGCCCTCAGAAAACTAGTTTTCTTTTGACGCAACCTTACCATTGAATCTCCTATAAGCAAATGATCTATGTTTATAGCTAAGAACACTTACTTCAATGTAATACGCATAGACCTACGTGACGATTATAATAGATTTATAGCTATAAACACAGCATTTGTGTCCATCTAACACCTATATTCCACAACATTTTCTTATTTGAAACTAATTATTCTGAAAAAAGTTTTATTTATTTTTTCTCGATAAAACCTTTGTACGTGTAACAACTAAGACTGCAATGCTGACAATTATGCCCGCAAAAACAACACCTAAAAGAGCGAAAAGTATTGAATTTTGTTTTATATCCACTGGAGAGTCAACAGAATGATTAACCAATTTATTTTGATCTTCCCACTCAGAAGGAATTTCTGTACGTTCTGCATGCACTAATAGCCTATGAGTATTAACTCCATAAGGGGTGCACGTTACAAGCGTTACTTGGTCTTTTCCTGGCTCAATAGAAAGGCTATTCACCTGATTAGGTAGAACTACTTCTGTAGAAGTTACTCTATACGCACAATCCTCTCCAAGTACGCGAATAATAAACCAATCGCCTACTTGAAGCTCCTCAAGTCGATCAAATATCTGAGCTGTGGGAAGACCAGTATGACCAGCTAAAACAACGTGCGTTGACTCTCCGCCTATTGGTACAGAGGTATTTACCACGTGACCAACGCCGTGTTGTAACACATCATCGGTGGTAAAGTGATAAATAGGAAGATCTACTGAAATTTTAGGGATAATAAGTTCCCCCATAACACCATCATTTGCAATATTCAGTACTTCTCTATATTCAGATACTCCTGGCATAGACGAATTACTATCAAAGGGGTCGATTACTCTAGAAACGCCATCACGAAGACGCTTATTAAATTCTATTGCCCTTTCCTTTTCAGCAGAAAGATCAGTACTTGTCATTGCGACTACGGTGCTTTCTTGTGTAGCACTTACCTTATTTTGAGCAAGCTGATTAAGCCAGCTGCTTACAAACGGATAGCTAATTAGCACAATTCCAGCAATTAGAACAATGATTGACATAATAAGCCACGTACGCGCATGCTTCTTTTTTGTGCGAGCTTCATGTAAAGAATCAAGAGAAGCAGGAGAATCATTTGATTCTCCTGCTTTCATTACAGCCATCATGTGTTTTGGTTTAGCCATAGTTAAAAGTGATGGTAGAACTTTTATACGCGCAACTTCCTGGAGTACACAATGGCGCCTACACCAGCAATAAGCAGAACAGTTCCAATAGCGGTAAACATAAAGGTTCCTGCATCACCGGTTACTGGCAGAGCAATCTGCTTGTTATCGACAACGTTGGTTTCATTAACCAGATAGTTATTCTCGACATCAGTTGTAGCTGGGTTATCAGCAGTAGCGGTATCGTCGCTCAAGTCAAACTCAATATCAGCAACCTTGACGTATCCAGCAGGGACGCCAGTCTCTGAAATCTTGTAGTGACCTGCAGCAAGGCCAGAGAAGTAGACATAGCCGTTTGCGTCAGAAGTAGAAGTGAGTACGGTGCCGTTGTCAAGCGTAAGGGTAAAGGTAGCACCTGGAAGAGGATTGCCATCTGGATCAGTCTTCTTAAAGACATAACCATAGGTCTTTACCGTAGTTTTACTATTTGGCTTAGCAGTTCCGCCATCATAAGGGTTAGGGTTAAAGGTAACGGTAGCGGTGTTACCGGTTACATCAGTAGCGCTATGAGAGAACGCATCAGAGGTAAGCTCTGCCTCATAAGTAATCTCAATTGCCTCACCGGGATGAGCAAGAACATAGTCTTTAGAGAACTCAAAGGTGTAGCCAGTAGCGGATGCTGTTAAAGTATAGTCAACACCTGATGCAGCTACCTGGCCGTTGATCTTAATAGTATCAGTCTTGATTTTAAGACCAGCGGTAGGAGTATCACCAATGATAAAAGTTGCGTTCTCAGAGTCTGCTGGATAGTTAGGAACAGCAGTATTGACCTTAAACGGAACGCTGTCACCAACACTATACTTATCAGTGGACTCTTTGTACTGAGAACCAACAGTCTTCTTAATAGTTACTTCAGTCTTCTTAACAGCGATAGGAGCAACGGTACGAGGCTTATATGTGCCACTATCAACCTTAGGGGTTACGTCAACTACCATATTCTGGTAAACGTGAGTCTTACCGCTTGTAGAAGTAACACGAACAAGATAGTAGCCACTTCCAAGAGTCAACTCAGCGGAACCATTGGCGCCAGCTGTTGCAGTAGTAGTAGCTGTACCTGCAGTAACTGCGCTCGCAATTGCAGCTGCAGCATTTTGCATATCGGTGCCCTGAGTAAAGGTGTAGCCATCAGTGGCAACAGCTGAAATCTCGGCGATTGTATCGTAAGCAGCTGGCAGATTGTTAGCCATCGTATACGTTAAGTTGTTTGAGGCATCAATGTCTGCATCAGCGATTAGATACGCACTTACAACATCTCCAGGCTCCAGGCTAGTAATGGTGACTTTGCTGTCAGCGACGTCATTAGTGCTTGTTGGGGCAGCATAAGCCTGAACTGGAACCAGTGAGTAAATTAGAAGAGCTGCTGTAAAAAGACAGCAAATCTTACTAAAAATACCCTTAGCTAGTGATTTCATTCTATTCCCTTCTGTGATCTAAACTTAAATAGAGCACAATTCAAGACAATATTAGCTTATCTTTGTACATAATTTTAGACATTAGTCTAAAACACAAAAACTGCTTAATTTTTTCTGTATTCGTTCTTTAAAAATTTTAGTTTTTAAAATTGTCGGACGGCCTTTCGCTTTTCTCGCCTGAAAAATGCAAAGAGTCTGTGTTTCTCACACAGACTCTTTACGAAAATCAGGAAGAATCCACCGATTCTTTTATGATTTCAGGCAAAAGCTACAGATTCTTTGCAGAAATCAGGCGCACGGCGGACGGTACAGAATCAGTTGAAACTTTATGCACGGCGAGATGCCTGGTACTTCTCGAAAGCAGCCTTATATTTCTGCTCTTCTTTCTTGAAAATAGCATTGAAGACTAAGGTTGTAATCAGCAGAATGACCAGGTATAGTGCGGTAAACGACATCCAAGCCTGCGCCATATTTGGAACCCATTCGCCGATAAGCGCCATCGCAACAAGCGTTGGGAACAGGCAAACGTTAAAGCCAAGGAACCTTTGAAGATAGCTCAGCTTAGTAATCAGAGGCTGGTAGTTGAACCAAATCTGCTGGTAAATGCCCGAAAGAACTCCGGCGGCGATCAGCGTGAGAAGCGTGATGTTATTCTGCCTGTCACCATAATTGATTGCCAGCGCAATGACGCCATACACAAGCGAGATGCCGGTAAAGCATAATGCTCCAGAAGAAATGCCTTTGCACATAATTTGACCTGCAGTTTTATTGAGTCCCTCATCAAATTCTTGCTGAGTCTCTC
>CALLVW010000036.1:0-4225 GCA_938015835.1 uncultured Atopobium sp. | reverse complement strand
GCTCGTGTCCCTCGTGGTCGTGCTCGTGGCCCTCATGCTCGCAATGTCCATGCTCGTGGTCGCAGTGCTCATGCACGCAGTGACCGTGCTCGTGGTCGCAGTGCGAGTGATCGTGCTCGTCAGCCAAGTCCGACTGCTCGTGCCAGAACGCCGGCACAAACGCCTCACGAAGTCCATGACGCAGCAGGTCGCGGCCGATAAACACGCACCTGGACTCTTCCTGAGGTTCGTCACCCGTAATGGCCCACGCACGCTCCACCAAGTCAAACTTGACCCACTGATTACCACAAGGCAGCGTACCCTTTGCACGAGCAAGCTTTCCAAAAACGCCAGCCGACGCTGCGTCCAAAAGCCAAATCAAGTGCGTTGGACTTGGAAGCTCAGCGTGAGTGAGGGCCATAGTTTCCAGGTCAGGCCCCTCGTCCTTCTCGCTAGCTGGATCTTTAAGAACAGAACCGTCAAGCGCGCGAGTCAGAAGACCATTCCACCACTCGTCGGGAATATCAGCGTACGAAGACTCGGCGATAACCTCTGCCTGCGGATTCATCTCTGCCGCAAGCTGCTTAATGGGCTCAGAAGCATCCTCGCTACCTGGAGCAAGCTTGGAAATCACCACGCTCGCGGCAGCGCTCAGCTGATTGTCAAAAATCTCTGGAAAATCGGTGCGCTGATTCTGCCACGAAACGGCATCGACCACGGTAACCGGCGCCAGCAAACTGATGCGTTCCCAGGCCACCTGATTCACGTTATCAAGAATGCTCTGCAGCTTAGCTACGCCAGTTGGTTCAACAATTAAATACTCGGGGTCGATGGTGTTTGAAATGGTCAGCACCGACGTCGCAAAATCCTGCTTACCCGAACAGCAAATACAGTTCTCGGTAGACTCCCAAACCTTGAGGTCGGAGTCCTGCCTCAGGCGACGCGCATCGATGTCTGCCTGGCCATATTCATTCTCGTAGATAGCAAAATCACGCCCAGTCCGGCGCACGAGCTCCTGAATGAAGGTGGTTTTACCAGCTCCAAGAAAGCCTGATACAACAAGGATTTTCATGAATACAACCGCTTCCTAAACTCCGTTGGCGCTCACCAGCGCAAAAAGCTGGCGAGAAAACCGAACTTCTCGCCAGCTCAAACGTACTAAATCATGCTACCTAGTTAATTACCTAGTCGATAACAACAACTGGCTTGATGAGGTCGGATGGCTTATCACGCATGGTGAAGAGAGCCTCCTCGAGGTGATCCCAGCCGTGATAGAGGTGAGTAACCTCTGGGTGAAGGTCAAGACGGCCAGAAGTGACCAGGCTGGAGAGCTTCTCCATGCGCAGACGGCCGCCAGGCATGAGGCCGCCACGGATGTCCTTGTGGCCCATACCAACGCCCCACTCGACGCGAGGAATGTTGACGTAGTCGCCGGAACCGAGGTAGTTGACGTTACCAATCTTTCCGCCAGGCTTGAGTGCCTTGACAGCGTCCTCGAAGGTCTCGCAGCCGCCGCCGTCGACGCAGACGCGGTCAACGCCCTTGCCACCGGTGAGCTCCATGACCTGCTCCCAGATTGGGCCGTCCTTGTAGGAGATGAAGTCGGTTGCGCCGTAGCCCTTAGCTGCCTCAACGCAGACTGGACGGGTACCAACAGCAATGATGCGAGAAGCACCATGGAGTGCAGCACCAGCAACGGACATAAGGCCGACAGGTCCAATGCCGATGACCAGGACGGTGTCGCCGAACTCAACGCCAGCCAGCTCAACTGCGTGGAAGCCAGTTGGAACCATGTCGGAAAGGATGCAGGCGTCTGCTGGATCCATGCCCTCTGGCATGTGAGCAAGGTTGCCGTCAGCGTCGTTTACGTGGAAGTACTCGGAGAAGACGCCGTCCTTGAAGTTGGAGAACTTCCAGCCAGCAAGCATGCCACCGGAGTGCATGGAGTAGCCAGCCTGAGCCTCAAGGGAGTTCCAGTCTGGAGTAATTGCAGGAACGAGGACGCGGTCGCCAGGCTTGAAGTCCTTGACGCACTCGCCAACCTCGACAACCTCTGCGGAGCACTCATGACCAAGAATCATGTTGTGACGGTCGCCGATTGCGCCCTCCCACAGAGTGTGAATATCAGAAGTACAAATTGCGACCGCAAGTGGCTTGCAGATTGCGTCCAGAGGACCACACTTTGGTGTCTCCTTCTCAATCCAGCCGGACTCGCCGATCTTGAGCATTGCATAACCCTTCATAAAACCCTCCTAAAATCTGTGTTTCTTACCAATGAAACACTGCCTACCTCGTGGAGGAGCACGTTTTACACGTGACACTGACGAGGCTTATAAACGTTTTTGCGAAAGCTCGCATACGAGCGTATGGTTTGTTGCAGCCACAATTGGGTCCTCTCTACAACAAAACGACGAACACTCGCGAAGTACATTTTCAAGTACTTTTTTACGTAAATCTAGAACGAAACCGTGAAAGGTTGAGCAGACTTTCATGAATTTTAGGCTGGCGAGAAATGCGGTTTACAAATATCCGATATTTGCGCACGTAGACAATGTGTACGCTAACATACCGTTAACCAAACCTCCGACCGATGCGAAACAACGCTTATCGGCAAACGGTTACCGTTCACCGAGTCAAATGGGCAACTGTCCACTTTTGTGTTGTAAGCGAGCGGCACCGAGTGGTATGAAGAGGCGTCTCAGCAGCTACGCAGGGGCGCTTTGTTATAAATCTGGCACATGAGTTTCTCGCCAAATGTCTTATGTTTGAGCACTTTTCTAGCGAGAAAATTTACCCGCCAGGAAGGAATTTACATGCCCATTGACAATCTGTTCAGAGACGCTGGCGTTCATCTTGACTGGCAGTATATAGTTTCATACGCCCTTCTGCTGGCTCCAGCGGTCGTTCCAGGAGTGTTATTTATTTACTCATTTATCAAGGAGCCTCGACAGTTTCGTAACGCGCTTTTTTTGTTTGCGACTCTGGCGTGGTCCTCGATTCTTCTGGTACTGATATTGGACAATCGTATTCTTGGCATAACTCTGATTTTTATTGTTATGCTAACTCCTATCCTAACTATTATGTTTTTGCTGATTAACACCGTGGTTGTTGTAAAAAATAACGGATTTTCCTTAACGTCGATGTTGCCGTTTTTGATGGCCGGATTCCTTATTATGCTTCTTGCATCCCCGTCTATCGTGAATTATTTTGATCCGGATACTCCCCATGTTGTTGTCTTTTTGCTGGGACTTTTTACGCTTGAGGGCTTGTGGTTCTCGTTTACCTTTGTAGCCTTGCTGTTCTATTCGTGGTTGTATCGTATTCTTCCCCGCCATCGCCAGTACGATTACATCATCATTCATGGCGCTGGGCTTGATGGACCACGACCAACTCCGCTACTTGCGGGCAGAATCGATAAGGCACTTGAGCTGTGGAACAAGCAGCATCAACATGGAAAATTTGTTGCTTCCGGAGGTCAGGGAGCTGACGAGATAGTCTCCGAAGCTCAGGCCATGCGCGATTATCTTCTGGAGAAAGGCGTTCCTGCTGACGCGATCCTCATGGAAGACAAGTCGACAACTACCTGGGAAAACCTAAAGTACTCGCTAGGCGTGATGCATGACGACCGAGCAGCGAGCGTCAATGCCGTATTGAGCGTCGGCTCTACCGACGGTACCACCGCCACCGACGACGACGCCGCCACCGCCGCAGGCGACTTCACCACAGCGGTTGTTACCAGCGATTTCCACGTTTTCCGTTGCGCCGAATACGCCCACAACCTGGGTATTAAAGCAGACGGAATCGGATCTCACACAAAGGGCTGGTACTGGCCTACGGCTTTCATCCGCGAGTTTATCGCAATCACAAAAGCGCACCTCTGGCCCTACCTGGTCATTGGCGGCTTATATACGCTGGTCAACGTGCTCAACTACGCATTCTTTTATCTTGGAGTTGCATAAGCTAAGGGCGCTCGATCTTTTGCTCCGCGCCTGATTTGCTTGCGCGCCTGATTTCTACAAAGAATCTGTAAATCTGTGCCCCAAACACAGATTCTTTGCACTTTTCAGGCAGAGTTTAAAGCGCGTCCGAGTTCGTCCTTCCAGGGAGCCTGATTTTCTCGCCATGTCTGAATGATTTGCCGGAAAAGCGCACCATGTCTGAGCAATTTGCCGGTTTTTCTCGTCATGTCTGAGTAGATTTATTCAGACTTCATGCACTTTTCAGGCTCGCAATTCCAAGCCTCACT
>CALLVW010000035.1:0-6390 GCA_938015835.1 uncultured Atopobium sp. | reverse complement strand
ACCGATTCTTTTGCAAAATCAGGCAAATCCACAGATTCTTTGATGCTTTTAGGCAAAAGTTACAGATTCTTTGCAGAAATCAGGCGCGCACTGGACGGCTCGGCTGCCGACACACCGTGCGAACCGCAACTTTGCAGCCACCGCTGGCACACCGCGCGGCTTTGCAGTTTAGCGAATCGCAACGCCCCAGTTGGTGGACATCCAGGTCCAGAGGAAATAGAAAACTGCGGCAATGATGGCCAAAACAATGATGGCAGCAATCAGCGAACCTGCATTTGAGCGGCGCTCTTTCCTGACAAAAATGTCGCGCTGGCCCTTAGGAACCTGCAGGTATTGGCCGTAGTGAACGTCTTTGCGAAGGTGAGCAATCTCGTTCTTTGGCTTGCGCCAACCTTTCTTCGCGTAAGAACCCTTGCTGGACTCGAAGCCAGCAGCCTGGTTCTCGGGAAGTTCGAGCTTCTCGCCCGGCATTGTAAAGTCGCTGATAGGCTCCACTGTTTTGTGATGACGATGCTGGCGGACGTATGGCTGCTTTGCAGCATCCTCGCCTGCATGCTCAGAAATCTCAGATGACGAGAAGTGCTGTGCACCAGTTGCGTGAAACTCGGCGTCGTCAGTTATCTGGGCTTCCTGCTCAAAAGATTCAGCGTATTCAAACTCCTGCTGAGCGTCAGTACGAGGGTCCTGATCCGCAGGTGAAACGTTATTTTCAAGGTTGTTCGAGGTGTCCACGATGGTCCTTTTGTCGTAGTCTCGCAAAACATTGATATAAAACATGATACCGCAGCGCGCGCAATCCTGCACAGTTTTGCTTGGATATTTGAGTGGCCGCAGATTGAGTGTGTGTCGGCCCGCGTGTTGGCTCGTGTGTCGGCTCGCGCATTCATACGGTACATAACCGCAGGATAATCTTAGTCTGTAAGACTTAGAAATTTTATAAAAAGTTGTATAAATTTGCGTAAGCAGGGTACAACAGATGATGAACAACGAAGTGCCAATAACGGCATCTACCAGTAAAGGAGTGGTTACTATGAAGAATGTAGTTCCCTATGATCGTATCGCAAGGAATCTGGGCACGTGGCCATTTGGCTCATTTGATTCTTTCTTTGACGCGCCTTATTCCGCTCTGTCTTCCGTCTCGTCCGATGCATTTGTTATGAACGTTGAGGATGCAGGCCAGTCTTACGTGGTGACAGCTGAGCTCCCTGGTGTTTCTAAGGAGAACATCGACGTCGAGCTCAATGAGGGTAGGCTTTCAATCACCGCTACTCGCAAGGAGTCCGAGGAGGAGAAGGCCAAGAACTACCTGCACAAAGAGTCTTCTGAGTGGCAGGCAACTCGTGGCGTGTATCTGAAGGACGCAGCTCGTGAGGGTCTGACTGCAAAGCTTGATGGCGGCATCCTGACCATCACTGTTCCAAAGCAGGATCAGCAAGCTAGCGTCACAAAGATTGCAATCGACTAACACTAGTGCTCTGAGCGGCGGCTTTGGCGGTCAGTCAAGCTGCTACTCAGGCAGTAAGGTGCCTGGTAGTTGACCTGCCAGGCACGTATAGCTGCAGCCGTGCGTACGGCTAGACGTGCCTGTTCAACGCCCGATTACAGGCACCTCGCATAGCGAGAAGATCTTGGAGCTCCAAGGTTTTCTCGCTTTTTTGTTGTCACAAGCCTGGACGTGCTGTTGGGGCGCGGAGCCTGGGACGCGCGGCGTGTCAGCGCGTACACGTGTAGCTTAGAGCGACATCGGCCAATCTTGGCTTGCTACGCAGATGGCAAGAGAGCCGTCGGGGGTTTGCGCCTCGGTAAACGCATCGTTGAGAGGCTGAGCGCCAACCGCTTTAGCAAGCGTTCTAACTGCGACGCTTGGACGGTTATTCTCGTGAGAAAGATGCATGCCAACTACGCAGCGAGTGTTTGGGCCAACAAGCTGTGGTAACGCTTGCGCAGTGTACTCGTTTGACAGGTGACCAGAGTCTCCATGGACACGTTGCTTGAGCACGTATGGATAGGGTCCCGTGAGCAGCATGTGCTCGTCATGATTGGACTCGATAGCAAGAATGCGCACGTCAGAGAGGCACTCGAGAGCCTTGGGCGTCAGAATACCCGTGTCGGTGCAGTAGCCCACGGAGTCCACGATGCGCCTATCAGGACCAGCAAGATAATCAAAGCGCATGCCCATAGGCTCGCAAACATCGTGCGAGGTGGGGAAGATGCTTACCTCAATGTCTGGAGCGGCGTCAATATGGACAGAACCTGCCTGGTCAACAAGGGTAAAGGTGACGTTGGAACAGGGCTTTCTTGAAAGTACGGCAGCAGTTCCTGTTGTAGCGAACACGGGAACATCAAAAGTTTTACTTACTACCGAAAGACCCGCGACGTGATCGGTGTGCTCGTGCGTAATAAAGATGGCCACAAGCTCAGAGAGGTCAACGTTCAGCTCTTTAGACCGACGCAGAATTTCTTTTCTAGAGATTCCGCAATCAATCATAATGAGACCATCAGGCGTTTCTAGCAGGCTGCAATTACCTTTTGATCCGCTGGCAAGAATATGTAGGTGAAACGTGGGATTCATGAATTTCTTTCTACTGAGTAACTTTCGGGTATAACTGTAACAAACACACCGGACAGAAATTGGTGCTAAGTGCCATCCGTACACGCATACTTCAATAAAAAGAACGTTCTCGCCGCAAAAGACCAGGCAGAAGGCTTGCGCCGAGGCCAGGCTGAAGGCTCGCGTCGAGGCCAGGTCGCCGCGCCCGTTATCCTTATGGTCTCGGGCGGAGCCGACTCGATGGCGCTGCTTCACATGGCGGTAACGGAGCCGCTTGATCTTGGCGACGGCGCAGGACTTTCGCGCATTGCAAAAGAGCGCCTGCATGTGTTGCACGTAAACCACCTGCTTCGCGGCGAAGATGCGGACGCTGACCAGCACTTTGTTCAAGAGACTTGCGACTCGCTAGGCGTTCCCTGCACCGCGTTGCGCGTGGACGTGGCAAAGTTTGCGCAGGAGCGTGATGGCAACGTGGAAGATGTTGGTCGTCGGGTGCGGTATGACGCCGCGCGAGAACTCGCTCAAAAACTATGTACTGAGCAGGGGGTTTCTCGTCAGAAGGCAAAGATTTTGACAGCACATACGGCTGACGATCGCGCGGAGACGTTCATGATGAACGTGATGCACGGGTCCGGCATGAGCGGCCTGGCGTCGATTCCTAGGCATCGCGGGTTGATTTATCGTCCGCTGCTCGACTACACGCATGACCAGCTCAAAGACTGGCTGAAGGCTCGCGCTCTGGACTGGCATGAGGACGCTACCAACACCGATACCCACTATCTACGTGCGTATATGCGCCACAACGTGCTTCCTCTGCTGAAGGCGAGAAACCCGTTGTTGGTGCAGACGGTGTGCAAAATTGCAGACTTGATGGCCGACGAAGATGACTATCTGGAGGGAAAGGCTGCTCGCAAGCTGAGGCAGATTACGCTGCGCAAGAGCGAGTCTTCGCTGGTACTTGACGCGTTGAAGCTGAGTTCTACTGACGTGGTGATTGCCCGTCGCGTGGTAAGGATTGTGGCTCGGCAACTAATCCCTGAGGCTTGGCTAGAGTTCAGACACGTAGATGCCGTGCTTGAAGCGGTTGCTGCGGGAGTTGGCGTGGCTAACTTGCCGCAAAACCTTGAAGCGCGCGTTCGTTTGGGCACCGTGACATTCTCGTTCACGGGTGCCGCGGGGAGCGCGAGCGCTGCGGGCGGCGCGGCCAGCAACGAACCTGCAGGTACGGTACCTGCTGCAGCCACGTTTGGCGAGCACCTTGCAGTTCCGGGAACGCTGGAGCTAGCAGACGGCCGAGTGCTTTCAGCACGCATTCTCCCTGTGGAGCACGGCTTTGACGTCGTGTCCTATGCAACCGCACATAGCCAGGAATGGTTGGGCGAGTCGGTTCTTCTCGACGCACAAGCCTGTGGGGTAGACCCAGTTCACGGCGGTAGCCTGTGGGTCTCGGGACCCGAGGCGGGGGACACCATGCAGCCTCTGGGTATGCACGGGCAGTCAAAAAAGATCTCTGACCTGCTGGGTGAGGCAGGCGTTCCCGTTGAATCCAGGAGCATGATGCCTATTGTGCGAACAAATATTCGTGGACATGTAGTGTGGGTTGCGGGAATTCGTCCCGATGAACGAGTAAAATGTACGCAAGATACAAAACAGCTGCTAGAATTGAACATCTATTCTGGTCACAAGCCATTTGAGAGGAGCCAGTAATGGCGGAGCTTCACCCTGATATTGAAGAGATTCTGCTTGACGAACAGGACATCAAGGACATCGTCAAGAAGGTGGGCGCGGAGATCACGCGTGACTACGCGGACAAGAACCCCCTGGTCATTGCTGTTCTTCGCGGAGCTGTTGTATTCATGGCCGACATTATGCGCGCCATTGAGTGCCCACTCTCCATCGATTTTATGGCTGTTTCCAGCTACGGCGACGGCGTTAAAAGCTCTGGTGTTGTGCGCATTGTAAAAGATCTTGATACCAAGATTGAGGGCCGCCACGTCATCATCGTTGAGGACGTCCTGGACTCCGGCCTAACCCTCTCTTACCTGGTCCGCATGCTCCAGTCTCGTAACCCCGCTTCCATTGAGATTGCCGCTTTCCTGGTCAAGGACATTGAGGGCAAGCGTCCAGCTATTGATCCTCGTTACGTGGGCACTCACGTCCCCGACAAGTTTGTTGTTGGTTACGGCTTGGACTATGCAGAGCGCTACCGCAACCTGCCATTTGTTGGTGTTCTGAAGCCTTGCGTGTACGAATAGGCTGAACCCACGCGGTCAAGCTCGCAGTGAAGTCACGCGGTCAAGCCACACGGCTGAACTTGCGGTCGCACTGCAGTCCACTCTGTGGAATTTGCTGCAAGACCGTGCAATAGATACAAATTTGTTAAAACTTTTAAAGTTGGGCGAGAAGATCGATCTTCTCGCCCAATATGCTATCTATCAAAGGTTGTGTGAGGCCAGATGCGCGTCGGCGTTATCCACTCCTCCACCCAACGTTTTACCAGGTAGGTACTGTAGGCTTCGAGAGAATCGAGAAACCATGGTCAATCAGACAAGTCTTGCATACGGATCAGAAAAGTCTGCAATCCGTGAGATTGCAGGTTATGCGACGCAGCGTCGCGCTGAGATTGGTGCCCAGAATGTGTTTGATTTCTCGATTGGCAATCCTTCCGTGCCTGCTCCTGAGTCTGTTCGCACCTCTATCGAGGCCGCCATGCAGCTGCCTCCCCAGCAGGTTCACAGCTACACACCTGCAATCGGCATTCCCCAGGCCAGGGAGGCAATTGCCGCGTCACTGCGACGCCGCTTTGGAGATCACGCAGCACAGGCAGACGATCTCATCTTGACTTGTGGAGCTGCAGCTTCCGTTTCTATGGCGCTCAATTCCATTGTTTCTCCAGGTGAAGAGGTTATTGTCATTGCACCATACTTCCCTGAGTATCGTGTGTGGATTGACCACGCTCAGGCTACCTGCGTTGAGGTTTTGGCTGACGAGAAAACCTTCCAGATTGATGTTGATGCTGTTTGTGCAGCTCTTACGTCTAAGACTCGCGCGGTGATTATCAACTCTCCAAACAATCCTGTTGGTGCTGTGTATACCAGGGAAAACCTGGACGCATTTGCCAATATGCTCCGCAAACGCTCCACTGAGCTGGGAACTGACATTTACGTCATCTCCGACGAACCTTACCGCGAGATTGTTTTTGGCAACATTGAGGTCCCTTGGGTTCCTGACGTCTACGAGCGCACCATTGTGTGCTATTCCTACTCCAAGTCCCTCTCACTTCCTGGTGAGCGTATTGGTTGGGTGCTGGTTCCTACTTCTAATCCGGAGCAGAAGGAGATTTACGCAGCTTGTGCGGGTGCCGCTCGTTTGCTGGGCTTTGTATGCGCGCCGGCCCTTTTCCAGCGCATCATTATCGACTGTGTTGATGAGCCAGCGGATGTTGAGGCCTATGCAAAGAATCGAGAAGTGCTGACCGAGGGCCTCACCAAGCTTGGTTACGAGTACATCCAGCCTGATGGTGCATTCTACCTGTGGGTTCGTGCTCCTGGTGGAGATGCTCAAGCATTCTGCGATGTGGCCAAGCAGTTTGAGCTGCTGCCTGTTCCATCCGACTCGTTCGGTTGCCCAGGTTGGCTGCGTGTGAGCTACTGCGTTGCGTACCAGACCTGCGTAGACTCGCTTGCTGCCTGGGAAAAGACTCTTGCCGCAATGAAATAAGCGCCGCAACAGGCGAGAAAATTACCTGGAGAAGGTCAGCCGTCAATGGCGAGAAAATCAATCGACCGCAAACGACAAAGTGAACTGACTCCCATTTCTCGTGTCCAAGAAATGGGAGG
>CALLVW010000034.1:0-42815 GCA_938015835.1 uncultured Atopobium sp. | reverse complement strand
CCATACCCGCCATGTAGTCGCAGCCAAGAGCTCCACCAGATACCACCACAATATTGTTATCAGCGGCGCATCTGCCAGCCATTTCTGCAATTGCCATGCCGTATGGGGTGGCTCTACGAGCCCCAATTACAGACATACAAGGTTGTTGCAAAACGCTTCTATCCCCCATTCCATAAATAATTTCAGGCGGATGGTTAAGCAGTAGCAATTCTTTTGGATAGTCCTCATCTTCTGATGAAATCTCCCATTTCTCCATTGCTACTCCAAAGAACGAGACCTATAGGCAACCGCCTCAGATACATCGTCTTTTGTCACTCTTTCGTGGTGAGCAATATCTGCGATAGTCCTTGCAACTCTGCAGGTACGCGTTATTGCCCTACCTCCTAAATGAAGTCCACGAGCAAATCTATGAAGCAGCTGCAATGCCGATTCATCAAAGCTCTCCACGTACTTTTGGCGAGAAGTGCCATCTACTCCACGGGTTTCTCGCCAAGAAGCAAAGTCTCTGCCAGAGACAACAAGTGAGCGCATACCTGCTGAAGTGAGTCCTAGCTCACCTTGAATTACTCGATCAGAAGAAGGTCGAGCTACATCACACACAATATCTATTCGATCCATTAAAGGACCTCCAATTTTTGATTGATACGTAGAAATCTTTCCTGGAGAGCACTTACAGGTGTGAGTTTTATCTCCAAAGTATCCGCAGGGACAGGGATTAGCTGCAGCGATGAGCTGGAACTGAGAAGGAAACTTATAGATGCCATCCACTCGCGCAAGACGTACATATCCATCTTCAATTGGCTGACGTAAAACCTGCAACGTATTAGATGCAAACTCGGGCAGTTCATCTAAAAACAGCACGCCTTTATGGGCAAGAGAAATTTCGCCTGGGATGACAGGTCTGCCACCTCCAATCATGCCTGCTACAGAAGCTGAATGATGAGGAGACCTAAAGGGACGTACACCTGCTTGAATAGAATCTGTTTCACACCCTGCTACAGAATGTATGAGCAATACCTCATCACGCTCTTCTTTAGAGAGCTCTGGGAGGATTGTTGGAATTCTTTTTGCAAGCATAGTTTTACCTGCACCTGGCGGGCCAATCATAAGCATTCCCAGGTTTCCTGTAGCTGCGATTACGATAGCTCGCTTGACTAATTCCTGGTCAATCACCTCTTCAAAGTCTAAATTCTCGCTGAGCATTGCTGTTTCAACAGAATGCTTATGCTGAACCAATGGCTTACAGAATGATTGATCTCTTAAACTCAAGTTGAGCAATGATTGAATTCCTATGACGTGACTCCAGTCAGAACCAAACAAATTGCAATCTGAAGAGGAGATTAGTTTCATTCCCAGTTTCTTAGCAAGCATTGCATACGCCGCCATACCTCTAACTGAAGAGATCTTGCCGTTTAATGAGAGTTCTCCCACAAACATCCTGTTATGCACAATCTCTTGAGGAATCTGTCCAGTAGCTGCAAGAATAGCAACGGCTATAGGCAAATCAAATCCAGTACCTGTCTTTTTTATATCCGCAGGCGTCAAATTGATTGTTACCAGCAATCGAGGAATGGTAAATCCAGCAGCTTTTAGTGAGCAGCGCACACGAGAACGAGATTCCATAATGGAGCTGTCAGGCATTCCTACGATGGTTATTCCAGGTATGCCGCCTGAAATACCCACTTCCACATCTACAGGTATTGCCTCAATTCCTCTAAGAGTTGCGGTATGAACGCAGATGGTTGCTTGACTCATTGCTCGTCCCAGCTAAATGCTCCAATTAAATGCCTTAGGCTTGCTGTGCTTGGAGCTACCAGATTGATAGCAACAACATCAAATCTAATAGAGGTAAGTGCTGGATGAAGCGCTGCATACATAAGCGCAAGCGTTCTGTATTTTTCCTGCTTTGCCCTATTTACAGCCAGCTCAGGCATGATGCTATCGTCTTTGTTCAATATACGTCTTGTCTTTACCTCAACAAGCACAACGTTATCGCCATCTTGAGCAACAATATCAACCTCACCAATCTGACACGTCCAGTTAGTTTGGATAATTTTGTAGCCTCTTTTGATGAGGTATTTTGCAGCGATCTCCTCGCCTTTCTCGCCAATTTGGCGAGAAGACATCTCTTCTAGCGGAATTCTTCCCTCTTGTGCGTCATCCTCTTCAGAAACCTTGTCCTGATCTTTTGGCTCCTCCTGTGGTGAGGGTTTTTCCTCTCCCTCATAAGGCAAAGAACCTGGATACTTGCTTGTGTCTTTCTTGCTCATAACTCTCCTTTCATTGTGGGAGAGTTCAGTTTGCAGGAGCACTTTGACACTAACTTGACTGCTGTCTGTCTAAACAGCGTAATGATTCTGACAAAAATAAAAAATTTGATATTGCGGGCTTTCGGCTCTATAAAAAGCCCGTTCAATCCTCTTAGAATGAACGGGTCCCTGTTTGCGTCTGAAAGTTAATCTGATTGCTTAAATTGGATGTATTAAAACAGTCTTTGCGTCTTAACAAAGTTTCCACAAAACGACGCACGATGTATAGGAGAAAGTCCCATCCCACCAATAGCTTCAATGTGTTCAGCAGAGGCATATCCTTTACATTCTGCCAGGTGATAGCCGGGGTACTCCTCGTCATAGGCCACCATAAGAGCATCTCTTGTTACCTTTGCCACAATTGAAGCGGCAGCAATAGAAGCAATACGTGCATCACCCTTAACAAGAGTCTTTTCTTTGGGGTGGATATGCATAGGATTTCCATCGATCAAGACGCATTCAGGCTCAATACCTGTGTTTTTGACAGCCTGAAGCATAGCGTCTCTTAAACACTGAGCCATGCCAACTTCATCAATTCTTTGAGGAGCAATATGAGCAATGCCAATTGCTGTGGCAACTTCTTGAATTTGTGCCGCTAGAATCTCTCGCTTTGTTGCGGTTAATTTTTTGGAATCGTTTAGTCCATAGATGATAGGATTCTCTGGCAAACATACCGCACAAACCGTTAATGGGCCAGCTACAGAACCTCTGCCCACCTCATCAACACCAACAACAAGTCCGCCCCCAGAAAGCTCCTTCTGAAAGCGATACATTTCTTCTACACGGGTCTTCTCGGAATGTTCTTTTTCAATGCGCTTTTTAGCTGATTCTAGAGCCTTGATAACCTGTTTACGGGGGTCCTCGCTATAACGAGCTATGAGTTCGTATACCTCAGTCTCTGGGGCATCGCTTAAACGAGCAAGTATGTCTTTAGCAGAATCAGCCATGTTTTCTCCAAACCACACGACTATGGTACTAAAAAAGCCGCCCGAAGGCGGCTTTAAAGAGCATATGAAGTTGATTAGCGCTTCTCGCGAAGACGAGCAGCCTTACCAACACGATCGCGCAGGAAGTAGAGCTTAGCGCGGTGAACAACACCGTGGCGAAGAACCTCAAGCTTAGCAATCTTTGGTGAGTGAAGTGGGAAAGTACGCTCAACACCAATGCCAAAGCTGATCTTACGAACGGTAAAAGTCTCACGGGAACCCTCGCCGGAAAGACGAATGATGTCACCCTGGAAGACCTGCTCACGAGTACGGTCACCCTCGACAATGCGATAGTGAACCTTTACGTTGTCACCAACGCGGACCTCAGGAATGTCCTCGCGGATCTGCTGACGCTCAATAGCGCGAATGTAGTCCATTGTTTCCTCATCTCTAGAGGTGCCGACGCCCTTGCGAACGACACATAGTTAACACACAGACGGAAAGTATACGTGAATACTTTCCACTGTACAAGGGTTAGTTTGGATAAAACTTACTTTACATATCTTCTTTTACCCCAGGAACGAGGAAGGCGAAGATCTTCAAACACTCTGGTTGCATATCTATCGGTCATACCAGACACGTAATCTGCTACTTGGATTTCTGGATGATCAAAGTCATGACACTTATATTCTGCGGGAACCTCATCTAAATGGTTAACAAAGTAATCAAACAGCTCAATGATGAGGTCATATGCCTTGGGCTCTTCGTATTTTGCATCTCCTGATGCATACAGATTAGCAAACAGGAATGCTCTCATGGTCATCATGGCGCCCCACATGGAGTCGGTCATTTTAATATCGCCTACGCGAGAGCTCTCAGAGACAATATCGTGAACCATGTTTTCAATGCGCTCAGGTGAGCTATTTCCAAGAACCTCTCGAGCTTCAGTTGGGAGATACTCCTCCGAAAGAAGTCCTGCTCGTTTTGCGTCATCAATATCGTGCGTTACATACGCAATGCGGTCCGAAATGGCAACAATTCTTCCTTCTGCTGTTTCTGCACGTAGATTACCTGAGTGACATCTAATACCATCAATAACCTCATGAGAAAGATTAAGACCCTGACCGTCTTTCTCCAGATACTCAACAATGCGGGCACTCTGCTGATTGTGGGCAAAAATATACTCATTTTCTGGAGCATCGGGGTCCATTCCCCTATACAGACTAATGGCGTGCGAAAGCGCCTTCTCGCCAATATGGCCAAACGGCGTATGACCTAAATCATGTCCAAGTGCAATTGCCTCAGTCAGGTCTTCGTTTAAGCCAAGAGGACGCGCAATTGAGCGTGCAATCTGCGAAACCTCAAGTGTATGAATAAGACGAGTCCTATAGTGGTCCCCTTCTGGGGCGAGAAAAACCTGTGTCTTGTGAGCAAGTCTTCTGAAGCTCTTGCTATGCAAAATACGGTCTCTATCACACTGATAACAGGTACGGTACTGGTCAGGTTCCTCTGCAATCGCACGACCTTTACTTTGATCAGAAAAAGCCGCTTCAGGAGATAAGATTTGATGCTCGCGAGCTTCAAGATCTTCTCGTCTAATGGATAACATAGAACCTCCTTGTACCTGCATCTTTACCTCATAATAGCAGGATATTACTATCTAGCAAAAGAGGGCGACCGAAGCCGCCCTCTAGAGTTTGTTGCAGTGTGTCTAGAAGAAAACCTACTTAGTAGCAATCTTCTGTGGACCACCGTTAGCCTGAATCTTAGCCTGTGCTGCAGCAAGACGTGCAATTGGTACACGGTATGGTGAGCAGGAGACATAGTCAAGACCAAGGTTGTAGTACATGTGGATGGACTCTGGATCGCCACCAGTCTCACCGCAGACACCGATGGTGAGGTTAGGATTACCCTTACGGCCACCCTCAACGCCCATACGGACAAGCTCTGCGACACCCTTATCAAGGGTTGCAAATGGGTTGGTCTTAACAATCTTGCGCTCAAGATAGAGAGGCATGAATGCGGACTCAACGTCGTCACGAGAGAAGCCAAGGCAAGTCTGGGTGAGGTCGTTAGTACCAAAGGAGAAGAAGTCTGCGTGCTTAGCAATCTCCTCAGACATGATAGCTGCACGTGGGAGCTCAATCATGGTACCAACTGGGATGTTGAGCTCAACACCGTACTCGTCAGCAACCTGCTTGATGGTCTCCTCAACCTCTTCACGGACCTGGATGAGCTCCTCTTCGAAGCCAACCAGAGGAACCATGATCTCTGGGCGAGGGTCAAGACCAACGCGCTTGAGCTCTGCAGCTGCGCTTGCGATAGCGCGAACCTGCATAACGTTGAGCTCTGGGTAGACAAGGCCAAGGCGGCAGCCACGGAGGCCGAGCATTGGGTTTGCCTCCTGGAAGGCGTCAAACTTAGCGAGAAGAGCACGCTTTGCAGCGGCGTCCTTACCCTGCTCCTCATCATGAGCAATCTCAACGTCAAGCTCACGTGGGGAATCAAGGAACTCATGCAGTGGTGGGTCAAGAAGACGGACAACAACGTCTTTGCCGTCCATTACCTTGAACATACCAAGGAAGTCACCCTTCTGAGCACGGCCAAGCTGCTCAATAGCAAGCTGCTTAACGTCCTCAGAGTCTGCAAGGATGAAGTCCTGAATGAGGTGCTTACGCTCACCAAGGAACATGTGCTCTGTACGGTCAAGACCAATTGCCTCAGCGCCGTTATCAACGGAAGTCTGAGCATCTGCTGGGTTATCAGCGTTTGCACGTACGCCAATGACGCGACCACGGGACTCGTCAAGGCGGACCTCATCTGCCCATGCAAGGATGGTCTGGAGGTCACCAGAAAGCTCTGGCTGGACAAGCTCAACAGCACCAAGGATGACGTCACCAGTGGTGCCGTCGATGGAGATAACATCGCCCTCGTTAACAACAAGGCCAGAATCAGCAACGGTGAAGCGCTTGTTAGCAGCGTCAATACGAAGTGTATCAACACCGCAGACGCAAGGAGCGCCCATACCACGAGCGATAACAGCTGCGTGGCTGGTCTTGCCGCCGTGGGAAGTTAGGATGCCCTCTGCAGCAACCATGCCGTGGAGGTCATCTGGAGTGGTCTCCCAACGGACAAGAATACAAGGCTTGCCTGCCTCTGCAAAAGCCTCAGCGTCTGCAGAAGAGAAGACTGCAGCACCAACAGCTGCACCAGGAGAAGCGTTAAGACCCTTAGCAATGGTCTCGTACTCAGCGTTAGGATCAAACTGTGGGTGCAGAAGCTGATCGAGCTGCTCAGGAGCAACGCGAGAAACAGCCTGCTCCTTAGTAATACGACCCTCTTCGTACATCTGAATTGCAACCTTAAGTGCAGAGAGAGCAGTACGCTTACCAACACGAGTCTGAAGCATCCAGAGCTTACCATTCTCAATGGTGAACTCGATGTCCATCATGTCTGCGTAGTGATCCTCAAGAATCTCAAAGACGTGGAAGAGCTCCTCGCCTGCCTCCTTGAGTGCAGGAACCTTAACGAGGTCTGCAATAGGCTCAGTATTACGAATACCAGCAACAACGTCTTCGCCCTGAGCGTTGATCAGGAAGTCGCCGTAGCGCTCGTTAGTACCATCTGCAGGGTTACGAGTAAATGCAACGCCAGTTGCAGAAGTCTCACCCTTGTTACCAAAGACCATGACCTGAACGTTAACTGCAGTACCAAGCTCATCAGGAATCTTGTTCTGCTTGCGGTAAAGGATTGCGCGGTCGTTCATCCAAGAACCAAAGACTGCCTGCTCAGCAAGGCGGAGCTGGAGGTAAGGATCAGATGGGAAGACAGCGTAGCCGTTCTTGGAGACCTCTGGGTGCTCCTTAACGTCAACGTTTGCAGCAAAGATGCCCTTGAACCAAGTTACAAGGTCACGAAGGTCATTTGCGTCCAGCTCTGTATCAAGCTTAACGCCCTTCTCGGCCTTCTTAGCAGCAATTGCATCCTCAAAGAGCTGTCCAGAAACGCCCATAACAACGCCAGAGAACATCTGGACAAAACGACGGTAAGAGTCCCAAGCAAAGCGCTCGTTACCAGTCTGCTTAATGAGACCCTGAACGGACTCATCGTTAAGACCAAGGTTAAGAACAGTGTCCATCATGCCAGGCATGGAGAATGGTGCACCAGAACGGACGGAGACAAGCAGTGGATCTTCTGCATCGCCGAGCTTCTTGCCCATGCGCTCCTCAAGGGTAGCCATAGCTGCGTCAATCTCATCAGTGACGCCCTCAGGCCAGATGTTGCCGTTGTTGGAATAAGCAACACAAGTTTGGCAAGTAATTGAGAATCCTGGAGGTACAGGCAGACCAATCTTAGACATCTCTGCAAGGTTTGCACCCTTGCCACCAACAATCCACTTTGCCTCTTCTACGGATGCGCCAGCGACCTCAGTAACATCGTTACCGGCGTGGTCCTTTCCGAAGCTGTAAACGTGCTTCTCGGACATAACACTCCAAACTCTCAAACTGTCACACGCAAAGCGTGCACCAACACAATTGAACGCAAAGACATCAAACCAAACACAGTTGGTTCTGTCCTCACATTCATAGTATGTTACCAACCTACGCGATTTATCTGAACAAAATAACGGTGAGCGGTCAATATCGACCGTTCACAGAATTATTTACAAACTTATGATTGTAAATTGTGAAATTCTCCATAAAGAAAATGAGCACCCAAAATGGACGCTCATTTAACTTTTTGATATTTTGAGGCGTCAGAACTCTCTTAGCGAGTAACTCCCTCAAAGAATGCGCCAATTGCGTGGCTTGGCTCTTCGCCGGTAAGCGTAGAAATAACGTTTACCGCTGGTCCCAGAAGATCGATTGATGGGATGAGGCGCTGATCAAGCTCACGACGAATCTCTCTTCTGAGAGAGCCATCTGCAAAGGTGTGGAAGACTGCACGAGGGCGATTCTCATCTTCATGCTCGTTGAAGTATGCACGAACATCATCAACGCTATGAATATTTGGAACCCTTACAATCTCTACGGATTCATCACCAAACTGAGCAGCAGCAGCCTTAACTACTGCGGCACCGGTCTCTCCGCGAGAGTCTGACAAAACGTAGACGATAGGCAGACCATCACCAAGAGAGTTGTTATCAATGTCAAGTGCGCTCATGCTGTAACCCTTTCAGTCAAGTATTCAGAAAGATACAAACATTTATCAATCTAAGCGTACCCTACTTTTTGCGAGAAAGCACACTAATATCGGCGACATTACTAAATACCTGGGCAAACTTGTTCAAAAGACGCAAACGATTTCGGCGAACGGTATCATTTTCATCCATGACAAGTACTTTGTCGAAGAAAATATCAATTGGCTCACGTAGCTGAGACAGCGCAGAAACAGCAGCAGCATAGTCTGCTCCAGCAAGAGCAGCAGCCACTTGCTTCTGGCCCTCTTCGCAGGCAGCGAGCAATGACATCTCTGGCTCAGTGAGAAGCTCTGTATCAACTTCTACACCAAGAGAGGCGTCACTGAGGTGAGCTGCACGTGCATAAGCAGTAGCAAGATCCTCAAAGAGTTCAGGCTCGTTCTGACGCGCTTCATCAAGTGCACGAGCACGCTGAAGGAACTCATCAGGATTGATAACACCAATTGCACTGACAGCCTCAATAGCATCTGCAGAGATCTTCTCGTCCTTTGCAATAGATGCAAGGCGACCAATAAAGTACTGCTCAACCTGAGACTGAACAGACTCGTCAACAACAAGACCCTGCTGGCGGTAGAGCTCCAGAGAGCTTGCAATGAGCTTCTTGAGGTCAAGGTTGGAGGTAGAACGAAGTAGCGCAATAACACCAATAGCCGCACGACGGACAGCATACGGATCGGAAGAGCCGGTTGGTGGCTCGTTGATAGCAAAGATGCCGCAGATGGTATCAAGCTTGTCAGCAATAGCTACAAAGCGACCAATCTGGCCACTTGGGAGCTCGTCGCCGGCAAAGCGAGGACGATAGTGCTCGCGAATTGCTGCAGCTACATCGCTCTTCTCGCCAGCTGCCTCTGCGTAGTAGCCACCCATGACGCCCTGCTGGCTGGTGAACTCGACAACTGCCTGGCTGACAAGGTCTGCCTTAGCAAGATGAGCAGCGCGAGCAGCAAGCTCTGCCTCTTCTTTGCTGGATGTCTCGTCGAGCGCAATCTCTGCAGCAAGAGCCTCCATACGCTGGGTCTTCTGCAGAACCGTGCCAAGCTTCTCCTGGAAAACAACAGTCTCTAGACGCTGAGCAAACTCATCAAGCGTGTGCTTCAAATCCTCCTCAAAGAAGAACTTAGCATCGTCGAGACGAGCACGAACAACACGCTCGTTGCCGTCAATGACGCGCTCTGCACAAGATGGGTCTGCATTAGAAACCACAATAAACTCGCGAGTCAGCTTACCCTCAGCGTCATAGATTGGGAAATAGCGCTGGTTGGAAAGCATGGACTCAGTAATAATCTCTGAAGGAACGTTAAGGAATTCCTCGTCAAAGGTGCCCACAAGAACCTGAGGCCACTCAGTTAGGTTAATGACCTCCTCAAAGACCTTCTCTGGCATATCAACGTGAGAGCCCGGACGAGCAGCCTCTACTTCTTTGATACCGGCGAGAATAACGTCTTTTCTCTGCTCCTGAAGCAGAACACCAGCGTCTTTAAGAACTTGCTCATAGACAGCTGGACTTGCTACCTCATGGTAACCAGGACCAAGAACACGATGGCCCTGGGTGGTGTTTGAGCTAGTTACATCAGCGTACGTAACAGGAACAATCTCTGAACCAAAGAGAGCGCACAGCCAGCGAACAGGACGAACGTAGCGCTCATGGAAAGAACCCCAGCGCTGACTACGAGGCCAATCAAGTGCAGAAATCCAAGAAGTTGCCAGCTCAGAGAGAATCTTTGTAGCAGGAACTGAAGGAATATTGAGCTCTGCAAAGACGTACTCATGACCGTCAGTATCTACACGGCGAGTCAGCGCATCAGCGTTTATGCCGCACTTACGAGCAAATCCCTCGGCAGCCTTGGTTGGATTGCCCTCTGTATCAAAAGCAATCTCTGCCTTAGGACCACGCTTGACCTCGGAAATCTCTTCTGTAGCCTCAGCAACGTCCTTTACATAGGCAGTTAAACGACGAGGTGTCGAGAGGATCTTAACCTCTCCAAATGACAAACCAGAGTCTTTAAGTCCGGAAACGACAAGCTTATTGAACTGAGCAATAGCTTTCTGCAATGGAGCAGAAGGCATCTCTTCAGAACCAATCTCAAAAAGGAAGTCTCTAACCTCAGCCATTTAAGCCACCTCCTCCTGAGTAGTTGCTGCAGGTGCTTTCTTAGAAGCAACCTCCTCCAAATACGATTCGCAGCATGCCTTAGCAACGGTGCGAACGCGAAGAATATAGTTAGCTCTCTCAACAGCAGAAAGAGCACCACGAGAGTCAAGTAGGTTGAATGCATGGCTGCACTTCATAACGCAGTCATACGCAGGTAGTGGAAGCTTGCGCTCAAGGCAGCTGTGGCACTCTGCCTCATACTCGTCGAACTTCTCGCGCATAAGCTCAATGTTGGCTACCTCAAAGTTGTAGGTTGAGAACTCACGCTCGTTCTCCAAAAATACCTGCCCGTACGTCATTGGCGTGCCGTCTGGCAGGTAACTCCATACCAGGTCATAGACGGAATCTACGCCCTGAGCATACATAGCAATACGCTCAAGACCATAGGTAATCTCAACAGGAACTGGATCTACCTCAATACCGCCTACCTGCTGGAAGTACGTGAACTGAGTAACCTCCATGCCGTTGAGCCAGACCTCCCAGCCAAGACCCCAGGCACCAAGCGTTGGACTCTCCCAGTCGTCCTCAACAAAGCGAACGTCGTGGTCTTTTGGATCAAGGCCAATAGCGGCGAGTGAACCAAGATAGAGATCTTGAGAGTCTGCAGGAGATGGCTTAATCAAAACCTGGAACTGATAGTAGTGCTGCAGTCGGTTGGGGTTCTCGCCATAGCGTCCATCAGCAGGACGACGACAAGGCTGTGGATAGCAGGTACGCCAGGCATCGGGACCAAGTGAGCGCAAGATAGTTGCGGTGTGGAAGGTACCGGCACCTACCTCAGAGTCATATGGCTGCATGACCGTACAACCTTTTTCTGCCCAATAGTGTTCAAGGGTCAAAATCATATCTTGAAACGTAAGTGGTGTTGCGCCCATGATGTTCTTTCTCTCAAATGTCCGACGTAAGTACTATAGCCCGCGAGCATGGTCAAAGGGCCAGAAAATAAACATTGCCTTAGAGGTCACGGTAGAAACCGCAACAGCTCCAAAATATCTGGAATCAAGCGAGTTTGTTCTGTTATCCCCCATAACAAAAATATGACCTGCAGGAACAGTATACGGATAATTCTGAATTACGGCACCCGTGCGATCTGCAAGAGAATAGGTTGGCTTGCCTTCGGTATAAGGCTCGTCCATAAGCTGACCGTCAACATACACAGCACCGTCGCGCAAATCTACCGTTTGACCTGCTGTAGCAATGACGCGCTTAACTAAAAGCGTATCGGGATTCTGAGGGCTGGTAAAGGTAACCACATCACCTGCTTGCGGAGTACCACCAAAACGATAGGTAAGCTTCTCTCCTACCAAACGATCCCCCAGCTGGATGGTATTGAGCATGGACCCTGTTGGAACCTCATATACCTCAGCAACAAAAGTCCTGATAAAAAATGCCAGCGCAACGGCAACAGCAACAATTACCAGGTATTCAATAATTTCAAGTACTTTGGAATGTCCACTACTCATTGTTATCACCAGATTGCCGATCAAGCTCTGCTAGCTCTGCTAAATATGCTCTGTCCTTCTCAGTGAGCTGAGCGCTCTCTAAAAGGTCTGGACGCCACGCGCGCGTACGAGCAAGTGCGGATTGTCGTCTCCAGATTGCAACCGCACCATGGTCTCCTGAAAGAAGCACAGACGGAACTTCTCGCCCCTCAAAGTTTGCTGGTCGCGTGTACTGAGCATACTCAAGAAGGCCATCATCAGAGAATGACTCATCCTGTGAGCTCATCTCATCGCCAAGCGCACCAGGAAGCAAGCGCACAACCGAGTCAATCACGGTAAGCGCGGGAAGCTCTCCGCCGGTCAGCACATAATCTCCCAGAGAAATAACGTCATCTGCCAGCTCGTAGACGCGCTCGTCCATGCCCTCATAGCGACCACAAACAAACAGAATGCGCTTCTTTTGAGCAAACTCTTGGGCGATAGCCTGGGAATACGGCCTACCAACTGGCGAGAAAAACACCACGTGGGGCTTAGGTTCCGCCTGATCAGAAATCTCACGAACTGCCTCAAAGATGGGAGCAGGCTTCATAAGCATGCCTTGTCCACCACCAAAAGGAGCATCATCTACCGTACGATGCCTATCATGCGTCCAGTCACGCAAGTCATGTGCATAAAACTCAAAAATATTTGCCTTTTGAGCTCTGCCCATAATAGAAGCATTTAAATAGGGCGAGAAGACCTCAGGAAATACTGAGAGCGTTTCTAGACGCATGCTACTCACCTAACCTAAGAAGGCCCTGAGGAATTGAGACGGTAATGGAGCCCTCGGCTGGGGCCTCTTTGATAAATTCATCCACGGCAGGCATCAGCACCTGTCCAAAAGACCCCTCAATGACCCACACATTCTGTGTAGGTCCAACAAGAACCTCTGTAATTTCACCCAGAGAACCATGTTCTGTATCACGTACTTCTCTACCCACAAGTAGAGAAACATTTACCAGACCAAAGTTTTCTGGAAGACAATCTTCTTCTACCAGAAGCGTTTTACCAATAAGCTCTTCTGCATCAGAGATGGTAGTTACATCTTCAAAAGTTACAAGACTACCTTCTCTATCATCTGACTCAACTGAGACAACTGAGAACTTCCTAGGGCCCTTAAGCGCAGGCGGAACAGGAACAACGGTCATGCCTTCAGCTATAAGAGAAGGAAGGCTGTGAACGGGAACCGTCACAACCTCCCCTCTTTTACCATGCGTTTTAACAATTTGAGCAATTGCTCGCCAGTGTTTACGCAAAATTAGCCTACAACCTCGACATCAACAGAGGTGCCAACACGCTGGCCAAGAGCACGAGCCAAAGTACGAATAGCCTTAATGGTTCTACCCTTGCGGCCGATGACACGTCCAGCGTCTTCCTCAGAGCAAGAAACCTCAATCAAGGCTCCATCCTCGCGATCGGTGACGTCGAGTGCAACAGCATCTTCATTATCGACAAGACCACAGACGATGTACTCAACAAGATCAGCAACCTTGTCAGAAGGCATCTCCTGAATGTCTTGATCGACAGCGTCTACCTCAGTGGGCTCTGTGAATTCAGACACGATTTACTCAGCCTCTGGAGCCTCGGACTCCTCAGCAGCTGCGGCAGCGGCCTCAGCAGCAGCCTCTGCAGCTGCGGCAGCCTTTGCCTGTGCCTTCTTGGAGAGCTTGGTCTTCTTCTCTGCAACTGGAGCACCAGTACGAGCGATCTCAATGAGGTGAGAAACTGCGCTTGTTGGCTGAGCGCCCTTTGCTACCCACTCATCAACCTTCTCGAGGTTGATATCAATCGTCTTTGGGCTAGTCAGTGGGTTATAACGACCGACTTCTTCAATGTAACGACCATCGCGAGGCATACGACCATCAGCGACAACTACGCGATAGTACGGACGCTTCTTGGCACCGTGACGGGCCAGACGAATCTTAACTGCCAATGAAAACTCCTCCATACGAGCGGTGCCTCGGATGTTAGATGGGCTGCACCGCAAAGCCACAAATCGGGTTACAAGTGTACAACAACGCATTAACCTCGAAAAGTATAAATTTGCTCTCTTCAAAAAGTACTCGTAATTTATGTATGAAACACTTGTTCTATTTGTACAAAAAGTATACACTATTTCTATGGAATCATCAAAGGACATATCAGATAAAAACGCACGTAATTCGTGTGATTTTGAGTGGCATGGTAAAGCCATTGGGCTTCTTGACCTTGATGCGTTCTTTGCGTCTGTAGAACAACTTGATCATCCTGAGTGGCGCGGAAAACCAGTAATTGTTGGAGGCTCACCACACAAACGAGGCGTTGTTTCAACCGCCTCTTATGAAGCAAGGAAGTTTGGCGTTCATTCTGCCATGCCTTCAGCTACTGCAGTAAGGCTTTGTCCTCATGCAATTTGGACTTCAGGACGTTATGACAGATACTCAGAAATGAGCGCTCTTGTTATGGGTTTTCTCAAAGATGAGACTCCCCTTGTCGAACAAGTTTCTATTGATGAGGCATTTTTTGATATTACTCCTGGAAGATTTTCTAAAGAAAATCCTTTAGAAATTTGTAAGCGCATACAAAAGAAAGTCGCAGCACTAGGTGTTACCTGTTCCATTGGTCTAGGAGCAAACAAGACAATTGCCAAGATTGCTTCTGAACAAGAAAAGCCTCGCGGTCTTACTGCGGTGTTTCCTGGCACAGAAGCCCGCTTTCTAGCACCTCTGCCTATTGAGGCCATGAGTGGTATTGGTCCTGCTATGGCAAAGGTGCTTCATCAACAAGGAATCAGAACGCTTGGAGAGCTCTCAAGAGCAGATGCAACGTACCTCACTTCCCTTGTTGGCAATACTGCCTCAAAAATGATTTTGCGCGCGCAAGGAAAAGAAGTCTCAGAAGTTCATGAAGCTGCCCAGCCTCGTGACGTTAAGTCTGTTTCTAACGAGAGAACCTTTGAAACAGATTTGTTTGATAAACAAGAAATAGAAGAAGCCATCAGACACATTGCTGGTGTTGTAGGCAGACGTCTTCGCCGCAAACAGTTACAAGGTTATACCGTTACGCTTAAGGTAAAAGCCTCTGCAACAGAGTCTCATACAGCTCAAAAAAGAATGTCTGCACCAACTGATGATGAGCATCTCTTTGCAGAGATTGCCGTTGGTCTTCTTTCAACCATTTGGAAAGAAGGTCAGCCAGTAAGACTGCTTGGCGTTGGCATTAGCGCATTTTCAGATGAGGAGCATGCCAAACCAGTGCAAGCGTCACTTTTTGATCAATTTGAAGCTACGTTTGACGCAGCAGCCCCTGGGCCTACAACAAAAAAGAAACCTCGGAGTGACTTACGTCATCTCTCCGAGGTAACCGATAAACTCAAAGATAAATTTGGCGCTGATGCTGTGCAGTATGGTAGAGACCTACGCTTTGAGCATCGCGTCTCAGACACCATGCCTACAGGCAAAAACGAACAAATCTAGTACACCAGCACTACTCAGTAGGATCAGCAGATTCTGGAAGATTGTCTACCAGGTCATCCTCAGAAAGCTCAAAGGCTGGAGCCAAAGCATCCTCTGGAAGATCAGCATAAGGAATCTCAGAAGTCATAGCACCCTCAATATCTAACTCTACACGAGGAGCGTCCGCCCAAAGTCGCTCAAGACGATAGTAGGACCTTACCTCAGGCTGGAATACGTGAACAACAACTGAACCGTAATCAATAAGAATCCAGTTGAGACCGTCACGACCCTCAGTAGAAATTGGACGAATGCCGCAGTTTGCCGTGACCTTCTCGCGAACCTCATCAACAATAGCGTCAGCCAAACGAGCATTTCCACCAGTGCAGATAACAAAGTAATCGCAGACGTCACTGAGACCAGTTAGATCTAGTACCAGAATATCTTCAGCTTTCTTTTGATCTGCAGCAATTGCAGCAGTCTTTGCAAGCTCAAGTGAAGTTACAGCCATGAATTTCTCCGTTTTCTCATGTAGCCAGGCTACTTAGATTTCTTCTCAATCATCTCATTGTATAGGGCAATTGAGTTTGGATACAAATAACTCCTTGATGAAATCACATACATCATAACGCTACAAAACGCCGTCTCATAAAGCTCATCGAGAGAGCCGCCACGTAAATATACGTTTCTTGCTTCTTCGACCGATGTAAAGTTTGGACGCAAAGGCTCAATAAGATCAGCTACATACAAGATTTTGTCTAGCTTGCTCATCTGACGGTCGCCCGTAGTGTGCTTCTGAATGGCGCTGAGAATCTGCTCAGAAAGCCAAGGATAGATGGCTGGTAGCGTTTTTGCGGCGAGAGGACCATGTAAGAGCCCAACAATTTTCTGATAAGGAGCTTCTGTCTGGATACGAAAGCGTTCTGCCAGTTTAATGGTTTCTGCATCAGGAAGAAGTTTCTCCCAATCATGCAAAATACCTGCAACACGAGCGCTCAACATATCTGCACCATAAGCCCGCGCAAGCGTTTCTGCACAATGTCCCACAGAGATAGAATGCGCAAAACGCTTAGAGTTCTTGTGATACATATGACTCTTCAAATCAGACTCAAGCTGATCAATGAGCGCCTGTTGTTCTGCGGAGTAGACAATATCTTTTGATATAAGTGTTCTTTCCATTATGTCCTACAAAATATTGAGTCAAGCCTAATCTCTACCTGTTTGACACTGCCTTGTTACTGGCGTATGTCAATTTGAGCAGCAGGTCGCTTTGGCTTGACCACTTAATTAAGCGGTGTTGTATCAGCGCCATAAAGCCCATGCTTGTGAATGTAACCTGTTACAGAATCGGGAGTTAGGTATCTGAGGCTCTGACCATTTTGAACTCTACTACGCAGATAGCTTGATGAGATTGCTAGTGCGGGAACCTCAAGATAGGTTACCTTGAAGTCATAAGGTGAGTCTGCAATAACCTTTTGAGCACGACTCAGCTCATAACCAGGACGCGTTGCAGCAACAAAGTGAGCAAGCTCAGCTACTGTCTGTGCATCTTTCCAGGCGACAATATCAGCAATTGCATCTGCACCAGTAATAAAGAAAAATTCAACGTTAGAGGGATATACCTTACGCAATCTTCTGAGCGTATCAGCGGTGTAGGTGATGCCCTCATAATCCACCTCAAAACGAGAAGCAACAAAATGAGGATTATCTGAGGTTGCCAGAAGCGTCATTGAGTAACGGTCTTCTCCCCTGGTAACTCCCTTATTTTGTTTGAACGCAGGGCGACCAGCAGGCATAAAGACAACCACATCAAGATCAAGGTCATCATATGCCTGCTCAGCAGCTACCAGGTGGCCATTATGAATGGGGTCAAAGGTTCCACCCATGATTCCTAGACGATAGGTGCAATTTTTATCCTGTCCTAAACGAGGCAAACCAGGATGCATGTTATTTAAGACATCAACGGCCATACACTACTCAGTTTCTGAAGAAGCACCAGCTACATGAGACGGATCAGATGAAGCCTCTTCAAACTCAACATCTTCAAATCGCTGATCTGAAGCGTCCTCGTCAGGAATCTCTATGCCATCTGTATTTGGTTTATTTGGATCCTCATAGGTAAAGGTAAGCTCAAGAATGCGAATCTCATCGCCGTCAACTGCACCAGCCTTTGCCAGCTGTACTTCAAGCCCCATACGATCAAGACGACGCTGTAGATATGCCACAGCCTCATCATTGTCCCAATCGGTCTGAATAACCATACGCTCAATCTGGCCGCCAGAGACACGCCACGCATGACGCTCTTCTCGCTCAATGCGAAGTTTGTTGTCACGACGAAGACGCTGATGCTCCCAAGCCTCACTGCGGTCAACCGTTGGCGTAGTAATGGCAATTTCTTTGCGGAGCTCTGCCACTTCTGCAGCACAGGTAGTAACAAAATCATCAAGATTTAAACCTGTTACGGTAGAGATAGCAAAAAAGGTTCTATCATCTGCCTCTGCAGCTTTTCTGAGCGCTTCGATGGCATCTTCTGTACCAGGCATATCGCATTTGTTTGCTACTACAATCTGAGGGCGATCAGCCAGCTTTGAAGCGTACGCTTTAAGCTCCTCGTTAATAGCGTGGTAATCCTCTACAGGATCTCTACCTTCATAACCACCAGTAACGTCAACCATGTGGACAATAAGCGCTGTGCGCTCAATATGACGAAGGAATTGATGACCAAGACCCTTACCTTCTGAGGCACCCTCGATAAGACCAGGAACGTCCGCGCAGACAAACGACTGACCGTTCTGTGCACGAACAACGCCCAAGTTTGGAACAAGGGTGGTAAAAGGATAGTCAGCAATCTTTGGACGAGCAGCACTGATACGTGCAATAAGAGAGCTCTTACCAACAGAAGGCATACCAACCAGGGCCACATCTGCCATGAGCTTCATCTCTAGCTCAATCCAATGCTCTTGGGCTGGCTCGCCCTTCTCGGCAAATGCCGGTGCACGCCTCACTGAGGTGACAAAGTGAATGTTACCGCGGCCACCATTGCCACCAGGAGCAACAACTACCTGCTCACCGGGAGAAGTAAGATCGGCAATCTCGTAGAGTGGCTCTTGCGTTTCTGGATCAAGCTCGCGCACAACGGTTCCCAGAGGCACCTTGAGCAGCAAATCCTGTCCGTCAGAGCCATGACGGCGAGCACCCTTACCGTGGGTACCACGCTCGGCCTTAAAATGATGCTTGTAGCGGTAATCAATCAGGGACGAAAGCTGCGCGTCTGCAACAATGACAACATTGCCACCGTGACCTCCATCGCCACCGTCAGGACCGCCTTTTGGAACATATGCTTCTCGGCGGAAAGACATGCAGCCTGCGCCGCCGTCTCCGCCTTTAACGTTGATATGACAAAGATCAGTGAAAGTTTCCACGTGTCCTCCTTCTAATACCTTAATGTTACGGCATTTACCAGCGAAGCACAGTGAAAACGCGAGAAGTTCTTATGAGATCACGAGGATAACAACAATTGCTGCAACGCCAAGAATCATCAAAGCAAAGTCAGATGGAGCCAAAGGATAGCGTTTAAATGCAGATGAAGCATTCCTTAGATAGAAACCTCGCTGCTCAGCCGCAAGTGCTGAAGCGTCAGCTTTTTTAACAGAGCTTACCAGCAAAGGAACAATCAAAGGCATGGTGAGCTGGAGTTTCTTGAGTGGATTTTTGGTATCAAACTCAACACCGCGAGCCATCTGAGCCTCCATAATGTGGTTCATCTCGGAAGCAAAGACGGGCACAAAGCGCAAAACCGTCGCAATGGTAAATGCATAAGGATATGGAACATGTGCCACTTCTACCAGCGCATTCATTAGGTCTTCCACGCGCATCAGCGAAAGCATAGAAAGCAGCGGCAGCGCAAGCGCGATTGTTTTGAGAGCAACGTTAAAACCGCGCTCCAAACCACCTACCGTGATGCATAAAAAGAGCACTTGACCAGCAGGGGCAACAAGCGTCTGCACCACGCACAAAATAAGACCTAAGACGGCAAAGCCAAATACCAGCTTAAAAGTCTTCTGAGCGTTCTGCGAGATAACTCCCACAAAAATGGTGAGCGCGAGCACCGCAAGTACTTCAAGTGTTCCTTGAGCAGCAAAAGCGGCTACAAAAAGTTCAAGCGCAAATACAAGCTTGGCCACGGGATTTGCCTTATGAAGAAAGCTTGTTCCTTCGGTGTAATCAATAACACTACCCACGAGGAGCCTCCTTACCATTAAGCGTGGCTGCAATACGAGCAATCTCAAACTGATGCTGCAATGTCTCAAGCACCTCTGAAGCGCTGCTAAGCCCTGCAAAGGAAGAATCCACATGCTCCCCCACAAGCTTTGACAGCTGGATCATCTGAGGAGCCTCAACATACGCTTCCTTCAAAACCTCATCTGTCGAGAAGATCTGTGTAACTTCCCCATCATCTAACACGCTGCCATGCGCCATAACGACAATTCTTGTAGCAAAATCCAGCACAACCTCCATGTCATGACAGACCATAAGAACTGCACAGCCCTTCTCGCACAGTGATTTGACCATATCCATGACCTGCATACACTCTTTGTAATCCAAGCCCGATGTAGGCTCATCAAGCACAAGAATATCTGGCTCGCAGGCAACCACAGATGCAAGCGCTATCATCTGACGCTGTCCGCGAGAAAGCATAAACGGCGACGCGTCCGCATCAAGCCCCATGCAATCAATTACTTCAAGCGCTTTCTTGTGAGCATCCTCTGCAGACACAGCCTTGAGCTCAAGACCAAACGCAATCTCCTCAAGGACACTCTCTTTGCAAATCTGGTAATCGGGATTTTGGAACAGCGTAGAGACGTGTTGAGCAATCTGCGACGTCTTCCAATTCTTGCACGATGTACCCTTAAGGTGAATGTCTCCAGATCGAGGACGCAACAGACCATTTACCAACTTAGTTAGAGTTGTTTTACCTGCACCGTTTTGGCCGACAAGTGCCACAAGCTCGCCAGGGTGCAAGCTGAGGGAGACGCGCTCAACGCCATCAGTACTATCCTGATATTTGAAGGTGGCATCAATAACATCAAGAACAGACTGAGTACTTGGCTGGTCAGCATCTTGAAGAACACCAATTCTGTCAAATGGGCCGCTCGATTCAGCGACCACAGGACCATCTATTTTTGGAAGATATGTCTCCCCTGCTAACTCAACGTCATTAGAAGCTAATGGTTCAGAGCCCTCTGTAAGAGAAATACTGCGATGCTGGAGAGCGCCTACACAGCACGCAAGCTGCTTGGCGGCTGACTGAACTGATAGCGCAGTTTCATCGCAGACAGCTCTGTCCGCCTCAGATAACAAGTAAGCATACTCAGACTGATGAGAGAGCTCATGGACGCCCTTTGAGACGCGCACGCAACGAGGAACATCAACGCCAACCTCTTGCAGCAAATCTACCTGAGAGAACACGTCCTCACCGCTACCGTATGCACAAATGGAGCCCTTGTCCATCACAGCAATCTTTGAGCAATACTTAGCGAGAAGACCCACTTTTTGCTCAATTACCACAACCGTAATGCCTTTGGTTTTGTTGATCTCTGAAAGGGTCTGGAAGATTAACTCAGACGACGTTGGATCTAAGGCCGCTGTTGGCTCATCAAGCACCATAACTTGTGGCTGAAGCGCCAAAAGTGCTGCTATAGCAACCTTTTGCTTCTGTCCACCAGAAAGAGAGGCAATCTCTCTAAAGCGAAGGTTGGCAATACCAACTGTCTCTAGAGCATAGGTAATGCGCTCTGGAATCTCTGCATGAGGAACTGCAAAGTTCTCAAGACCAAAAAGAAGTTCATCCTCAACAATTGAAGCAACCATTTGCGCGTTGATATCCTGGGTTACAGAACCCACAATTTTAGAGATATCAGTCAGCGCAACTGTGCAGGTATCCATTCCAGCAACAAGAATCTTTCCAAAAAAACTTCCTCTGAAGTGATGAGGAATAGCGCCAGAAAGCGCAAGAGCAAGCGTGGACTTGCCTGCGCCAGAAGGACCAACAATACCTACAAAGTCACCCTCCTGAACGCTCAGTGACAGCTCATTCAGAGCATGCGCTGAGCTATCAGGATAGCTATATGACACAGATTGAACTTCAATAATAGACACAGTGCTCTCCAGGAAATAAGTGCGTATCTAAGAATTTATCGACCCAAAACCTTCTTAAGAGGAGCCGCAAGAACCTGAACAACAATAGCATTAAAGAATGCGGTTCCCACGATGACAGGAAGCATTACGTAGAAAAGCTCAATAGTTGCACCCTTGGCTGGAATAGCAATGGCAGCAAAGATCAGGCCAGAAATAAGAGTGGTTACAAAAGAACCAATTGCAGGCATTACTGGCTTATCTGCAAGAGCGGACCTTGTGAAGGCAAACATAACAAGTGAAGCTGCGCCCTCTGCAACAAAATCAGCACCAGGAACACTTGTGGTCAGCTGAATAACGGTAGCTGCGATAAGACCAATGACCAGGCTCTGAACAGCGTTTGGCTTAAGCAAAAGAATAGCCAGGCAGAACGAAGAAATAATAAACTCTGGACCAATTCCAATAGCACTAATTGCCTTACCAACGGTCAGGTTAAGAATAAAACCAGCAGCAATAAGGACAGCAACAAGGACTAGAGAAGTAACGTCCAATACTCCTGCATTTTTTGAAACAGCAACAACACGTGGTGCCTGCTCTGCAGACCCTGACTCTGTGCCTGCGGCGTTAACCTCATTGAGATTTTCTGTAGACATACAAACTCCTTTAACGCAAAACTAAAAACGTACAAACAAAACTTTTAACAACATGGGTTTCTCGCCATCCGGATTTAGCAAGAAACGTACGCACAAAAAAAGCTCTCGGTCACCCGAGAGCCTCTAATTGCGTATGCAGAAGCAACTCATCGCTGACCGGAGAAAGACAAGTTGTTCCACCACCACTGCTGAGTGCATGTAGCGCGCATGATATGTCCTCCTCCCAAGAGCGTAAATTGCAATGTAAGAAGAATACCATTACTTTGCCCGGTTGTGTCAAGAAATACATTAAGAAACAAATTAGAAACTGTGGACGGTACGCGTAAGATACCGCGAGAAGCAAAAAAAGGGGTCCCGAAGGACCCCTTGAATGAACTGCGAATGTTCAAGAAAACTTATGCCTCAGCAGCAACGACGTTAACGACGTGCTTAGCACCCTTCTTGAACTCAACAACGCCATCGCAAAGTGCAAAGAGAGTATCATCCTTGCCGCGACCAACGTTTACGCCAGGAGTGATGTGCGTACCACGCTGACGGATAATAATCTGGCCAGCCTTGATTGCCTGACCACCGTAAATCTTAACGCCAAGGCGCTGTGCTTGTGAGTCGCGACCATTGCGGGAAGAGCCGAGACCTTTCTTGTGTGCCATAAATGCTACCTGCCTATCTCAATATCAGAAGTGACCAATTACTCTGCAGACTCGTCGGATGCCTTAGCAGCAGCCTTACGAGCGGTAGGGAGCGCGGTAACCTTCAGCTTAGTAAGGTTCTGACGGTGACCATTGGCGCGGTGATAGCGCTTACGCTTGTGGAACTTGAAGACGAGGACCTTCTTGTCCTTGTACTGCTCAAGAACCTCACAGGTAACCTTCTTAGAGGAAAGAGTGGCAGCGTCAGCAACAACCTTCTTGCCGTCGTTAAGCATAAGAACATCAAGCTTTACCTTATCGCCAGGCTGCGCATCAAGCTTCTCGACGCTGATTACGTCGCCCTTGGCAACCTTATACTGCTTGCCACCAGTTGCTACGATTGCGTACATGTGTGTAACCCTTCATTGCTGATTCTTGCAACGATTAATACTATCTTTGTATCTCTGAAGATCCGAGCAAAGATCTTCGCCGCCGTGACCTGTGGCATCCGCGGGAAACTGTCGGTGTCCCATGTCCCTCGGCGAGAAACACAACTCAAAATAGTCTACTGCATATTTCAGAAAATTCCAAGACAAAACTACATGTTATAGAGGCTTCACAAGGAGTCCATTTTCTGAAACGTGTGCCTGTGAGACTCGGCACACCTTCAACGAGTCAATGCCTTGTAGGCCATCCACTCCAGCTTGAGCTGCAATTCTTTGAGCCTCATAAATCAAAACTGCAGGTCTAAGCGCTGCTCTTGGATCTTGGAGTGTATCAAGCTCAAATGAAATGCACGTTTCAGATGAGCTCTCAGAAATCTTATAGCCCGCAAATGTTGTCTCTAAATTGACCACTTTTTGCTTGTCTCCGCGCATGTATGTCAGCTCTTTTTTGGCGAGAAGATCCTCAAACCCCCAACGCAGCGCATCTGACCTAAGACCTTCTCCTAAAATGTCACATCTCCAATGAGCGGCATTCAACCATGCTTCAAGCGCAGGCAGCGACCGATCAACGTAGCTGGCAGCAAACGGAGCAAGCGCGGGAGGCGTAGCCGACAACAGCCTCTCTAACGCCTCATCCGGGTCCACATATTCTGTGAGCTTCAAGTCAAAGTACTCCGCCTCAGACGAAGCGCCAACAGGAAGCGCCTGAGAGAACTGAACGCCCATGCGCTTTGCAAAGCCATTGCCTACTCTAAACGGCAGCTGAGCTCTACGAACACAGCGCTCAATAGTGCCAATGAGCTCAAGGTGTCCTAGAAACGCAAGGCGGTCGTCTTTCTTGTAAGCCACGCGAAGCCTAAAAATCTCTGCTCCACGCTCCGTCATAATCTCTGGCTGAATCTGCGGTCTACCGGCACGCCAGTCCTTCTTCATGGGCTCAGCCACCTCAGGAGCTACGCTCTCTTCCTGCACATCCGTCATGAGCGCACCCCCATCAAAACGTTGTCAACCTTTAAGGTTTGGCATACCGCACATCCCGTACAAGAGGTAAACGTGCAGTCAGGTGTGGTGACCTCGTCCATCGCTTTACGATATTCTCGCTGTAGATAGCCCTTGGAGACGCCAGGAGATGTGTGATCCCATGGAAGTTTTGCCTGGATATCAAAGGTCTCTGTTGCAATATCAGAGAGCGAGAAACCCAGACTTTCTGCTGCCGCATTCCAAGCATCAAGATTAAACTCGCTGGTCCATGCATCAAACTTACAACCATTTTTCCAAGCCCGGTAAATCAAATCAAAACCGTCGCGGCCCATCTTTGAAAGCGCACCTTCTACCAAGGACGTTCCAGAATCGTGGTAGGCAATCTTGAGTCCCCTATCGTGATTTGACGACAAGAGCAACTGCTGTCTACGCTGGGCTTCCTCACGAGAAATCTGGCCAACCCACTGGAATGGCGTGTAGGACTTGGGCACAAATACGGCAACAGAAGCAGAAACCGTAACGCCCTTGCCACCAATTTCTCGACCGATTTCCAAAATACGCTTTGCAACTGCGGGAATGGCTTGAATGTCTTCATCGGTTTCTGTTGGAAGGCCCATCATAAAGTAGAGCTTCATGCGCCGCCAACCATTTTCAAACGCGTTTCTTGCTGCGGACTCAAGATCATCCTCGGTAACGTTCTTGTTGATGACATCACGCATGCGCTGAGAACCTGCTTCTGGCGCAAACGTCAGTCCGCCGCGCCTTGAGGTAGAAACGGCGTCTGCCATCTCCGCACCAAACGCGTCCATACGCTGGGAAGGAATGGAGATTCGCACGCCGCGTTTACGCAGGTCCGAGTTCATACGGCGCAGAATATAGCCGCACTGAGAGTGATCCGTTGTAGAGAGCGACGTGAGCGAAACCTCATCGTAGCCGCTCTTCAAAAGGCCTTCCTCGCCTGCTTTCACAATCTGCTGAGCTGGACGCTCGCGAACAGGACGATACGTCATTCCGGCCTGACAGAACCTACAGCCGCGAGCACAGCCGCGCTGAATCTCTAGAGCCAGCCTGTCCTGAACAATCTCGGTATACGGAACAATGCGCTGCGCAACAGGGTCAGTCACCGAAAGATCTGGCAGACAACGCTTATAAACCACGCTTGGCGCGCCGCTTCTCTCTTTAGGGACCGCATAACCCCAGCGTGTTGCGGTGTCGTCCTTCACAATCTGATAGAGCGATGGCACGTAGACACCTTGAATCTGAGACAGCCTGTGCAAAATCTCTTGGCGAGAAACTCCTTCAAGCTTGGAAGTTCTGACGCACTCGCACATCTCTACCAGCGCTTCTTCGCCATCACCTAAAAGAATTGCATCAAAGAGCGGAGCCACTGGCTCTGAGTTCCAAACAGAAGGACCGCCACCAAAAATAAGTGGATCCTCTTCATCACGTTCTTCAGCGAGCAATGGAATGCCTGCTAAATCAAGCGTTTCTATAATATTGGTTGCGATCATTTCATGCGCAAGGGTGAAACCCACTACATCAAAAGATGCTAAAGGTGCAGCACCCTCCAACGAAAGCAGAGGAACATTGCGCTTGCGCATCAAAGCCGCCATATCGACCCAAGGCAGATAGGCGCGCTCACAAGAAATATGAGGCGCCTTATTCAAAGCGTTATAGAGAATGGCAATGCCCAAATTAGGCTGACCCACCTCGTACACGTCAGCGTAAACCATACAAACGTGAAAAGGACCTTCTTGCTCCTCTACGGCTCCCCACTCATGATTCAAGTACCTTGAAGGTTTCTCGACATGCGGAAGCATTGGCTCAATGAGATGGAAGAGATTTTCTCGTTTAACACGCACGATAGTCTACTTTCTATCTTTTGGCGAGGGACTGTGTGGTTGCCATCTCTACGGTATTTGATTGTGAATTTGTATCTGCTGCTGCGCTTGCATCTGTAGAAGCACTCGAAGCGCCAGTTTTGGTAGAAGAATTAGCTGCTACCCCATCGCGTTTCTCGGCAATTTTGCGAGCATACGCGTGAATGACGCGAGCAGTAGTGTGAGTTCCTGCGTATCCCATGCCAGCCTTAAACGCCCAGCCAAATCCTGGAACTGTGCCTGCGACCGTGCGTGCAACCGTACGGTATCCAAAGCCCGCACCCACAACGCCGAGAAGTTCGGCGATGGTTTCAACGCTCATATTGATGTTATAGGCGGCGGTAATATCAAGTGCCAGCCTAATCTGGCGCGCTGTCATCAGCGGCATATCAGAGCCAGGAACAATCGCCACAGCTCCAATAGCTGCATTTTCTTTAGCGCAAGCAGCTGTTATCTGTTTAACTACTTGAGTTCTACAAAGAGGATACGCTGCCGCAAAAGAGACTGATTTTTCTGTTGCCGTTGCAATCCATGAAGAGAGTCGATCAAAGAGCACTTCTTCAGTGGTGCCTGCAATAATACTAATAAGCCCTGTGTTGTAGAGCGTATCAGCAATTTGTTGCGCTTCAACTGCAGACTCAACAACCACCGCACAAGGAATTGAATGACTTACCAACATGGTAAGGGCGTCCTCGTACTGTGAGGTTGGCGTAGGAATAATCACCGCAATATCAGGAATAGCAGCATTCTTTCCCGTGCGACCAATGCCTCCAGAAACAAACGAAACTCCGTCGGCAAGTTTAGAGACGCGCACCGTTGCATCTGTTCTCTCTGGCATAAAATACGAATGTACAGCCAGGATTACCTCTTCAGAAGCAAGGGAATCAACATAGATGTGCGTGTACGTTGGCTCAAGAGATGAAAGTGAGCCGCGGAATTCCTGCAGTACAGAAGTTGCAAGCTTGCCTAAGCTGTTTCTTTTTGCCATAGCTTACGCCGCCTTAGTTCTATGTCTGTAAACTGACTGAACAATTCCTACAGAAACAAGCTGGGCAATCATCGATGTAGATCCAAAGCTAATAAAAGGCAGAGGAATACCGGTAATAGGCATAATGCCAATACACATGCCAACATTTTGCAAAACCTGGAACGACCACATAGCCGCACAACCAACAAGCACCAGTTTAGAGAAGGTATTCTCGGTCTTCATAGCAAACAGAATGGTTGCAAAAATCATCCACGCAAAGAGCGAAAGCATAATGAATGCACCAAGGAAGCCAAACTCTTCCGAGAAAAGCGCAAAAACAAAGTCTGTGTGTGCCTCAGGCAAGAATCGACCACTTGCCTGCGTAGCGTTACCTGGTCCTTTTCCAATAAATCCGCCTGAGCCTACGGCAATCTTTGCCTGCTGCAGGTTATAGCCATCTCCTGACGGATCAACGGATGGATCCAAAAAGACGGTAAGACGCTTCATCTGATACTCCTTAAGGATGTGAGGAATACCAGGAATCATAGAGGTCACAACAACAAGAGCTACAACGGCAACAAGCAGCAGAACGGTTACAAGAATCCAAGAACGTTTTGCGCCAGAGCAAATGATGATAGTAGCTCCGATAACCAAAATAATCAGGCCTGTTCCCAGGTCAGGCAAAAGCATAATGGAGCCAAAGGGAACCATCAGCGTTCCACAAAGCTTTACATAGTCCCTAAGTGTTTCTACCTTGCCGTTATACTGAGCGCACACTGAAGCCATAAGGAAGATTGTGACAATCTTTCCCAGCTCAGACGGCTGAAATCTAAAGCCAACAAATGGGATATTAACCCAACCAGTCATACCCTTGACGGAGACACCAAAACCTGGGACCTTAGGCAAAATCATCAATACAACAACACCAACAAGCAGCACGTTTGTCATATTTGCTAGTGCTCTATAGTCATAGCGCCACATAAGCGTGGCAAAAACAAGGCCCAGGCCAATACCCAGAAGGTGCCTAGGAAAACTGGCTTCGGCAATGTTCATCGATGCGGTCCAAATAACCACAATACCGATGAGGACGAGAAGTGCCGCGGGAACAAGCTGCGCTAGATAAAGATTGTTCAGGACATTCTTACCAGTAAGTCTCTCTTTCTTAGCAAGACCGCCTGAAGGAATACCTCCACGCCTTCTAAAGGGAGAGCTCATTCTCTGTTTTGTAACTGCAGATGAATCAAGTGCCATGGGTTTCTCGCCTCCTTACCTACCAACATTGTCTGGCTGATTATAAATTGCGCCAAAGACGTCTCGAACAATATACATACCAGAACCTGCACCAGAAGGCGCACAGTCAAGGTTGGCGGCAACAACATACTTAGGCTTATCAGCAGGTGCGTAGCCAACAAACCAACCAACTGGCTCGCCAATAGACTGCTGCTCAGCAGTACCCGTCTTGCCATTAACCGTGACATCAAGGTTGGTCCAGTGGATAGTCTGAGAAGCGGACTCCTCATAGACGACGCCGTAAAGACCACGAGCAACAATGTCTCGGTGTTCATCTTTTTCTTCTGGCGACAGAATGACCTCGTTTTTGTACTCAATAACAGAGCCGTTACCGTTTCTGGCGTTAATGCTCTTCAGAACATGTGGCTTATAAATTGGACCTCTGTTTGCAATACCACAGTACGCATTTGCCATCTGAAGACAGGTAACCAACAAGTCGCCCTGACCAATAGCAAGGTTACAGTTGTCACCACCCTGCCACTTACGAGCATCATCAGGCGAGCTGGTAAAGTAATTCCACTTCCACTCTGCATCTGGAACGCGACCAGACGCCTCTTCTGGAAGGTCAATGCCAGAAAGAGCACCAAGTCCAAAGGCACGGAATGTCTCCTGCATGCCCTCGGGATGATCGTTGTTGTAGAAGAAGCCCTTACCAATCTCATAAAAGACAATGTCGCAAGAGTTAGTGATACCGGTAATGAGGTTAACGGTGCCGTGTCCAGAAAGCAGCCAGCAATGCATACCGTATTGCTCGCCAAATCCTGTCCAAAAACCTGTGCAATACCAGCTGGAATTTCCATCGCAAATGCCGTACTTGAGTCCAGCAAAGGTAGTAAGTGCCTTAATAGTAGAACCAGATGGATACTGGCCGGCAATAGCACGGTTCATCAGCGGGTAGTTTGCCTCTTCAGAAGAAAGCGTGTCCCAGTCAGAGCTAGCAATACCACCAACAAACATTGAAGGAGAATACGTTGGATAGCTTGCCATAGCAATAACTTCGCCGTTAGTACAATCAAGCGCCACCACGCTTGCACTACGACCTTGGAAGTCTTGTGATCTAACTGTGTTGATAACACTGACAAGTGATGCTTCTGCAGCTTTTTGAATGTTAGCGTCAATAGTTAAGACAACGTCTGAGCCACTCTGAGGAGCAATGGACGTTGAGTGCGACAATACGTTACCTGCGGCGTCAACGTAAACCGTCTGTTCTCCACGAACGCCCTGAAGTGCAGACTCGTACTGATACTCAACACCCGTTTGACCCACGATATCGCCATGGGCATACACAAAGCCGCCATCTGCAGTTTTACTACTTTCTAGCTGCTCTTGCGTAACAGTGCCAGTATAGCCAACTACATGAGCTGCAAGGGATCCGTTTGGATAGGCGCGCTGCGTACGCTCCTCAATTGAAACACCATCAAGCAAAGCGCCGTGAGCGTAAATGTAGGCAACTACGCGCCTGGATACGTCTACAGAAACGGTACGAAGCGCCTGAGCGCCATCGGAAGTATCCATAATTTTTCTGCGCACCGCCAGCATGGGCATGCCCAAAAGATTGGCAAGAATCTGCAGTTTAACGTAGTCTTCTGCAACGTCTGCTCGTGCTACTACCGTTGGACTTGGCCTGTTAGTAACAATCTCCACGCCGTTTCTGTCCAAAATACGACCACGAGGAGCTGCGGTTGTAACCGTTCGTGTACGGTTGCGCTCTGCTTGCTCAGTATAGTCAGCTGACGATAAGAGCTGCATAGTCCAAAGACGACCAATAAGCACGGCAAACATGCCACCGACAGCAATGGCAAAACCGATAAGCCTGGACGAGAGTGTCTTCTCGGCAGAGCCATCAGAGCCGCCGGAAGCCTTAGGCGCGCCACCACCAATATCAAAGGTAAATGGCGAATCTTTTCTACCAAAGGTCAGGTATACGATGATCAAACCAATTGCTGCGACAGCGCAACAAGCAAGGATAACAAGGGTGAAATTCATACTATCCCCTTATTTAAGGCGCTGTGGAGCTCGGTGAGATCCGCGATAGAGCGTTGTTCCACCCAAAGAAGAGTGAGATCTTTGGGAATGAGAAAGCACATAGAAAACAGGTAGAGCCGCCAAAAGAGTGAACAGCATGGTGGGGAAAGACTTAAACAGCAGTCCCTCAAAGAAGTTGCCGCCAGAGCCAATCAAAGAGTTGATGAGCTGGTACATAAAGGTAACGCAAAAGGTCTGAAGCGCCACAAAACCCATAGAGGTGCCAAAATTGCCAGAAACTCTGTCTCTAACCTCTTGGCCCATGAAATAAGAGCTCACCACAAGCAAGAGTGCCATGAGACCAATGGGGTTGGCAGAAGTCAGATCATAGATTAGACCTGCAATAAAGCCGCTTATTACGCCAGTTTTACCACCATATCTCAGGGCAATAGCAGCCGAGAAAATCAGTGCAAAATTGATGACTCCCCCACCAAAAGAAACCTGTGGGGTAAGCATAATTTGCAGAATGAAGCAAACAACAGCAAGAACGGTGATGCTGCGTGTGTTTTTATTTCTATCAGAAACCTGCATACATCCCCCTTAATCTGTTCTTCCGCTGTTATGTTGTGTATTACCCGTTGGAGCAGCAACCGTTGCATTTTGCTGAGAATTTGTTGTGTTGTTTGTAGTGCCGCTGCCAGAAGAGTTGCTTGATGAAGAACCCGAAGATCCGTCTTTGGAGTCTTTATCCTTACTGTCAGAATTAGTTGCTGTTGGAGTGTTTTGCTTATCTGCCTCTGCAATATCATCTGCGGTAGCTTTTTGCTCCTCAGAAAGAGACGTGATAACCATTACCTCTTCATTAGTACTGACATTTCCATAAGGCTCAATAACAATGGTGTAATAGAGCGATCCTGGAGCAGCTTCGACGCTGGTAACTTTACCCAGAGGAAGGCCCTTAGGGAATACGCCACCAAGACCGCTGGTAACAACTGTATCGCCTACGGCAACCTTCTGGTTGGTGTTGATGAGGTTAAGAGTAATCTGTCTTGACGCAGAACCCATAAGCATGCCTTGAGCTCTACTACTTTGAACCATAGCAGCCACACCGCTCTTCTCGTCAGTGATAAGACGAACGGTAGAGGTTGTAGGACCACACTCAATAATCTGGCCGATAACGCCACCGCTATCAACAACAGGCATGCCAACAGCCAGCCCGGACGAAGTTCCTTTGTCGATCACGATGGTGTTATTGAACGAGTCAGTAGAACCAGAGATAACACGAGCTCCTGTGGACTGCAGGTTATAGGTATTTTTGAGGTCGAGAAGACCCTGCAGACGCTGCGTGGACTGATTTGTCTCTTCTAGCTCTGCATTTCTTGAACGCAACTGCTCATTTTCTGCCTTGAGGTCAGAAAGCGTTTGCTGGTCTGCTGTTAAGTTACTAAAAATGTTACCAATGCCCTGGAAAGGCATGGCAATAGCAGAACCCGCCATTCTAAAAGGCATGGTAATAGTAGAGAACCCACCTCGAACCATCTCGAGCGGTCCTTCTGTACCCATACGAGCGCTGACCGTCAATAACACAATTGAAAGCAGCGAAAGAATAATAAAACTACGGCCACCCGTATGCTTATTATTGTTAGATCCAAGGCCTGTTGAAGCACCCTGAATCTGATGAGACAATGGCATATTTATTGGCCTGCACTCTGAACAAATCCACCGGACAATGCGTTAGCCTCAAGAACCTTTGCACAACCGGTAACAACATTTTCTAACGCGGTTGGGCTTACGTTAACGGGAACGCCAGTCTCTTCACGAAGTCTTTGATCAAGACCGCGAAGCATTCCGCCGCCACCGGTAAGCAAAATACCGTAGTACATAAGATCAGAGGCAAGATCTGGTGGAGTCACATCAAGCGCATCTTTGACAGCCTTGGTGACCTCGTCAAGAGGACGATCAAGGGCACGACGAATCTCTTCTGACTCAATACGAACAGTCTTTGGAAGACCACTCATGACGTCACGACCGTTTACCTCAACGTCAAGCTCTTCTGCAAGAGGAGCTGCTGAGCCAACCTTAATCTTGATATCTTCTGCGGTACGCTCACCAATAGAGAGGTTGTAAGCATCACGAACATGCTCAAGAATAGTTTGATCAAACTCGTCACCTGCAGTTCTGATGGACTGCGAGACAACAATACCGCCCATGGAGATAACGGCAACCTCGGTAGTGCCGCCACCGATGTCTACAACCATAGAACCTGTAGGATCCTCAATTGGAAGGTCTGCACCAATAGCTGCAGCCATAGGCTCTTCAATCAAGAATGCCTGGCGAGCGCCTGCCTGAATAGTTGCTTCAAAAACAGCGCGTTTCTCGACAGATGTAACGCCAGAAGGAACGCAAACAACTACGCGTGGGCGTGGTGACCAAGGATATTTGCGCTCACGTGCCTTCTCGATGAAGTAACGAAGCATAACCTCAGTAACATCAAAGTCTGCAATGACGCCGTCTTTAAGAGGGCGCTCAGCAATGATGGAGCCAGGGGTACGGCCAATCATGCGCTTTGCATCAGCGCCAACGGCCAGAACGCGGCTCTCGCTTTTATCGATTGCAACAACCGATGGCTCATTGATGACAATACCCTGACCACGAACTGCAACAAGGGTGTTTGCAGTTCCCAAATCGATGGCTAGGTCTCCGCCATATTCTCCGAAGAGCGAATCGAAGATAGACATGATATCCAATCAAACGTGCTACGCGTGTGCGTAATTATCCTGCAGAAAGAACGGTTAAAACAGTTTAGTACTAGTTACCAGACTTTGAAGAGCTGGAGGAACTATTAGAGGAATTTGAGGAGTTAGATCCATTAGTTCCAGAGGTAGTTCCCGAATTAGAGCCGTTAGTACCAGAAGTTGTGCCGGAGTTCTGGTTATTCTGGCTTACGTATGAAGTGGTAACGCTTGCAACCTTCCAGCCAATACCATCACGGACAAGCTCAATGGTGTAGTCAACGTTGCCGCCATTAGAAAGACTGACAGAAGCATTAACTGTAGAGTGAGTCATGCTCTGGTCAACACCGTTGATGGTAACAGCGGAGCTTGTTGGCAGGCTGTTGGAAATCTGCTGAAGCGTTGTGCTAGAGACAGAGCTAGAGACATAGCGACCAATATCGGTGCCCTGTGCCTTAGCGTTGAAAATATCCTGAACAACAGACTGTTGGGTTGGCCATCCATAGCCACGATAGTAAGCATAACCAGCGCCACCAACAGCTAAGATAAGCAAAATAAGAATAGTGATGAAGACCTTAAGGCCGGTATGGCGATGCTTACGCCTAATCTTCTTGTCCTTCTTATCCTGCTCAATAATCTCCTGCTCAGTAATCTGGAAGAAGCCAGTATCTTCTGCAGAAGGGATGAGCTCGCCGGACATACCTGTAGGATCCAGTGGATCGTAGGCACCATAGCCAGCTGCCTGAAGGAAGGCATCAGTCTCAGATGGCTTGCCAGAAGCCATTGCAGTAATAGCCTTGCGAGCTGCATCAAAAGCAGACTGCTGCTGATTAGACAGAACAAAGCTGCCGTCTGCAGTGGCGTGAGTGAATGCATCAACTGCCTCAGACATGCGATTTGCTGCAACGTATGCAAGACCAAGATCTGCATAAATCTTATTGGAATTATCCAGAGGATTAGCAAAATCAAGAGCGGTACGATATGCCTCAACAGCATCAACAGGCCTGTTCAGACCCATGAAGCATGCGCCTAGGCTGCAAAGTGCTGATGAAGGATTAGGGTTCTTCTCGTCAACTGCAGCGTTTCTGTAAGCAATGCCGGCGTTGCGAATATCACCGATCTTCTCGTATGCAGAACCAAGAGCAAGCTGTGCCTTATAAGGAGTTGCGTAAGAGGCGTCCTGGACAGCGTTAGTAAGGGCAGCAATAGCCTCCTGTACCCTACCAGCAGCCAGAAGTGCGCGACCCTGATTAGTAGAGAGAGCGCCAACCTTGCCGTAGGAAGCGTCAGCAAGAGCGGACTTGTAAGCAGAAGCTGCGGAATCAAACTGTCCAAGCTTCATATAAGCGTTTCCAAGAAGGTGGTCAATCTGCCCGTTTACCTCGCCTGGCTCTTTAGCCACATCAAACTGACTGATAGCTACAAACCAGTCGCCCTGATCATATGCAGATTTACCTAACTCAAATGCCTGTTGATTCACAATATCCTCCAAGAGTCTGTGCGACTTGGCTTTAAGCGTTTTCAATTCTAATGGAATTGATGATATCGCCAACCTTTAACTGGGAAATGACATCCATTCCCTCGATAGTTGTGCCAAATACGGTGTATCCAGAATCCAAGCCATGCTGTGGACCAAGACAGAAATAGAACTGAGAACCTGCGGAGTTTGGATCTTGAGAACGAGCCATAGCAAGGGCACCGTCAACGTGGGAGTTGTTAGGATTTGTGCTGAACTCCTCTTTGATGCGATAACCAGGACCACCAGTACCAGGAATTCCGTCAGGACCAGGGTTTCCAAAGACAACATCCTCAACACTCATCTCACGAGTGTTTGGGTCCCCACCCTGAAGAACAAAGCCAGGGACAAGACGGTGGAACTTGGTATCGTCATAGAAGCCAGACTCTGCAAGCTCGCAGAAGTTTGCCACATGAATAGGTGCGCCTTTACCGTCAAGCTGAACCTTAATGATTCCCTTGTTGGTATCAAAGACGGCGACCTCAGTACCAGTAACCTGACGCTCTGGTGTATACAATGGATCAAGTCCAAACATAATTCCTCCAAGCTTCTTTACATCTAAGAGAAGAAAACACGCGAGAAACCCTTAGTAATAAAGAACATCTTTTCTAACCTAATTATTTTACCAGTATGATGAGATTTTTGAAATTAAAGCAGCTGAACGGTAGAGATTTACTGCTTTTGTGGCTTCCAATTCACGTAATTTTCATCAAAAAGTTTCTGGTATGAGCTGGAGCCGCTGGAGTCTCTGATGTTATCAACTGGCGCCAAGATGTTGTCTTTATCCTGAGAAAGATTGTTAGAAGTAACTGAGCGCTTCCATCCCTCACTCAAAGCATCGGAGCGATTACGAAGCCAGTTACCCAGTTTGGTGAGATTTTCAATAGTCTGACGATAGTTTCCGTTGGAGTCATCAAGACTAGAAAGGTCAGAAATAACATTACTAATATCCAGCGAAATCTGCTCTGCTTCCTGTTGAGCATCAGCGCGCTCCTGATCAGAGCCCGTAATAGCAAGCTGATCAAAGGTTTTCTCGTTATCATCAAGACGCTTTGAGAGGTCTCCAAGCTTCTGATAATCACTATCAAGTGCGTCAAAAACAGCATCCGAACTTGTATTTTGCTGAGTTGCACTGGTGTCTTGACCCGTAAGGTGCGTAACAGGAGTGGTGGTAGGAGTAGATGAGACTGGCGCCTCAACCTTTGCGCGATTGTCGGTTGCCTGAGGGTCCCACGGGTGCGTGATGACAAAGATTGCAGCTACTACCAGCGAGGTAACAAGAAGTGCTGAAAGCAGAATAACGCGCGTACGCGGGATTCCCTCTGCTTCAGGGAGGTTCTCTTTTGAAGGCTCGGAAGGGATTGCAGACTCAAAGCGAGGAGCTGGCCTGCGACTTACCGAAGCAAACGCGCTGGTAGTGTCTGGGTCAGCGTTGTCGGCTGGCGTTTGTTGCAAAACAGTGGGATCTGCTGAGACAGAAGAGGATGCATCATACTCTGCGTCTACGAGCGGATCGGTCTTCTCGCCAGGTACTGAAGCGGTGTCAATCTCTGGAAGCTTGATGTTGCGTGTGGGCCTGATGGCTCGAGCTGGACGGGCAGCAGGCACTGCCTGTGGCAAAGGAAGGCCACACTTGGGGCAGCTTTCTGCGGCAGCGGGCACCAAGGCGCCGCAATGAGGGCACCAGTGAGCTTGAGTAACAGGAATCCTTTGGGTCAAACTTAGATCAATCTGACAATGAGGGCAGGTTAAAGCCCCTTCATCGACCTCAGATCCACAGTTTGGACAACGCATACACCCTCCACAACTCTTTGCTTGTGCTTCAGTTTAATCGTTTGTATCAGCAGAAGAGCTATAAGTTGACTTTCCTCCCATTAATCTCACAACCAGGTCAAAGAATCGATCCTTTGCATAGTTGTGAATGTAACGCTCGGAAATTCTGTTGAAGATGATAACGGAAATCACCAGACAAATTGCCAAGTATGGCAAGATGCGTGGGGTGAGCGGTGCAATACGGAAGAAGTCCTGCGCCACCGTACAACCGCCAACAACAATGGCAATGCATACAACAAGAAGTGCAATGCGAAGCTTGGTAAGCGGCAAAGAGATTCTTCTAAGCAGCGCGAAGCCAACTGTTGCAGTGGTGATAAGCGCCATCGTAGATACCTGAGACAGATTCAGCTTAAACAGATGACCTGCAGTCATAAGGAGTGCAAGCGTAATAGTTACCGCAATAGAAGCTGGCAGTGACTTGCGCAAAATGTTGACCAAGAAGTTGCCCTTTACGCGGTCATGATTTGGCTCAAGCGCCAACACAAACGATGGCAGGCCAACGGTTGCAAAAGACAAAAGTGACATCTGAACAGGAATAAAAGGATATGGTGGCGCAATAATGCAATAGAGTGCAAGCGCTGCAGTGTAAACCGTCTTAACAAGAATGAGCGCAGCAGAGCGCTGAAGGTTATTGATAGAGCGCCTACCCTCAGCAACAACTTCTGGCATGTGCGCAAAGTCATTATCTGCCAGGACAATCTCCGCAACGTTTCTAGCTGCTGCAGAACCTGAAGCAACAGAGATAGAGCAGTCCGACTGCCTCAGAGCCAGGATGTCGTTTACACCGTCGCCGGTCATGGCAACGGTGTGGCCCAGATTCTGGAGTGCAATAACAAGCTCACGCTTCTGCTCTGGCGTAACGCGACCAAATACGTGGTACTTCTCGACAGCTGCAGCAATATCTGCTTCTGTGTGCAGCGTAGTTGCATCTACCCAACCGTCGGCATGAGGAACTCCCGCGCGCTCAGCAATAGCGGAGACGGTACGAGGGTCATCGCCCGAAATAACGCGCAGGTCAACGCCTTGCTCAAGGAAGTACGCAATGGTTTGTGGGGCAGTCTCTCTAATCTGATCCCTAAGCACTACGTAACCTAGGAGCTGAGGAGTTCCCTGGAAAGTATCATTCTGGTCAAATCCATCAACGCTACAGGCAACCAGCACGCGTTCAATGGACGCAAACGCATCGGACGACGCAATAACGTCTGCTGCCTCGGGACCAAGCACAAACTGGGCAGCACCGATAACAAATGCCTGTCCGTCCTCAGTGACGCAGCCAGAGTACTTTCTCTTGGAAGAAAACGCCACAACGCGAGAAGGACGTTTGCTTTGAATCCCCTGCTTGGATGCGTACGCAAGGATTGCAGTAGCCGTATCGTTAGCGTCATCTTTGTTTGCGCCGACAACGTTTACAGCCGCCTGCAGAGCACCCGCAGCCTCAGTAATTGGCGTAAACGATGCATCCAAAACACGAGCAACTTCCATGTTTCCCGTGGTGATAGTGCCCGTCTTGTCCAAACAAAGGGTATCTACGCGTGCCAGCGTTTCAATGCAGTATTGCTGCTGAACCAAAACATTCTTCTGGCCAAGCCTAATGGTTGCAATAGCAAGAACCGAGCTGGTGAGAAGAACGAGTCCTTGAGGAATCATACCAATAACAGCAGCAATCATCGAAAGAAGCGCTTCATTTAAATCGGTGTTACCAATGAAATAGGTACGAACAAAAAGACCAATACCCAGCGGAATCAAACCAATGGAACCTGCGCGAATAATCGACTTAATGGTGGTAAGAATCTCTGAATTGATCTCTTTTACAAACTTAGCTTCTGCGTTAATACGCGCAGCATAGCCTTCCTGACCTACACGGCATACCCTACCAACAAGACTGCCCCTCTCGACAAAACTACCAGAGAGAAGCTCGTCTCCCGTGGTCTTTTGCACGGGCTCTGCCTCACCAGTTAGAAGGCTTTCGTCAACGCTCACGTGCTCTGATACAAGAATACTGTCAGCAGGAATTTGATCGCCCGTCTTCAAGCGCACAAGATCATCGATGACAAGCTCGTCCGGTTTGATAAAGGTATCTTTTCCGTCACGAATTACACAAACACTCTGAGCTGTCATAAGAGACAGTCGGTCAATCATGCGTTTTGCACGAATCTCTTGCACAATACCAATGACCAAGTTTGCAAGAACTACGCTCATGAACAGTGCGTTTCTGTACTGTCCCGTTACAACAACAAGCAGCGCCATCAAAACATTAACTATGTTAAAGAGCGTAAAGCTGTGCTCTGCAATAATCTGAGCAATAGATTTGGTTTTGACGTCTGTATTAGTATTGACTTTACCTGCAGATACTCTCTCTGCAACTTCTTTTGATGTCAAGCCTTCATACGTTTCTTCAAAACGGTTGCTATTCTTGCCTGCAGTGTCTTGCAATGACATATAAACAATCTCCAGTCAGTGATGGCCGGTTTTTTACACGTGGTGACCCCGGTGGGTTTCGAACCCACGACCTTTTGCTCCGGAGGCAAACGCTCTAATCCACTGAGCTACGGAGTCATGGTGCATAAGTATACCCCAGCCTACTTACTGCCTTTTGTAACGGTTTGCGTAATTTTCTTCTGGTATTTTCCCATGCTAAAATGAATTCAACCAGCAAATGAGGAGCTCATGAATACTATTTCTGTTGACCTAACATCCGACTCATATCAAATTCATGTAGGGCATTACCTGCTTACGCAGGCTGGTAAGCTCATTCGTTCCTGCACCTCGGGTTCAAAGATTCTTGTAGTCACTCATCCAGATTTGAACAAGCTCTTTGGCGCAGAACTTCTCGCCTCGTTAGAGTCAGCTGGCTTTTCTGTCACAACTGCCTCAGTACCTACAGGTGAGCACGCAAAATCATTTGAGTCATATCAAAAACTGGTAAGCATCCTTGCAGAAAACCGTTTTACGCGAGAAGACATTGTCGTGGCCCTTGGCGGAGGCGTTATTGGCGATCTTGCAGGATTTGTTGCAGCTACCTACATGCGCGGCTGTGCACTTGTCCACATTCCCACCTCGCTTTTGGCAATGATTGACTCCTCGATTGGTGGAAAAACTGCCATTGACCTGCCCTTTGGAAAAAATCTGGTTGGATCCTTCTATAACCCCAAGGCCGTTATTGTTGACCTTGAGCTGCTGAACTCTATTCCGACTCCCCTCTTGCAAGATAGCTGCGGAGAGCTTATTAAATATAGCGTTCTTTCTGGACATGAGCTCTTCAATAAAATCTCTCTGGCGAGAAACCCTGTGCAGGTCATCGACGTGCCGCATAGGCAGGAACTCATTCAAGCGTGTATCAAAATAAAAAAATCAATCGTTGAAGCAGACTTCAAAGAAGCAGGGTCTAGAAAATTGCTCAATCTTGGCCATACACTTGGCCATGCTATTGAGACGCTCAGCAACTTTGAACTTGGACACGGCTCCTGTGTGGCTGCCGGAACTTCCCTGTTGGCAAAAGCCTGTTCCAAGCTTGGTCTTTGTTCTGTTGAAGACGCAGAGAACATCATTACACTTACGCAGTCATATAACCTTCCTACCAGCACTTCATTTACTGTGGAAGAACTTTACAGCGCAGCACTTCATGACAAGAAAAGCCACGCAGATTCAATTGATATGGCGCTTATCTATGGCATTGGTGATGTACGTATTGAGCATAAGTCATTTGCAGAACTTAAACAGCTGATTGAGCTAGCAAAAGAAGACTAACGTCTTAGACGCTCCAACTCTTCTGCAAGCTTGCATACTGACTGTTTTAAGGCAGTTTTATCTTCAGCTAGGATATCGTTTTTGTTGAAGATGCCATTAGCAGTTCCTACATAGGCGTATCCACCAGCAAATACTTCAGCAATAGTATCTGTTGTAACGCCACCAACTGCCATAAGCGGTAAGTTTCCTAAAGGTTCGCATACCTTTTTGGCGTATCCATAACTAACCTCATTTGCGGGGAATACTTTGACAATATCTGCACCAAGAGCAAATGCATGTGCAATCTCTGTTGGCGAGAACGCTCCCGGAACACTCAAAATCTCATGCTCTTTGCAGTAGTCAAACATCTCTTCAGAGAGAAGTGTTGGTGCTAAAACAAACGTAGCACCAGCTTTATGAGCCATCCTCAGATTTTCAAGAGTAAGCACGGTACCAGCACCAATATTGATATCAGAGCTATATTCACTGGACAGCTTCTGAATTAACGAGGCAGCTTCAGGAGTGTTCATGGTTACTTCAACGTTGTGTACAGGAGAATCAACAAGAACCTCAACGACAGCTTTAACCTGATTGTACGTATAACCACGTAAAACCTGAGTTACGGCACTAAAAGGCTTATTCACTTGCTTCCTCCTTTAATCTTCAAACAATTTTAACCATATCCTTCTCTGACACTCAACTGCGGTATTCTTAGACTAAACAACTAGTTACGGAGCGTGCGAAAAATGGATGTTTCAATAACTCCTCATGATTTGTTTGGAACGGTAGAAGCCATCCCGTCAAAATCATGCGCTCATCGCGCGCTCATCTGCGCTTCATTTGCAAACGTCACTACCAACATTACCTGTCCTTACATCTCAGAGGACCTTCAAGTAACTGTTGATTGTCTTAAAGCTTTAGGCACCACTATCGCTAGAACCAAACAGGGATTTAGAGTTGTCCCTGCAAAAGAGCAAAATCGCCCTCAAAGCGTACAGCTTAACTGTAAAGAATCTGGCACCACACTCAGGTTTTTACTCCCCCTTCTGGGCGCGCTAAACGTAAACGCCACAATTACTGCAGAAGGAAGACTCTTTTCTCGACCCCTAAAGCCGCTTGTCTCAGAACTCTCTGCCCATGGTATGTCTTTTAGCTGGCAAGACGAGAAGACCCTTGAGGTTTCGGGCAAACTTATTGGCGGTTTATTTGAGCTACCAGGAGATATTTCATCTCAATTTATTTCTGGACTTTTGCTGTCATTACCTTTGTTAAATGAATCTTCAACGGTACAAATTACAGGGTCCATCCAGTCAAAAGACTATCTGGCTATCACAGAGCACGTATTGAAAGACTTTGGCGTTACTACTGTATTTGATGCAAGGAATGCCACCTATACCATTAAACCTCAACACTACGTTTGTCCAGGCGTTTATTCAATCGAAGGAGATTGGTCAAACGCTGCGCCATGGCTTGCCGCGGGAGCAATTGGGCAAGGCGTAGAGGTCACAGGGCTCTCCATGCAAAGTGTCCAGGGAGATAGAGCTATCTTGGCCGCGTTATCGCTTGTGGGTGCACGTGTTTCTCGCCAGCAAAAAGGTGCAGCTTGTATGATGGATCACCTGCGGCCGTTTACCATTTCCATCTCCGAGGTGTGCGATCTTGCACCGGTACTTGCTGCATTAGCTGCGTTTATCCCTGGAACAAGTAGGCTTACCGATATTCAGCGCCTTCGTCTTAAAGAGTCCGACCGTGTTCAAAGTATCTGCAGCATACTTAGGGCATTTGGTGTAATCGTTGAGCTCTCTGAAGATCAAACAGAACTTAGTATCACGGGAGGAAAACAGCCCGTCAGCTGCATCGTAGACTCATGTAATGATCATCGCATGGTGATGATGGCAACTATTTTGGCTTCGTATGCAACGGGTCCTGTCATAATCACCCATGCCGAGGCAATCAATAAGTCGTATCCGCTCTTCTTTGAACACTTCAAGCAGCTTGGTGGCGTCTGCCACAGTATGGAGTCATAAATGATGACCTCAACTTTTGGGACAACAGTAAAAGTATCTATTTTTGGCGAGTCTCATGCTCCAAAAATCGGCTGCACCATTGAAGGTTTACCTGCTGGTTTTGCCGTTGACTTAGCAGCTCTCAAGACATTCCTTCAAAGAAGATCCTCGTCGCATCCGTGGGATACTCCGCGTAAAGAGGCTGACAATCCACAGTTTATCTCTGGAATTTCAGCAGAAGGCATTCTAGATGGCTCCCCGCTCACGGCGGAGCTACCTAACACAAACGTTCGTCCACAAGATTACGCAGCTACAAAGCTTGTCCCACGACCAGGACATGCCGATTTTTCTGCCTGGGCAAAATGGGGAGACTCGTACAAGCAAACGGGTGGAGGACATTTTTCCGCCCGTCTAACCGCCTCTCTCTGCATTGCGGGAGGAATAGCGCTCCAGATTTTGCGAGCTCAGGGCATAACTATTGCAGCTCATGTGCTCAAAATAAAGAACATAAACGATACTCCTCTTGAGCTCGTAGACAACTCGCTTGAGGCCAATAA